>JBMYQW010000001.1:0-48195 GCA_049601735.1 Spirulinaceae cyanobacterium
CATCGGCTAACCCAATCACACTGCCCATCCCATCTTCCAGGTAATAAACCGGATTGCCCAGCTCATCCAAGCGCATCAACGGCATCGACCCCGCATACACATACGCCGCCAACGGATCGCCCGCTGCATCCGAAATTAGGTGCGGTGAGGCTAACCCATCCCCCGGATTCGGAGCCACCAGATAATCCCGCGTGCCCCGCTCATCACTCATCTCCACCCGGCGACCCTCACTGTCGTAGTCATAGCTGACAATCGAGACGCCATTAGCATCGGTCACATTCACCAACAGGTCATCACTGTTGTAGATCAGGTTAAAGGTCTCCCCATCCCGGACAATCTGGTCAACCCGACCACCATCGTCGTAACGATAGGTTTCTGTTCCTGAATCAGTGACGATGGTCGAGAGCTGATGGATGCTATCACCGTAATCATAGGTTCCTTCAGCAACGCCGCTTGAAACCGACTGACGATTACCGTCCGCATCATAGGTGTAGGTGATCTCCTCAATCAAAACACCCTGGTCGTCATAATAGGCTTCACTCTCCAACCGCAGTGAGGGATCATAATCCAGCTCAACATAAGAGCCATCTTCACGGGTAATCTTCGTCGGTTCCCCACCCGGAGCACGTTCATAGGTTACGGAAGCAAGCTCTGTTGTGCTGTTCGGTTCAGGCGCATAGTGGGTAATGCTCTCAATATAGTCTGTGTTTTCCTTGTAGGTGTAGACCGTCTTGATGCCATTGGGCAATGTCCGTTCCGTCAGACGATTCACCTCGTCGTAGGTCATAGTGGTCGTGCCCGTGAGCGGGTCAACCACCTTCGTCAGGTTATTGTTGCCGTCATATTCGTAAGTCGTCTCAAAGGTTTCCGGCGGATTCACACCATCCGGCTCCGCCGTCACCTTGACGCTGCTCATCCGACCCAAAGCATCATAGCCATATTCAACCTTGCTGCCATCGGGATATTCCAAGCCAGCAAATGCCCCGGTATCGGGTTCATAGAGGTAGGTCGTAGTTTCGGTTGTGCCCGCATTTTCCGTGACCGTCGTGAGTTGATTCGTGTCAGGGTCATAGCCAAAGGTGACATCACTGACCACATTCCCGTTATCAGTTTCGGTGCGGCGGGTTTCTAAGCCCGTGTCGGGGTCATAGGTATAGTCCACCACGGCACCCGAGGGCAGGGTTTCCCGCATCAGTTCATTGGTCACGGGGTCGTAGACGAAGGAGCGACTGTTGCCACCATCGCCGTAGACGATGGTTTCAATTTCACCGTTGTCGGTGTAGTTGTAGCCGAGAATCGTCTCGCCCGTCGGGGTCTGGACACTGTAGTCATAGTCAGCCCCGTCGTAATGGAAGGTGTAGACGGTGTCACCCCAGTCGGTGGCGGATTCGAGGCGACCAAATTCGTCGTAGGTGAAGTCGCGGTCACGTCCGCCTCGGTCAGTGATTTCCGTGGGATAGTCACTGCCCTCTAGCAGGTTGTTGTCGTAGAGGTATTCGGCGCTGGTGCTGGTGCCATCGGCATACTGGGTCGAGTCGGGCAGGTATTCGGCGGTTTGGGTGCTGGTGGTGCGCCGACCCAAGGGGTCAATGACTGTGGTGGTGGTGTCGGTATATTCATACCGCCAGAGTTCCCCATTGGCATCGGTCATGGTCTTGATCTGACCATCGGTGTAGTAGGTGTAATGGGTGATGTAGCTCGTGCCATCGGGCAGACGAATTTCGCGGGCGGCGACTTGACCCAAGAGGTTGTCGTTGAGCGCGTCGGGGTCGGTGTAGCCATCCCCGAGGGTGGTTTGGTGCTCGTCGTAGTAAGTGAGGGTCTTGATGCCGGTGTTTTCATCCGTTACCTCGGTGACTCGTCCTAGGGGGTCGTTGTAGAGGTAGGTGGTGGTGCCATCAGGCGTGATTTCTTGCCAGAGTTGCCCGTTGTCGTGGTAGGTGAAGGTTAGATTTTCGCCTTCGGGTGTGACCCAGCCGCCGAGTTTGCCGTCGTCGGTGAACTTGCGCTCAATCGTGCCGATGGTGGGGGATTCAAGATAGGTCCAGTCACCGCCTGCGCCTTCGTAGTCGTAATCGACGTAGAGCCCATCGCCATAGTCCACATAGTCTTCGCGGCCCAAGCTGTCATAGGTGAAGAGTGAGACTTCCTCTTCCGGTGTGCCCGGATTCTCGATCATTCGCTCCAGATCACCATTGGCGTTGTATTCCATTTCGGTGACATCACCGTTGGCATCTTGCATCCAGCCCGGATTGCCGAAGGCATCGAAGTCTCCATAGTACGTCGTGCCATATTGGTCGGTTTCTTGAATCAGGTTCCCATTGGGCAGGTAAATCCAAGACTGAATCACATTGCCATCCCCATCCTTCAGAGCAGTCAGATTCCCCTGGCTGTTGTAGCCCATCTCAAAGGTTGCCCCGGTCGGCAGCGTCACAGAGGTCTGCTGACCATATTCGTTGTAGGTGTAGTAGGTCGTCGCTGGGTCACTGTTGCTCGGGTCATGCAGTTCTGTCCGGGAGGTCAGATTTCGTTCGGCATCGTAGGTGTAGTTAACAACGTTGCCATTGGCATCAATGGTCTGGGTCAGCAGATGAGGGTCATTCGGGTCTTCATATTTAAAGATGACGGTATGCCCAGCGGCGTTCTCTTGGCGAATTACATTGCCGATGTCATCGTATTCATGCAGCGTCGGGTTGCCCAAAGCATCCTTGGTGATTTGGGTATTGCTGTCGGGGTCGTATTCAAACTCAATCGGGTCGCCATCAGCATCAAAGATCTTCTTGAGCTTGCCATCGGGCAGATATTCAGTGCGGACGGCAGGACGATCAAGGGGGTCTTCGATGCGGGTTAAGAAATGGTCTCGGTTCGGGTCTTCGTAGAAGAACTCGGTCTCGTTGTTTTCGGCATCCGTAACCTTAATCAGGTTGCCTTCCGCATCGTAGTCGTAGGTGATGACGTTATCACGCGGGTCAATCACCTTCACAATCCGACCTTCCGCATCCCGCTCAAAGCGAACGGTTACGCCTGTATCACTGCTAATCCCGGCATCGGTGAAGGTGAGTTTGTTGCCGTTGGTGTCGGTGGCAGTCAGTAGATCGCCGCTCTCGGGATCAATCTGATACTCAATGCCATCACGGGTGGTGAGGGTGTATTGACCGCCAAAGCGGAAGTCAGCGGGGTTGTAGGGCGTGCCGTCAACGGCGCGGTATTCTCCATTATTCTGGTCTTCCAGGATCACAGTTCCCTTCACCGAAAGGGTCAAGCCGGAACCATCTTCTGCGACGAAGGCTGGAGAGTAAGGCGTTAGGCTGGCAAAGGTTGTTAGCCCAGCTTCGGCAAATTCTTCATTCAGCACTGGCTGGAAGCGGAACGATGTGCGTTTGCCACCGGGCAAGGTGACGAAGACTCGGGTGTTCTCGGTAAAGGCAGGGTAACGACCCACTAGCTCTTCTTCGGGAGTCTGGGAACGTACACTGACCTGCAAGTTGGTATCCCGGAACTCTAAGCGCCAGCCCTGACCAAAGTTATCGGACTGGTGCGCCGTCATACTGTCATAGGTGCGCGTCACCGAGATTGGGATGCCCGCTACAGGCAGTTCGAGGTCGGTGAAGGAGACCTGGAAGTTGCCGAGCTTCAGCTCACCTATCACCTCTACTTGCTCTTCAAAGAAGCCCGTTGACCCACCGGTGGTCTCAGAAGCCGTCAGGCGCAGCATATAGCTGTCATTGGGCAGCAATGAAGGGTCAAACGTGCCCAAGGGCTGGGCATCGGGCTTGCTGCCATCAATCTCAGGCACATTTGTCTGCTCAAAGATCGTGATGGGTTCACTGCCGTCGCGGGGAATCGCTTCGAGTTTGTACGAGACCGTATCCCCTTCACTGTTGAGCACCGTGCCGTAAATCGGGGTGGGAGTACTGACAAGGGCGGTATCACCAGCTTCGGCTTTGAGATTATCCAGGTTGAGGTCGATGGTGACTTCGGCGTTGGATTGGGAGTTGAAGAAGCCAATCTGGAGCGTTTTGCTACTCTCATTGTCGGCAGTGTCCGTGGCTGTTGCTCGCAGTTCTAAGGTCTCGCCGGGCTGACCCACGGGGACAATCGCAACACCACGACTATCCAAGGGCACGGCAACCCAATCCCCGTTGTTGAGCTGGGTTTCCAGTTGCAGGCTCTTGAGTTTCACATCATCAATGCCCCTCACTTGGAACATCATGGTATTGCCTTGACTGACATCTTTCTCAAAGTCGTTGGCTGGATCAAGGGCATCACTAATCACGCCAACGGGTCGGATAACAACTTGAGGCGCGACATCATCTTGAATCACCGTAAGGTTAATCGTTTCAGTCGTTTCACCCCCCAAGGGATCGGTGATAGTCACGGTAAAGGCAGGCAAACTGCCCACATCATCCGCATCCGGTGTCCAACGTATCCGACCTAATTCATCAATCGTCACCCCTGCATCGAGCGCCGCTTGATGGCCGGGGATGTCTGCAATGGTATAGGTCAATTCCTGACCCTCGGGATCAATCGCCTTGAGGTCGTAGACATACTCCTGTCCTACGGCTGCCGTATCTGGAGCTTGGGAATTGAGAATCGGGGCTTGATTCTCCAAGACCGTTACGGTGAATCCTTGCACTGCCCCATGCTCATCATCTGCCGCTGCCACTACAATGTCGTACTGCTGATTGGCATTCGTGCCATCAAACGTCCAATTCAGCACACCCTGACTGTCAATGTAGAGACTGGTGGCATCAAAGCCTTGTGCAACCAAAGCATCCCAGTTGAGGATTTGGTAGTTAAACTCTCCATTGGTCTTGCCTTCAGGATCATCAATTTCTAGAGCATAGGTGTAGGGGACAGTCGTATCCGCCACATAGCTCGGTAGGGAAGTAATACTGTGGGGTGAATTGGCTACTTGTGGGTTGGTCTCAGGGGTACTAACTTCCACTGTAAAGCGTTGGCTGGTGCTACCGCCTTGAGCATCCGTCACCACTACCTCTGCTGTGTAGGAACCGGCTGTATTGGGTGTCCAAAGCACGTCACCTGTTAACGGATCGATAGTCATGCCAGTAGGTGCTTCACTAAACTGATAAGTCAGGGCATCACCTTCAATATCCTGGGCAACGACCGTGTAGCGGTAGTCCTTGTTGGTACTGCCTTGAGTTGGTGGTGTGGAGTAAATCGTTGGTGGCTTATTGGCTCCACTGACCGACAGGGTGAATTCTTGACCGGAGGCTACACCGGACGGGTCAATCGTTTCAATAATGATGATATGGTCGCCAATCTGGTCGGATTGAGGCTGCCAGCTCACGGCTCCAGTCAAGGGGTCAATGACCATACCTCGTGGGGCTTCAATTAAACGCCATAGCAAGGTATCGCCATCGGGGTCACTGGCTGTCGCGTCATAGCGATAGCGTCGCTCAATGTTAGTTTGTTGTTCAGGAATTGAGGTAATGCGGGGTGGACGGTTCTCGGCGAAGTTAAAGGCATCAATTGTCCATTCGTATTCAAGGATGTCAGTCCCATCGCTGATGGCAACCTTGACCCGATGCTCATCAATCTGACTCGCGTCCGGTTGCCAGAAGATGTTGCCTTCACTGTCTATGGTCATGCCCGCTGGGGCAACGTCATTGCCGTTTTCCTGGACAAACTGATAGGTCAGCGCATCACCATCCGGGTCGGTGGCTTTGAGAACGTGGAAGTAATTGGCTCCCAGGCGAATGCTTGTCGGTGGGGTTGACTGGAGTTCTGGTGGACGATTGGTCACGGCTTCAATCACCGTGGTGCGAATTGTCTGGATGTCCGTGGCCCCCTGCGGGTCACTCACCTGGATGGTGATTTCCTGCTCTCCGAGGCTACTGGGTGTCCAAGTGAGCGTGCCATCGGCGGTGAGATTGACGCCGCTGGGTGAGTCAATCAGGCTGTAGGTGAGGTTTTCCTGGTCAGCGTCATCCCAGTCAAAAGCCGCGGCTTGATAGGTGAGGGTCTTGCCAAGCTGCGGCTCAACGGTTTCGGGAAAGGTGGAGGTGAAGATCGGGGCTTGATTAGGGGCTTCGAGTTCTACTTCGATGGTTTGCAACGCTTGACCGCCATTGCCATCTTTGGCAATGAGTAAAACGTCGAATTTGACACTTGTCGGAGCAGCATCGGGTCGGCCAAAGGCGGTCAGACGAGCTTGCACCTCACGCAGTTCAGCATAGTAGTCTTCCACTTGAGCTTTTGTGGGATTCCAGACCACAATGCCCGTATCTGGATCGACTGCCATGCCGTCAGGTTCAAGGGCAAGGTCATAGGTCAAAATGTCCGCATCGGGGTCAACGGCATTGGCGCTGTAGCGGAAGCTCTCACCCCCTGCCAGCACCACATCGGGAGCGGTGGTCACAAAGCTTGGATCACCATTGGGACGGTTGGCTTCTCCATCATGGAGACCAAACCACCGTTCAACGGGTTCACCATCTTTGACCTGGACGATCCAGGGGTCACTGGTGGTGGGATCGTCATCAGGGTTGGTGGCTGTTTGACCATACGCTTCGGGTCGGATGGCTCGGATGACATAGTTTTCGGTGTCACTGAGGGGCAGATTTTCAAAGCGGTAGCCCACAAAGGCCCGTTCGACGAGAGAGTCGGTATTTTGTTCTCCGGTGACTTGCCAGGGTTCACTGTCATCGAATACCCCATCCCCATTGGGGTCGAGATCCAGTTGCCCATTGTTATTGGTGTCAAGGTAGACAGTGATGCCTGCTAAATCGGGTTCAAGCTGATAGGCTGCATCCTTACCACTGAGAATGTCTACAAATTCTTCCACATCGAGCAATTGCCGCACATTGGGATCAATGGGCGTCATCGTTGTAATCGTGGAATAGGGGCCTACGGCAAAAGCACTCAAGGTGGCTCCAGTGTCGCGGATGGCTTGGGCACTTGCTGCTAACGCTGCACGATTCTCCGGTAACGTAACCCCCCCGTCATAGCCATCGGAGAGGAAGATGACATTGGGGTTTTCTGTCCCGAGGACATCAATGTACTGGGAAATATCATCAATCGCGCCTTGGATATCCGTTCCATCGTGACCGGGGATGAAAGCGGGCGTTAGGGCATCGAGGTATTCCAGAATATCGGGTGTGCCGTTCCCGTCATAGTCTGCTTCTGGGGTGATAAAGGCATCCAGGTCGCCACCAGGAATCCAGTCATGGGGCAAGGTTCCTGTTGTGCCGGTGTTATGACCGGCAATAGCAATTTTGATTTGATTCCCCAAGCCCTGGGAAATATAGCTCTCAATCAATCCTTTGGTGGCGGCAATCTGAGCATCCAGTACGGTTTCAATCCCATCAGGGCCGGGGAAGGGGGCAGCGACACTGCCAGAGGTGTCAATGGCAATCACAATCGCCGGATCATCCCCTTGAATAAGCAGACTATCCCGGAGACCATTCCCGTTGAGGTCGTCAAAGACCGTGCCTTGAATGGTTCCTAAGCTCTCGTGGGGAGTGACATCGAAGGTCTGGGTATCAAAGCCCCCTCGTCCATCCGTAACTTCTACAGTGAAGGTTTCTGGATTCCCTGCGGTCACAGCATCACTGGGGAACCACAGCAACTCGCCAGTATCCGTGCTAATTACTGCACCTACTGGCGCATCGACTAAGCGGTATTTGAGCGCGTCACCATCCGCATCCAAGGCGGTGAGCTGATACCGATACATCCCTTGGTCAAGGGCCACTTTCTCAACGGGCTGACTGAGAATATTAGGTGCATTGTTCTCTGGATCGGGCCAGAGCTTGATGGCATAGGTTTGGAGAGCACGGCCGCCGCGACCATCATCAGCTTCAACAGTGACGGTGTAGGTTCCCAGGCTGCTGCCTTCTCCATCTAGGGCATCAGCACTGTTCTCACCCGTTCCTGGTGTGACGAGATCAGGTCGGGCGGCAGCATGGAGATAGGGGATGAACTCATAAGTAGACGCACTACTCCCCTCGTTTTTCACAACGATAGTGTATTCGCCACTTTGCGGGAGTTCGATACTGCGGGCATCCTGATTGCTGGTGTCTGAACTCACAGTCAACGGCACAAGTTGATTATTGGGGCCATACACTTCAATTTCCCCCAGACCAGATAGGTGGTCTAAGAATAGAGTTTGGCCCGCTTCCGCCGTAATGCGCTGGGCGACATATTCTTTGGGCGCAATAGTGACACTGGTGGCTAGGTTGGGAGTAAGCTCTGTTGCGGTACTCAACTCTAGAATTTGGAATTTAGAGGTTTGAGTTCCCGCTTGGGTTCCCCGTAAGACCAATTGGTAAACCCCTTCTTCGGTCAAAGTCAGGATCTCGTCGATATCTTCTCCAGTTTTGGTACTGGCGAGAACTTGACCATTGGGTTTATAGATTGTGGCTTCAACGTTGTTCCCCTCTAAGCCGTTGAAGAGGTAGCGTACCCCATTGGCTCCATTGAAGGTGTAGACCTTGGTTTCGTAGTTGGTGAGGGTGTCTTGAACGGCATGACCCACTTCCAGATAGTTGGCTCCCCGAGTGCTGGCGGGGAATTCGACCAACTCGAACTGATAGTTGCTATTGAGTGAACCGGTGATTTCGAGGGTGTAATCCCCTTGCTGCGGTAGGACAGCGGTTAGGTGTTCGTTCTGATTCGCAGAGAAGATTTCGGTACTGCCGTCGGGGGCGATGAGACGGGCGGTAATGCTGCCATTTATATTGGGCGGCAGTGTGAAAAAGACTTGGGTTCCCACATTGCCAGTGATGGTATAGGTCTCGGGGCCAGTGGTCGTAATCGTGCCACTGACGGCGCGGTTGAGATCATTGGTCAGGGGTGGGAGACCAGCGGCTGGTGTGGCGGTTACGCCATAGTTGAGAGGAGTTGCCCCTGAGTTGATGACCGCCAGGGTGTATTGACCATTGGCTGGGAGGGTTGCAGCGAAGTCGTTGGCATCACTGCTACGGGCAATCTCGGCGTTACCACTGTCGTAAAGTACCCATTCAACTCCGGGATCAGTGGTGAGGTCATCCAGGTCAAGATCCAAGATTTGACCCCGTGTTCCTGTGAAGTGATACAAGTCTGTGGTTTGAGGGGCGACTTGACCGGTTGTGGGGCTGCCGAGAGGTAATGCGGGTGTGGTTGCAAGATCACTGAGTTGGAAGGTGTAGGCGGCTCCCGGATAGGGTTGACCATCAATCCCTTCAATCACGACCCGATAGGCTCCTGGAGCCGTCAGGGTGATGGCTTTGGTGTCATTCAGCACTGTGCCTGTGGTTTCACCCGGTGCATAAAGCTGGATGTTCAGGTTCGCATCCTTGACGAGTTCGTCAAAGAACAGTTTCTGCCCTGTTGCGCCTGTAAAGGTGAAAGTGTCTTGTTCTCCAAGTTCACTAACCGTGCCACTGACCGTCGTACCCAGCGTGA
Source organism: Spirulinaceae cyanobacterium (assembly GCA_049601735.1). Taxonomy (GTDB): domain Bacteria; phylum Cyanobacteriota; class Cyanobacteriia; order Cyanobacteriales; family Spirulinaceae; genus SIO3F2. The sequence continues at coordinate 9,403 of JBMYQW010000001.1, forward strand.
GGTCAGCTGTCGCACTGTGGGGAAGATACACCTGGATATCGTAGTCCGCAGCCACGCCTTGGCTTTCCACCACGAGGGTATAGTCCCCATCTTGAGGAAGCGTCATTAGTTCTTTATCTGCACCTGTGGGTGTCGAGAGGTTGATAGCCTTGCCGTCTGGGCCAATCACCTGAAAGCGATATTGACCCCCTGCGGTCTGGGAGTTGTCATTCAGCTTATCTTCCAGATAGAAGGGTTGACCGGCGACACCAGAGAAGCGATAGATCTCAACGGACTTGGCCCCAGCAGCCAAACTGCCACTGATCTGCATCGAGTCTGGTTCGTCCGGGTTGAGGCGAGGGGCATTGTCAACATCTAAGATTCGGAGACTGTAGTCACCAACCGTATCGACGGATGTGCTGTACGCTTCGACTTTGACGGTATACGTCCCGATTTCTTCTAAAGAATAAACATACTGCGCTTCACCAGAATTCTGGGGGGGTGGTGCATCACTAGCCGTAGAGCGTTGTTGAGATAATGCTTTGCCGCTCGGAGCAATTAACGTGTATCGAATATAGTTGTTGGCATTTCCAGTCAGACCATCAAACCAAATCTTCTGACCCGGTTGAGCATAGAAACTGTATTCATCCGTTTCCTGAGGTTCATTGAGAGACCCCACAATGGTTTCTCCGAGGGTGTAAGGGGTTGTAGTGGTGTCAGGCGTCACCAAGGTTAAGTCATAACCACTGGAGTTAGAGACGGCTAGCAGGTATTCACCGGTATAAGGCAGCGTCAGACGACCACTATCTCCGCTTTTTGGGAATTGCCAACGGACCCCATCGGCATCGTAGAGGGTGTAATTGAGACCGCCTGCTTGCTCATTCACATCCACAAAGAGCGTTTCGCCTTCTACTCCCGTAAAACGGTACAGATCAACAGTCTCGGGGGTTGTATCGTTGTTTTGGAGTCGGATGGTATCGGTCATTGCATCCCAGGTTTGCAAGGGGGCATCTTGCCCGCTGGCATCCAAAAGCTGGAATTGATAGTCACCGACGCCATCGTAATAGCCGTCGATTTCTAAGCGGTATGTGCCATCCTCGGGTAAAACCAACCGTAGTTCAGCGTCGCTACCCGGATCATTGAGTGGATCATTGATGACATTCGACAAGAATCGGGTGACATTCCCCACCTTAATCCCACTGGGGGCATAGAGCGTTGCTTGGAGATCGCCATTCGCGAGCAAATTATCGAACCATAAGTGTTGACCCGCATTCCCCTCAAATTCAAAGAAATCCGTCTCGCCCGTTTCTGAAATCGTGCCACTGGTGGGAACACCAAAGCTGAGAGCTTGGGGCAGCGCAAAGTCTGGTGAAATGATTTCAAAGTCATAACTCCCCAGAGACGCACTATGAACCACTAATGTGTAGCGACCGTCGGTGGGCAGTGAGAAATTGTTAGCTAAATCATTACTATTGAACCCACCCCAGTAACCTGGGATGTGATCAAGGAAAATCTGACCATCGGGAGCATAAAGGTTGTATCGGTACGAGCCATTATGGTGATCAACATAGAGAGACTGGCCCGCTGTGCCATCAAGCTGATAGATGCGCGTCTCATTATCACCGCCAAAATCACCACTCAGGGCAATGCTGCCATTTGCCTCCGTCATCACAGGCGCTTGGTCAACATCCATGATTCTGAATTGGTAATCCCCGGTGGTGGCGCTACTTCCATCCACAATTAGCTGATAAGTGCCCGCCTCAGGTAATCGAAAAGCCCCCGTGCTTAAACTCGAGTCTTGGTTGGTGCCTTGACTACTCCAGATTGTTTGACCAGAGGGGCTGAGGAGATCCGTAATGATGCCAGACTGTGTGCTTAAACCATCAAACCAAATCTGTTGATTTGCTTCCCCTGTGAAGGTGTAGAGATGCTGCTCACCCCGTTCGGTCAATGTGCCAGAAACAAAGGGTTGAGTGCCATCTCCGGTTACCCGTTCCCCGAGGGGGGTTGTGGTCCAGGTTAGGGGTGGATGGGCGATCGCTTCCGGGGTGCTGACGAGCTGAAGCTCATAGTTGCTATTGGAACCATTCCCGTAGACAACCAGCAGGTATTCGCCATCCACCGGGAGTCCCTGCTTTAAATCATGGGAGCTACCCGCAAATCCCCCCGAGGGCTTGTACAAGTCATAAGACGCATGGCTTGATAATTGGTCAAAGTAGAGGCGTTCGCCTTGAGCAGCGGTGAACTTATACAGATGAGCATCTCGGTTCTGGGCACCAAAGCTCCCGGTTAAGACCGGGTCATTATTCAAATCTACTAATGTGGCATCAGCATCCGTGAGGAATTGGAACTGAGCATCGTTCTGGGGGACATATTGAGAAGATTCGATCGCCAGATAGTAGTCTCCAGGCTCATCCAGCACGTGGGGGCTTTTTTCACTCAGACCCACTCTTGTGTTGGTCTGGGCGTTATAGAGATAAAAACTCTCAGAGTTACTCCATTCAGTCCGGTTAAATAAGACCTTATCCCCGACTTGCCCAGAGAGTTTATAGAGCTTGGTGCTGCCCGCAGTGAGGGTAATGTCATCCGTAAAGTTACCGGTTTGAGTGGGCAAGTTCGTATCGGTCAGAACTTGCAACTCCGCATTCAGCGAGTGGTAGGTCGGAGTCCCAAACTCTAGGTAATGCTCCCCGCTCTCGTTGAGGATGACATGGTGGAGACCAGATGGGCCAATTCTGCCCGTCCAGGAACCTGCCGCGAGATTAATCACCTCACCACTGGGCTGATGCACCTTGAAGACCGTACTGCCACTCCCTGAGCCGAGGAAATCAAACCATAGACTCTGACCCGGTTCCCCTTGGAACTTGTAGAGTTGCGGTGTATCGGGAGGGAGATTAATGGATGTGGGGGTGTTGAAATCTAAGGTTGTGGTGACATCCTGGCGAATAATTGGCGTAAAGGATGTGGTGAAGGGGATTTGGAAGTGGTAGTCGCCGGTGCCCGTGAGATGAACTTGATAGGTGTTGTCGCTATTGAGCGCAATGGGATTTCCAAACTCAAGGGGTTCTGCATCTTGGTTGGCGGGGCCAGAGAAGATAGACTGCCCGGCTTGGTTGTAAACCGTGACCATAAAATCATCGCCACCACTAATGGCGTCAAAGGCTAACTTTTGCCCGGTCTGTGCCTTGAAGGTATAAATTTCGGTCTCACCGCTACTTAATGTTCCTGATTGCGGCTCGTTGAAATGAATTGGCGTGACGGTTTTGACCTGGAATTGATACGAACCGAGTGCTTCATTATTCCCATCAAAAATTCCATCAAAGATGATCTGATATTCTCCAGGTTCAGTGAGGGTTAGGAGTTCACCTTGCTTTGTGGTTTGACCATCAGCGATCGCAGAATTCCCAAAGTCTGACTGATCCCCAGAGGGACTGATGACTTTATACGTAATGCTTGAAGTCCCGTCTTGGAGCTCCACAAAGAGCTGCTGACCCGTTTGGCCGGTGAAGGTATACGTATCCTGATCCCCCAGAACATCAATGTTGCCACTCTGTTGAGTATTGAGGCCGATCTGCGCAGAGGTATCAGAAGAGGCGATCGCTTCGAGATCATAGGCAAGCGGGGAATTACTCTTGTTGGTGAGCGCCAAATAGTAGGCTTGCTCAGAGCCAATCACAATCTCCGCATCATACTGACTGAGCCAGTCTTGACCACCGTCCGGCAGATACCAAATGGCTTCGAGATTAGAGCCCGCTAAACCATCAAGGTAAATGCGCTCGCCAACATTACCTGTGAATCGATAGAACTGCTTGGCTTGGGGCGCGATCGTGCCATTGAGGGGTTGGCCGACCAGAAATTCAGTGGACGCATCCACATCAATCAACTGGAAGTTATAGTCGCCAAGACGATCTTCATACCCTTTGACAATCACTTCGTATTCGCCGTCCTCAATGAGTTCAAAGGAGCGATCGCTAATGGTCGAGAAATCGCGTATCGGGTTGCTCGCGCTATTAAAAGCATTATTACTAGAACCGGGACGCCAATAACGACCACTGGGAGCAACAATCCTGACTTGGATGTTTGGGTTATCGGCTAGCTCATTCAAGAACAAGTTTTGCCCCTTTTGCCCCGTAAAGGTATACGTATGCCACTCCCCGATCTCACCCAAGGTTCCCGTGATAGGCTGCTGGGGAACTGTACTCGTACTCGCCAGCGCCACTGCGCCGGAGTCGATCGTTAGGGGTGTAATGACCTCAAATTCATAGTCAATTGGCGTATTGCTGCTATTTGACCCATGAATCACTAATGTATAGGTATCATCTTTCCTGAGCAGAATTTCTTTGTCTTGCCCAGTGCTATCAAAGTAAACCGGCTGATTGCCTGAATCATACAGCGACCAAGACGCACTACTGTAGGTCGAAGAATCAAAATAGAGTCGTTCGCCAGCTTGCCCAGAGAAGGTATAAACATGAGCATTGCGCCCGGCTTCTGAACCCGATTCGAGGGGAACACTGAGGGTTCCATTGATTGGGGTATCAAAATTTAGGGGTGTTGCACCTTGCTCGAGGTCAATAATATTAAAGCGATAATCCCCCGTACTCGCCTGACTGCCATCAACCTCTAACGTGTAGGTGCCATCCTGAGTCAAGGTGATTGGATTGGAATCACCACCTAGATAGGAGAAGTGACTAATTGCGCTCTCATCCCCAGACGGGCTACGCAACTTCACAATGAAGTTAGTCCCTGCCTCTTTTTCAATCAAGTCGAGTAAGAGGCGCTGACCGGCTTGCCCCGTAAAGGTATAAAGATCTTGCTCGCCTTTCTCTGTAATCTCACTGGCAATCAGTTGGGGCGTCTCATTTGTGCCGATCAGATTGCCAAGAGCATATTCCTGGGTTGTGGGTGTAATGATTTCAAAGGCATAGTCAACCGCATCCGCTGGGGTTGTTGCCCCTTCGACAACCAAAAGATATTCCCCAGACTGAGGAAGCTCTTGCTCTGCAATGGAGTCACTGATGCTATCCACATTGAAAATCTGGTTGCGATCAGGGCCATAAAGCACCCAATGAACTCCCGTATCAACCAGATCATCAATAAAGAGCTTTTGGCCCGCAACGCCTTCAAAGCGATACAGGCTATCTTGACTCCCAAATGCTGCCCCAGAAACGATTTCATCGAAAGTTGCCACAGGCGCTAGGCTGGGGTCAATCAAGCTGAAGCCATATTGCCCAACTTCATCACTGATCTCTCCTGGTGAGACTTTAATCTGATACCGTCCAGATTCATTCAGTCGGAATAAGGCTGGATCTTCAAAGGTCACCGCAGGTAAGGTTTCTCCTGTGGGACTGACAATTTCAAACTGCCAGTCTTGAGCAACGAGGGGGTCAAAATAAATCTCTTGGCCAGCACGTCCATAGAAGGTATATTCATCCACTTCTCCAGGCAGACTAATTTTGCCAAAGACGGTGTCACCTAGGTTGAAGAAGGGTTCTGGCTGCCAGGTAATCTTCCCGGTCTCAGTATTAATCGTCATCCCTTCCGGGCCGAAGATGAGATCATAAAGCAGCACATCTCCGTCTGGATCAACCGCTTGAGCCAAGTAGTTGTATTCCTGACCCAGCCATGCATCAACCTCTGGGGTTGAGGTGAATAAAGGCGGGCGGTTAGGCACACCATCCACAACATCCAACGTATAGGTCTGAATATCAATCCCACCCCGACCATCGCTGACCTCCACTACCACCGCATAGGTTCCCGCATCAGAGGAATCCGGAGCTGTCCAAACCAGACTCGCCTCCCCCGTCTCACTATCCGTCTCCAATACCAAATCACTCGGAGCCACTAACAACCGATAACTCAGCACATCCCCATTCGCATCCGTCGCCGCCAACGTGTAGCTGTAGTTCTGACCCACTACCGCTTCCGTATCCGGCGTCGAGGTAAACACCGGCGCTTGGTTCAACTCACCCAAGACCGTAACGTCATAGCTAAACTGTTCCCCCGTCGGATTGTAGAACTGAATCCACCCCGCCGCCGTCACCTCACCGGGGTCAAACGAGCCATCCTCGTCCACATACTGACTAAAGTCGTAGTAGGGACGACCATCAGGCAAAACCCCATCACTCTGTAGGGGGACCACCGCCGGATCACTCAAGTTATCAATCACCACCAACAACGGCGCATCCGCTGCATAGGTCCCGCCATTCTCCAGCATCAACTCCGCAAAGAGCACTTCACTCCCAGCATTGAGACTCGTCTGCCCGTAGAGCGTATTGACACTGCTCGTGATGTTTTCAAGCAGACTAAAGTCCGTAATCGGCTCGACATCCAGGCGGCTGTTGAGCACTGCCGTTGCTGTCTCATGTCCAGTGGGAACCGCAACAAAGTTCTGGTCACTAATCCCTGCCAGCGTGACGGTGGTCGCCGTGTCCACATCGGCAACCCCATCTACAGTGCTGTCATTGTTGACCAAGCGCAGATCCAGGATCACATCTGTACCTGCGGGCAGATGAGAGACATCAATGCTCACTTCTCCCGTGGCAGCATCATAGGTGACACCGGGCGCGAGGGCGGGGTCTTCCCCTTCCGTGAAGTTAATCAATGCGGTGCGCCCTTGACCCAAGGTATGGGTGATGGCATTGCCCTCAGCATCAAGCAGTGAGACTTCAAAGGCGTCATTAATCGCCCCTGGATTATCGGTATCAAAGACCAGACTGTTAATCGTGAAATTGAGGAACGAGGGCTCACTGGGAATCTGGAGATCTATCTGCTCCTCTACGGTGAAGTCACTGTTCTCCGTCAATTGAATCGTCGGCAGCAGCCCCACCCGCGTGATGGTCTGGTTCAGACTGGTTTGATTGCCGGCAAGATCCTCCACTTCAATCGTGAAGTCGTTTGTCCCTTCAATCAGCTCAATGCCGCTGAAGCTGAAGTTGCCGTTGGCATCGGCGGTAGCGGTGGCTCCCGTTTCAATGAGGGTGACGCTGCTACCAGGATCGGTTTGTCCGGTGAGCGTAACGATGCCTTGAGCCGTTTGCAGATCGCCTTGGGGGTCAGTGTCACTGCCGGGGCTCAAGCCCCAGTCCAGGCTAATGGCGCGGTCAATTTCATAGACGTAGTAGAAGAAGCTCTCGTTACCGGCGACATCCGTGGCTTTGAGTTGAAGCGTATACGACCCATCGGGCAGGGGCACACCGTTGTTGAGCTGGGCCTGTTGGGTTTCATCCAGGCTAAAGCGCCCATCGGGTTGGAAGGCGATGTCGAGGAAGGCATCTCCGTCGTTGAAGCGACCCTGTAAGTTGCTCACACCACCGGGGTCAACCACTTGACCGTTGAGGTTGGGGTTCTTCGTCAGGCGGTCGTAGGGGTTGGCTCCTGTGTCTTCAGTCAAGGTGACGTAGATCAGGGGGCCTTTGGTGTCGGGGTCTGCGCCTTCGGGGTAGAGGATGACGTCACCGAGGGGGCCGTTGCGCCAGTCTTGGGCTGGGTCGATGTTGGCATCGATGGTATCGATGTTGGCAATCACCCCATCAAAGGTGAAGATGATGTCGTTGAAGTCTTGGTCGCCACTGGGTAGGCGGATGTCTTCGAGGACAAAGATGTTGCGACCGGCTTGGGCGGCTCCGAATTGAATTGCACCGGGGTTACTGTTGTCGTCGGGAACCAGGCTGATGTAGGTGTCGTGATTGAGCCCGTCGTAGACCGCTTGCAATGTCCGGTTACGGACGGCAATCACGCCGAAATGGTCGCCGGGGTTCATGGCGACGGTGCGGGGGCCGGGGTATGTACCTTGGTTAAAGATGCTGTCGATTTTTGCCCCTTCTTGGGGGTCGGAGATGACCAGATGTCCTTCGGTGGTGCCGGAGAGGGCGCGGCGCAGGGCTTCTTGCTCGAATGCGGGGGTTCCCAGTTGGCTGAGATCCATTCCGGCTAGGCTGAAGATGCCCAGTTCACTCTCGTAGGAGCCGTCGTCGTAGAGATAGTCAATCGTGACTTGCCCGGTGGCATCGACGGTGAAGTAGCCTTTGCTGATGCCTGCGGGGGGAGCGGTATCTAGTTCTCGGGTAATCGTTTGGCTCTGGTTGAGGGTGTTACCCGCAGCGTCGGTGGCGGCGATGTCAAGGATGTTGTCGCCCAGGTTTAAGGCAATGTTTGTGAAGCTGAAGTTACCGCTGCTATCGGCGGTGGTGGTTTCGCCAGTGGTGGTGAGGGTGACGCTGCTATTGGGGTCGGTTTGACCGGTGAGGGTAATGCTCCCGGCGGTAGTGGTGAGATCGCCGATGGGGTCACTGTCACTGGCGGGATCAAGCCCCCAACTGAGCGTGGTGGCGGTATCGAGGGTGAAATTGAGGGTTTGGCTACCGCTGTTGCCGAGTCCGTCGGTGGCTTCGAGTTCGAGGCTGTAGCTGCCGTCGGGGAGGCTGCCGCCGTTGAGGGTGGTGAGGAAGGCCGTGTCCAGACTAAATGTGCCATCGGGGTTGAGCTGGCTGGTGATGTCGCTATAGGCACTGCCATTGAGACTCACTTGGACGAGGCTGATGCCGTTACTGTCAGTGACTTGACCGCTGATATCGGGGCTGTGGGTGATGCCGTCGCTGGCGTCGCTACCGCTGTCGCTGGTGAGGTCTAGGGCAATGGCGGGAGGCGTGATGGCGGGGTCGAAGCGGTTGACGGTCTGCTCCAGGCGGACTTCGTTGCCGGCATTGTCGGTGGCGATGATTTCAAAGGGGTTGGCTCCCAGGGCGAGGGCAATGCCGGTGAAGCTAAAGTTGCCGCTGCTATCGACGGTGGCGGTTTGACCGTCTAGGGTGATGGTGCTGCCGGGGTCGGTTTGACCGGTCAGGGTGACGGTACTTTGGTCGGTGCTGAGATCGCCATGGGGCAGGCTGTCACTGCTGGGGTCGAGTCCCCAGTTGAGGTTGAGTTGGGTGTCACGGGTATAGCCGTAGAAGTTGCTCGTCGCGTTGCCCAGGGTATCGACAGCGCGGACTTCGACGGTGCTGTTGATGCCTTCAGCCAGCGGGCCACCTCGGATGGCTTCTAGCTCGGCTTCACTGAGGCTAAAGCTGCCGTCCGGGTTGATTTGGCTGGTGATATCGGTATAGGTACTGCTGCCATCGGTGAAGCGCACTTCAACCGTGGTGATGCCGCTGGGGTCAATAACTTGTCCGGTGATGCTGCCGTCGTTGCTGAGGCGGTCGTAGGGGCTGTTGCCGTTGTCTTGGCTGAGTTTGACGAAGATGTAGGGATTCTCCGTATCTGGGCTCGTTGGCTGCGGCAGGAGGGCTTCTTCGAGGGGGCTGTTGCGCCAATCGTTGCTGGGGTTGATATGGGAATCGACTAAACCGACGTTAGCGATGACGCCTTCGATGCTGAAGATGTAGTCGTCGTAGTCTTGGTCGCCACCGGGCAGGGCGGTGTCTTCGACGGCGAAGACGTTTTGATTGTTCTGAATCGACCGTAGCTGATAGGCTCCAGGATTACTGTCATCGCTGGGAACGAGGCTGATGTAGGGGTCGGTCTGGTTCCAGTCTTTGGCTTGCTGGAGGGTGCTGGTTCGGGTGATGATGACGGCGAATTGGTCGCCGGGGGTCATGGCGAGGGTTTTGGGACCTTGATAGGAGCCGTCATTAAACAGCCCATCAACTTTCGCGCCTTCCTGGGGGTCGGAGATGACCAGATGCCCTTCGGGGGTGTTGGTGAGGGCACGACGCAGGGCTTCTTGGGTGAAGGCGAGGGTTCCCAGTTGGGTCAGATCCATCCCCGTGAGACTGAAGATGCCAATCTCGCCTTCGCGGGCTTCGCCGTCGTAGCGGTAGTCTACGGTGACTTGACCGCTGGCTTCGACGGTGAAGTAGCCTTCGCTCATCCCAGCGGGGGGAGCGGTACTGAATTCGCGGGTGAGGGTCTGGCTCTGGTTGGTGGTGTTGCCGGCGGCATCGGTGACGGTGATGTCTAACGTGTTGTCGCCCAATGCCAGGTCTACATTGCTGAAGCTGAAGTTGCCGCTGCTATCGGCGGTGGTGGTTTGTCCTGTGGTCGTAAGGGTGACGGTGCTGCCGGGGTCGGTTTGCCCGGTCAGGGTGACGCTTCGCTCGTCGGTGATTTGGTCACCGGGTGTGCCGCTGTCACTGCTGGGGTCGAGGCCCCAGGTGAGCGTGGTGGAGGTGTCGAGGGTGAAGCTGAGGGTCTGGCTGTCGCTGTTGCCGAGTCCGTCGGTGGCTTCGAGTTCGAGGCTGTAGCTGCCGTCGGGTAATGTGCCGCCGTTGAGGGTGGTGAGGAAGGCGGTATCCAGACTAAATGTGCCGTCGGGGTTGAGTTGGCTGGTGATGTCACTGTAGGCGCTGCCGTTGAGGCTCACCTGGACAAGGCTGATGCCGTTACTGTCAGTGACTTGACCGCTGATGTCGGGATTGTTTGTGATGCCGTCGCTGGGGTCGCTGCCGCTGTCGGTGGCGAGGTCTAAGGTGATTTGGGGTGGATCGCTGCCGGGTTGGGTGCGGGTGATGGTTTGCTCAATGCGGACTTCGTTGCCAGCATTGTCGGTGGCGACAATTTCAAAGGGGTTGGCTCCCAGTTCTAGCGTCACGCCCGTGAAGCTGAAGTTACCGCTGCTATCGACGGTGGCGGTTTGCCCGTCTAGGGTAATGGTGCTGCCGGGGTCGGTTTGACCAGTGAGCGTGACGGTGCTCTGGTCGGTTTGTAGGTCGCCAACGGGGGTGCTGTCACTGGCGGGGTCAAGCCCCCAATTGAGGTTGAGGATGGTGTCGCGCTGGTAGCCGTAGACAAAGAGGTAGGTGTTGCCCGCGGTATCGATGGCTTTGAATTCGGCCGCATTCCCGCCTTCATTGAGGGGAGCGCCTTTGATGGTCTCTAGCTGCGCCTCATCCAAACTAAACCGCCCGTTGGCGTCGAGTTGGCTGGTGATGTCGGTGTAGCCGTTGCCGCCACCAAAGACCTGGACTTCAACGCTGACCAAACCACTGGGATCGAGGATTTGTCCACTGAGTCCACCGTTGTTGCTGAGGCGGTCGAAGGGATTACTGCCGTTGTCTTGGGTCAGTCGGATGAAGCCGTAGGGAATTTCTGTGTCTGGGCTTGTCGGTTGGAGCAGGAGGGCTTCTTCCAGGGGGCTGTTGCGCCATTCTTTGCTGGGATTGATGTGGGGATCTACTAAGCCCACATTGGCGGTTGCGCCTTCAATGCTAAAAACGTAGTCGTTATAGTCCTTGTCGCCACCGGGGAGAGCGGTGTCTTCCACCGCAAAGACGTTCTGACCACTGCGGATCGCTCGCAGTTGGTAGGCACTGGCGTTGCTGTCATCGCTGGGAACAAGGCTGATGTAGGGGCTGGTCTGGTTCCAGTCTTTGGCTTGCTGGAGCGTATTGTTCCGGGTGATGATAATGCCGAAATGGTCGCCAGGGGTCATGGCAACGGTTTTGGGGCCGTTGTAGACTTCGCCACTGACATTAATCCCGTCAATCTTGGCTCCGTCTTGAGTATCGGCAATGACGGTATGCCCTTCGGTGGTGTTGGTCAGGGCGCGGCGCAGGGCTTCTTGGGTGAAGGCTAGGGTTCCCAGTTGGCTCAGATCCATCCCGCTGAGGCTAAAGAGCCCGACCTCACCTTGGGCGAAGCTCCCATCGTAGAGGTAGTCCACGGTGACTTGACCGCTGGTCTCGACGGTGAAGTAGCCTTCGGTAATTCCGGGGGGGCCGTTATGCTCTAGGGCAATCGTTTCTCCGTTAATTGTCTGTAGGGTCTGGTCATCCTCAGCCCGCCAATGGTCAAGCTGCGCCGCATTCAGCTCCTGACCCTGCACCAGCGCGGCGAATATAGCTCCTTCATCCCCTGCCGTATCGGCAGGGTTCAACTGGGCATCAAAGGCGTGACCGAGTTCTTCGAGGTAGAGCGCCGCCACATCTTCAGCTGTACTGTTGAGCAGGACTTCGCGGGCGAGGTAGATTGTGTTGCTGCTCTGGGCATAGGCTCCCCGACCGCCAATTTCGTTACGGCTGAGAAGTTCAATCGGGGGACGGGATGTTTCCTCAAGCCATTGGCTCACCAGCTCTGATGCTGCCTGGGGTTGCCATGCCGCGCCGAATGTGGTTTCGAGTTGAGTTGTGAAGTCGGGGTTGGCTTGCCATTGGGAGAGTGCATTACTGGCAACGGTCAATGCTTCGTCTAAGAAGGCGGCTTCCATTTGCCCCAGACTGGGACTGGGCAGGGAGACTGGGGTCGGAGGTGCGACCAGTTGGGGTAGTTCGTCTTGGGCAAGCAAGTCCTCTAGCCACGCTCGGGCTGCTTGGCTGGTGGCGGTGGGGATGGCGTCGGGGTCGAATTCGGGTTCAACGAGCTGACTCAGTTGCTCGGCAATGGGTTCAAAGCCGACTGGGTGAGAGTTGCCGTCTAGGGTGGGTTCTGGATACAGGGGCGAGTTTTCTGCGGTCAGCCCCCACAGATTCAGGTCGGCGGTTCCGGCGGCGAGCAGCGGGTCTTGATACGTCCCGGCTGTTTCTAGCGGTTCGGGGAGTTGGAGGAGATTTTCTTCATCGAGCAATAATGCCGATGATTCAAGTGTTTGAGGCGACCCTAGCTGATCCATGCTGCACCTGAGCAAACTATGCGAGTTTTGTTGATGTTGGTCTTAAAACTAGCCAATTTGAATGTTCAGAAATACACCCAATCGCTCAGAACATCACAATTTTCAATCATTCAAATCGTGCTTGCTCTAGCTCTGTTTAAGACGCTGCGATAGTAGCACGGAAATCGCTCTTCTTTCGGAGATCTCGGGCGATTGCTTTACAATCCGTCAATTTCATCGAACGGGTTAAGATTTAGTTCGCTTTTGAGCATTTTCTACGTGTTTTCAATGGGCAGCTCCCTAGGAAAAAGCCGAGTCCGCTGCTTTTTACGTGGATCTACGCAGCTTAATCAGTACTGGTCTTATTCTGTCTCAGGGTTATGGCGGTGCTCTTGATTCAACATCCATTTTGAGTCGGGTTTAAGTTCGTTTTTGAAGACCTAGAAACCTGGGTTATACAGGGGCTAAACTGGGTCTCCTTAGAAATACGGAGAGACGAAAGGATGTGTTTTGCGGTAGGGTTACGAGCCGAGGATCAATGCTGACCCAGTTGGTGGTTGGTGTTGGATTCTTTCGCAATCAGGGGTGTGGTCATGACAGCAGGTATGGCAATGGGGTCGTTGCTCCAGGTGGGGGACTATTCTCTCACCCCCGACGAATTACTCGCTTGCTTACGGCGCTATCAGCTCCTGCCGCAGTTGGAGCGGGAACTACGGATTGACCGGGCGATTTCCGAAGTTGCCTGTAGTGAAAAAGAAGTGCAGTTTGCCTGCGAGCAGTTCTACGCTGGGCGTCAGCTCCAAGGTGAGGGGCAACGGCAACAATGGCATCAGCGCCAAGGGCTCTCGGTTGAAGATTTAACGGTCATGGCGAGTCGTCAGGTACGCCTTGCCAAGTTCAAGCAGCAGACCTGGGACCATCAGGTGGAGTCCTACTTCCTCAAGCGCAAGTCAGACTTGGATCGCTACAGTTTCTCTCTCTTGCGCCTGCCGGAGTTGGGCATTGCTCAGGAGCTTTACTACCGTTTGGAGTTGGGAGAGCAGACGTTCGCTCAGGTGGTCGCGGAGCAGGGCAGCGATGCAGAACGTCAAGCTGGGGGACGCATTGGCCCGGTCTCTCTGGGTCAGCTCTCACCCCCCCTGAGCCGTTGTCTCAAAGCCAACCCGCCGGGGACGGTTGTGCCACCGTTTGAGTTGGGAGAGGGCGTTGTCCTGGTTCAGGTGGGCGAGGTGCATCCGGCACGGCTCGATGAGGCGATGCGACGGCAACTCCTCGATGAGTTGTTCGAGCAATGGCTGGCAGGGCAATCATGACGGGTCTCGATGGGCTTCCGCCAGCGGTACGGGAGGCATTTCAACCCGTGCAGTTCCCCATGGGTGCAACCCTCTTAGCTGCCGAGCAGGTTCCCGCTCAAGTGCTCTTTCTGACCTCGGGGCAGGCGCGTTTGCTGATTCATGACCCCCGCACCGAACGGCTGGTGCCCTTGGCTCGGTTGGAGGCGGGGGCGTTTCTCGGGGCGAATAGCCTGCTGCGGGGTGTTGCGGGGGTGGGGGCGATCGCCTCCACAGAGATCCTGGCGTTGATGATTCCGGCGGGTCAGTTTCTCTCGCTGGTGGCAGCCTATCCATCATTTGCCCAAAGGGTGAGTGAGCCCGCTTTGGAGGAAGTGGCTCAGGTGCTCTTGCAGCAGCTTGTCCGCCAAGCGGATGGCACTACCCCGATTCGTCCGCTGGCGCTGGAGGCATTTCCCCAAGCGCAATTGGGGTCTGGGGGTAATCCTGCTCTGTCAGAGCGTTATGGGCAGAGCAATGGTAATGATGCAATAGAGCGTCCCCTAGCCGACCTGTGGGCGGAGGAGATTCCCGAATTTTCGGGGTTGGTCTCTACTGCCAACCCTGCCGTACCCGTCACCCCCACATCAGGCTACTGTTGGTTTGTTTCCGGCGGAACGCTGGACTCCGAGCTGCTCTACAGCAGGATTGAGCAACCAGAGCCGTCGAGCCCATTGCGTCTGTTGGGACTGCCCTTAGAATTTCTGCCCTCCCGTCCCCAGCCAACCGATACCGCCCCGCCTGCTCCACCCCTCGCGCCTCGTCCCGAAGCCACATCTGACACCCGACACCCAATCCCCGACACCCCGCCTCAATCTCCCCTTGCTCCTGCACCAAACCCCCACACCCCATCCCCAACACCCTCTACCCCTACCGCCGAAACGCCACCCAGCCTCAAAAAATATCCCTATACCCACGGTTCCGGCCCCCTCCACGGCACGTTGGCTTGCTTCAAGATGCTTACCACCTTCCTGGAGCTGCCCTACCGCCCCGATGTGATGCGGCGGGTGTTGCAAGATCGCTTGCGTAAGGATGGCTCCCTCTCGTTGGAGTTCTGTGCGGCGATTGGGGATCTTTTAGGCTTACAAGTCCAGCTCACCCATTGCCCGGCGGAAGTTCTACCCCGTGTACCCACCCCGGCACTCCTGGCATGGGAGGATTCCTTTGCCGTGCTCTATGAAACCCGACCCAACCTCTTGGTCGTGGGCATTCCTGCGGCAGGGGTGCAACGCTATACACCCGCTGAACTCCAATCCCTTTGGGGCAATGAGGGGCCGGTCTTGCTGTTGCAGCGCACCCTAACCACCCCCAAGCAACGCTTTGGCTTGTCTTGGTTTCTGCCTGCGGTCTCCCAATATCGCCGGGTACTGCTGGAGGTCTTTCTCGCTTCCTTCTTTGTCCAGCTCTTTGCCCTAGTCAATCCCTTGATGACGCAACAGATCATTGACAAGGTGATTGTCCAGGAAGCGCCGGATTCGCTACCCACGTTTGGCTTGATTCTCTTGGTCGTGGGCGTGTTTGAATCTTTGCTCACGGTCTTGCGTACCTATCTGTTTGTGGATACGACCAATCGGATTGACTATGGCTTGGGCTCGCAGATCATTGACCATCTGCTGCGCCTGCCCCTGGGCTTCTTCAGTCGGCGGCCGGTGGGGGAATTAACCAGTCGGGTGAATGAGTTGGAGAATATTCGCCAATTTCTCACGGGCACGGCGTTGACGGTGGTGCTCGATGCGCTGTTTTCGGTGATCTATGTGGCGATTCTCTTTTTCTACAGTGTCAAGTTGGCATTGGTGGCGCTGGCGGTTGTGCCGCTGTTTATCCTGCTGACGATTCTGCTCTCCCCAGAGATTCGTCGTCGCTTGCGGGTGAAGGCGGAGCGGAATGCGGCGACCCAGTCCCATCTGGTGGAAGTGCTCTCGGGTATGGAGACGGTGAAGGCACAGAACATTGAGTTGAAGTCACGGATGTCTTGGCAACAACGCTATGGACGTTACGTGATTGCGGGCTTTCGAGCGATTCAGCTCTCGACGGTTGCCAGTGCGTTGAGTGGCTTTTTGAATAAGTTCTCAGGACTGCTGGTGCTCTGGGCGGGGGCTTATTTGGTGATTGCCGGGGAGATGACGCTGGGGGAGTTGATTGCCTTTCGGATTATTGCGGGCTATGTGACGAGTCCCCTATTACGCCTCTCCCAACTCTGGCAAAACTTTCAGGAGACGGCACTTTCTTTGGAGCGTTTGAGCGACATTGTGGATCATCCCCAAGAGGCGGAGGCGGATGCGCGGGGTAATCTGCCGATGCCGTTGGTGGCGGGCAAGATTGAATATGACCAGGTCTCGTTTCGCTTTGGCAATAGTGGCCCGTTGCAGTTGGATAATGTCTCGCTGGAGATTCCGGCGGGGGCGTTTGTGGGGATTGTGGGCTTGAGTGGCTCGGGGAAGAGTACGCTGACCAAACTATTACCACGTTTGTATCATCCCTTGGGGGGCAGGATTCTGGTGGATGGCTATGACATTCACAAAGTTGAACTCTATTCCCTACGACGCCAGATTGGCATTGTGCCCCAGAATACGCTGTTGTTTGAGGGCACGGTGCAGGAGAATATTGCCCTGACCAACCCAGATGCGACGTTTGAGGAGATTGTGGCAGCGGCTGAGGTGGCAGCCGCTCATGATTTCATTATGGAGCTGCCCGCGGGCTACAACTCCCTAGTGGGGGAGCGAGGCTCGAACCTGTCGGGGGGACAGCGTCAGCGGGTTGCCATTGCCCGGACGGTGCTCCAAGACCCCCGCCTGCTGATTATGGATGAGGCGACCAGCGCCCTGGACTATGACACGGAGGCGCAGGTCTGTCGGAATTTAGTGCAGGCGTTCAAAGGACGCACGGTGCTGTTTATCACCCATCGCCTCAGAACCATCCAGAATGCTGACCGGATTGTGATGATGGGCAATGGCGCGATTCTGGAGCAGGGAAGCCATGAAGAACTGATGCAGTTGCGGGGCAGTTATTACTGTTTGTTTCGGCAGCAGGATGGGTGAAAGGGGAAGGATGAAGGATGAATAAATTGGCTGGTTTTGAGTGGCAAGTAAAAAGTAATGAGTTTTGGAGAAGTTCATAATGCGACCGTCTTTTAATTCCAGCCGGGTTGAGAATACTGGCCCCTATTGCAAGAGTCTGAGATGGCAATCTCCATCTCAGCAGGAGGTGTCGGGGGACTGGTCCCCTGACAACCGGGTTTGGCAGCGAGGTTGTTCGTTTTTCAAGGACGCGAATGGTGAGTGAACCATGACTTCTGTTTGCATCGATGCAATGGATTGAACCAATATTTTTGAATTTCTACTTTTGAATTTTGCATTGAACCATGCCCCAATCCTCCAAACCCCCCACCCAACCCACCAACCTCGTCCCCTTCCCCAACCAACCCCCAGGGGAGCTAACAGCCTTTGAAGATCCAATTCTGCTCAAACAATCGCCCTTTTGGTCACGATTACTCCTCTGGGCGCTCCTAACCATGACGACGTTTACGATTGGCTGGGTGTTTTTGGCGCAGATTGACCAGGTGGTCGTGGCTCAGGGGGAGTTGGAGCCCCAGGGCAAGGTGGAAGAGGTGCAGGCGGTGGCGAATGTCACGGTGGATGAGGTGCTGGTGGAGAATGGCGAAGTGGTGGAGCGGGGGGAGCGGTTGATTGCTCTGGATACAGCGGCGCTGGAGACGGAGCTGGAGAGTTTAAAGCGGCAGTTTTTGCTGCTGTCCCAGGAGACGGCGTTTTATCGGGCGCAGTTGGGCAATGGGTCATTGCAGGGGGTGGATCTGGCGTTGGTGGATGTGCCGGCGGATATTTTGTTTTTGGTCAGAGACCGGAGTAATTTGCTCGGTGAGATTGCCCTGCTGCGTTCGCAGTTGGGTCAGAGCTCGGGGGGACTTTCTGCGGAGCAGCGGGCGCGGTTGCGGAGTTCTCAGGCGAGTTTGCAGGCGCAGTTGCAGGTGGATGAGTTGGCGGTGTCTCAATTGCAGAGTCAGTTGGCGCAAACTAGGGTGGAGCTGGCAAATGCCCGGACGGATTTGGCATTAGAGCAGGATAAGCTCTCGCGCTATGAGGCGTTGGAGAAAGAAGGGGCGGTGGCGGAGTTGGTGACGATTGAGCAGGAACAGAAAGTGAATGGGGTGGAGACGCAGGTGGGGGTACTGACGAAGGAGGTGCAGCGGTTGGAGCGGGCGATCTCGCAGGCCCAGGCGACGGTTTCAACCACCGTGCATGGGGAGACAACGGCGGTGCAGGGGCGGATCGCCGAGGCGCAGCAGCAGCTCAAGGAGTTGGATGCGCGGTTGGGCAAGTTAATTGTGGACAATGAGCGGCAGTTGGCGCAGCTTGAGGGTGAAATTGAGCAGACGGAGGCGCTGCGGGTGGAGCATGAGTTGGTGGCGCCGGTGGCGGGGGTGGTGTTTGAGTTGGAAGCCTATGAGGGCTTGGTGGCGAATCGCTCGGAGGTGCTTTTGAAGGTGGTGCCGGGGGATGCGCTGGTGGCGGAGGTGTTTATTGCGGCGGATGATATTGCCTATGTGCAGCGGCAGATGGCGGTGGATGTGCGCCTGGAGGCGTTTTCGAGTAGTGATGGGGCGAAGGTTGAGGGGACGCTGATTTGGATTGGGGATGATGCGATTGAGCCGGATGAACTCAATCCCTATCATCGCTATCCGGCGAAGGTGCGGCTAGAGCAGCAAACAGTGGAGGTGCGGGGAGAGGTGAAGCGGCTGAAGCCGGGGATGCGGGTGAGTGCTTCGATTAAGGAGCGCAGGCGTCCGGTTTTTGCTGTGTTTGCGGATTTTTTGACGGACCGCTGGGATAGCTTGAAGAAGATGCGCTGAGGGGGATGTTCAGAAAACTGTGCCTGCTCCGGCTGGAACCCTTGATTTTTCGTTGCCAGAATCGGGGGTTACACAAAATCCGGATCAGACCCTTCAGGGGAACGGGAGTGACGATGCTTTCTCTTACGTGATCTACTGCTGGTTCATCTAGCGTTTTTTAATCAGGCCAAGCCTTCCCAAACGGCAACCTTGCCGAGTAGCCGGGTTATCAGTCGCGGATTGGCCTATCTTTCCAAATGACTTAGAAGTTTTTAATTCATCCTTTCAGAAACCAAATCTCACTTATCAGGGGTCACGCTATAATGACCGACTCTTCATTTCTGAGGATTTATTGTTTAACAGAAACGACATTCTGTTAAATAACAATTGAAGTAAAGTATTTTTGTACTTTGTGTCAATAGACAGGATTAATTGATAATATTGGACTAGCGAACGGTCGGGGAGTTCGGGAGCGTCACCACTCCCTTCTCCCCTAAAAACCGAACGAGCGATCTGAAAGTTGCACTTGAAAGCGAGGGTTTTGGGCGATCTTATTGCTGGCTCCTACACTTGCGCCGCTTATACTCCTGCAACTGATGCGGCGACAACAAATCAACTACATCAGGATCAAGATCGTGCGCATCTTTGAGACAGAGTTCCGCTGATGCCCCATCCACCTCAACAGCCTTCAACTCATACATCCCCTCAATCTCAGTGGCAAAGCGCTCCATCATATTCTGTGCCGGACGTAGCTCCTGAAAGCTCTGAAGTTCCGTGTAATTTTTGCGCTGCTGCTCCTCCGAGTGACGCTGCATCTTCGCCAGAGATCGCCGTTCTGCATCAGTGATGTTTTGCTCCAGGGCATAGGTCACTAGAATCGAGCGCAAGAGGTGCGGTCGAACCCCCGTATAGCCCGTAAACTGTGCCAACGCCCGCTCAAAAGCATACCCATAGTGACTGGAATCAACCGCTCGCCCCTTCTCGGTGGTAAAAAAATAATTGTGCAGCGGGTTCTGTCCCAAGAACGGACGCCATTGAGCCAACCACTCATCCATGTAGTCATAGAGAGTCTTCCCCGTACGAAAGCGACGATTGGGAATATGGCACGTCCAGCCACCCACATCGATCGTATTGCGTTTGCCATCCGCTGGCGTGAGATCCAGCCACCACAATGCATTCTCCTGCTCCAATGGCGATAGCTTGTCATAGGGCGTAAAGGCAGTTCCTGTCGCGTTAAAGCAACCCCGAATCAACGTCTTACCCAGCTCTAAACTGTAATAAACCTTGGAGCGGCCGGGGGGCAATGCCGTGGCGATCGCCAAGATCAGCGCCCGCTTTAAATCCCGGGCTATGGCGAGATCACTACGGTCAACTTGGCAAATTCGGGGAGACCCATCAGCCCTTTGAGCTCGTTTCGTCCGGGTCACTTGGGTTTTGTCCTTCTGCTCATATTTCTGAAAGGCGAGATCAACTGCCAGAAATACGGCTGGCCAAGGCACCATACGCTGCCGTTTTGCCTGTTTCATTCGGGTCTTCTCTCCAGAGCTAATCGCCAATTCGCAATGGGTGTTCGCCAGTTGCCGGAAAGCACGAATAATGGGCACATCTTCAAAGCCACGCTCTGGCTTGAAATGTTCGGTCTGATCCGCGTACAAATAACGGGCTAAGTTAATCCAACTTTTGGTGTAGTTCACCCGACTATCATGCTGGACATCCTTCGCGTTTAAATACCGTTCCAAGCGCTGTCGGGAGGTCTTGACCGTTTCATCCAAGGTCTCCTGAGCCATCACTTTGGCGAGCGCCAGCTCCTCGCGGGCGCGGCGGGGATTATTCGGGTATTGTTTGCAGAACGTACTGAGGCGCAATGTTTTCGGCAGCGGCGGTGCCTCGACGAGATCCTGCAAAGAGAGTTCAGCCAAAGGAATCTTCTCGGTGGTCACCACCCAATCGAAGGCTCGCAATATTTCGTGGACATCTCGCCGTACGGTTTGAAAAGAGCGGTTACAACGACAGAATAGAAAATTGGCAAATTCCAGCAGGCTACGATCCAGATCGGGGTTCCCCAACGCCAGCGCCGGTTCAATAGTCCTCAAGACTATCCAGAGCAGGATGAGCCCCAGCTTGTGGGAGCGCAGGCTGACGCCAGCCGCAGCCATGAACATCTGATGCCACCCAAAAGGAATCACCGGGGCTGCGACCACTTGATAATGGGCTAAGTCTCGCCCAAACATTTGATTGGCAAAGCTCCGACCCCGCTTATTCACATTGGGCGGAGCACCCTGACTATGGCGATAGATCACCAGGGGCTCTGGGGGGTCGGGCTCGGCGCTGAACCAGTCTTGTTGTTGCATCCACTGCTCAAATGCTTTGAACTTCGAGCGCAGATTGTTTTGCACCGATTTGGGCAGCTGGGCCTGCTTGCTGTATTGTTCAATCTTCTCATCCACATTGGTGAGGGCGGTGAGGGGTAAGTCAGCGAGGAATGCTTGCGCTTCCTGGCTCGCTTGATGAGTGAGTCGGGCACAGGTATGGCTGGGCCCGCCTAATGCGGGGGTTAAATGACGGAAGAAAACCGATTGGACTCCTTTTTTCTGACTATCACTCACGTCAGGTTCTTCAAGGAAGAACGTTAATGCTTGGCCGACAGATTGGGGTCGTGTCACTTGAGACAATGGCACTTCAAGGAACTGTTGGTTGGCATCCGCCACGATTGTGGTGAAACCGGGAACTTGGTAGTCCGTCTGGGTTGAATAATGCGGGGTAAAATCCATAGTGAGTCTGACCGTAAATAAGCCTTTAACCGATGATATGAATATCGCAACTCTCAACAGTGCGATCTGGCGAATAAATTTTTCCTGCTCACCTCTACGATGAGGTTTTTATTACAAAATCAGGCATTTATCTAGTTATACCAGATTTCGATATAGCCGTACTAAAGGCGGTTTTAAATGATCTTTTTCCTAGCCCAGATCCCTAAAAACCTTGATTGATAGGGGTTTCAGGTTGACGAGCAAAATTTGGTTTGTAATAAAAAAATTTTTGGCTTATTACAGCGAATTTTGAGGGTTTATGCGCATAAATGGATGAATTTCAGGATCGAGCTTTGGGCATAGCCGTTATTCTGTAATAAATTTTTTCGAGGATTTTCGAGAAAGATCCTGCATGTGTCGTGCCCGAGGAGGGCTCTGCACTGCCAAATTTGATTTCAGCGGATTGGACAACTGGCGATCGAGAAATTCAGATAATCGTTTATCACGATTCAATGGATAGCAATGCAGCAACACGGCCGGCCCCAATACAGCCGCAAAGGGAAACATCCTGGACAAGCTTGTCGCCGAGGAAAAGGGATATTTCACCAGGAAAGAAAGACAGCAATTAATTTCAGCCTGACGCCAACGGTGCAAGCGCGTTTGGGTCGGTTTGCCGATGCAGCGGGAACTTCCCGCTCGGAGCTGCTGGAGAATTTGCTCCGGCGCTTAACGGTCTCTGAGGTTTTGGCAGTCTTGGCGCAACAGGAGGGGCATGATAATTGCTGAAGTCGGCGTAATGTCCATGTCAAAACTGCCCTGCCGGTGGGCGGAGGGACATTGGGAAAGGTTTTTGGCTTCTCCTCGGGTCTGGACTAGGCGATCACCGGCTGCAATGTGCTCGATAGGGAAGTTATCCGCCAATTTTCGCAGGGAGAGGATGTTTGAACAGGCACTTGTTCCTCTTCTTTCCTCCCCCAGGCCACCCCTGGTAAAAGATATTTCATAAGGGGGGTGGCCGCTGGAGTTAATCCTTGTTGGAAGTGGTCTGGAGCTCGTTTGAGCAGTAGATCTTGCAAGGTATCAAAAGAATCCAGATGCACTTCATATCGCCGCGCCCGTTCGCCCTTGAGAGTAATCCGCTTAGAGCAGGTCTTGAGCCCATACCGCCGCAGGATTTCGCCCACAATTTGCACACCCGTCATTTTGGCAGGATTAAACCCGAGGCATAGCCGCACATCCTCAGAACAAGCCCGTGCCCGGTCTCCAACCGCTTTCACCCAAGGTGTATCCCGATACCAGCCTGCACCGGTGGCAGTTGCCTCTAGACATTTCTCTAGCAGTGCCGGAACCTCGAGGGCGATCGCCGCTTTAGCCTCGAATTCATCGCAGGGCCGGTCGTGGGGGGCGATTGGTTGGTTCCAGCGGGTCAAGAGGGCCAGCTGGGCATCATCCTTTGCTTGTGCCAGTCCCTCCCAGAGCAGGTTCTCCAGTCGTGAGACATTGCGCCGGTAGCGACCCTTGCCATCAGCTTTAACCGCCTCGGGGGTGAGGGTCTCGGGGTGGATGTGGAAGAAGTCGCAAATCTTGAAGCGTTCTAGTTGCAGGGATTCAGCATGAGTGAGGGAGAGCTTCTCCTGTAAGGCTTTGGCGCGATCGCCATTAATGATGAGGGAGTCCACCACCTCAGGGAAATAGCGATCGCGCACCGCTTGAAGCCATCCCTGCCAGCGCTGGGCAGCAGCATCCGCCGCGCCGGTGGGAGTCCCGAGAGTCACGGTATGACCTGCGGCTTCGAGTCCTGCCTGGAGATATGCGCCGAAATCTGCCATGGCTCGGTTTCGGGCAGCAGCTGCGGTTGCGATGTAGGCGGTGATCGCCTCGTGCTGGAGTGCAAACGAGCGGCCGGTGGCTTGGGTGTAGCGGCTTTCTTGACGGTCAAGATTCCTCTGGTAATCCCTGGCGTTGGTCGCACCGTTTTGATCCTTTACTCCCCGCGCCGCTGCAAAGACGATTCGGGGCACGGCGGGACGACAGCGGGCGAGCTGCTGGATGGCGTCATTGGGGGCAATGGTCTTGCCCTCGAACAATCCCCCCACAAAATCAAAATACTCCTCCTCAATGTTGATGCCGGAGGTCAGGGAGCTGTTGTGAATGACCAGGACGATGCCATGTTCCCTGAGCCATTTGGCCTTATCTTTGGCATCCAGGAATGACTGCTGGAGTTTATTGCCCGAGGTTTCCCTGGTGATGGTCAGGATCGCTTCGGGGGGAACGCCGAGGGATTCAGCCATGAGCCTGAGTGCCTTAGCACTAATGCGTTGGTCGCAGGCAATAATGCCAAATTCGCCGCGCCGGATACGGGTTTCAATCTCAGCGATCGCCGCGCCCCGTGCCTGCTTCTGAGCACCAGGGGCAGAGTCGTGGGTATAGAGGGTGATGGGATAAGCATTACCCTGGTAGTCGTTTTGCAGAATCCAGGGCTGCTCCTGCCGTAGAGCTACGAGGAGCTTAATATCCTGAGCTGAGAGCGTGCCAGATGCCGCAATCACCAGCCGCGCCCCATGAATCCGGTCAATGCCCCGTGCCACAATTCCGGGCCGCTTGCCGCCTTTTGCAACGGTTGCACCCTTGAGCAGATGCCAGAATCCCTGGTCTACCTCGTCGAGCACCAGAATGTACGAGCCATCGGGGAATAGCAGTGCCGGAACCTTCAGCAGCGAATCCCAGCAGAGGGAGACCCGCTTGGTGGGTAGCCCAGCTCGACTGATGATGTAGCCGCCGCCGAGATCAACTTCGCCGATGTATTCCAACCCCAGACTTGTGGCCAAAGCGGTTTGCAAGCTGGCCCGATGACCTGGGGCTATCACCGCTTCGCAGTCAGCGATCAGCTTTTCAATGAGTTTGGTTTTCCCGGTTCCCAGTCCGCTGTGCAGAATGACAATTCCTTCGTTTTGGATGCTCTCTGGGGCGATCGCTGCGCCGAGGCAAGGGACATTCACCCGTAGGTTGGGTTGATACTTGCCGAGGGGGTTCTTTACTGCATTCCGTGCCTTGTAGAGCGCGTAGAGAGTTGCACCGGCGATCGCCTTCTCCATCGCTGCTGGCCCAGACTTGGCAATCAAGTCATCCAGTCCCTTACCTTGCCTTGGCTGCCATTGAGCCACGGAGAGCACTGCCCCCCTGGAGCCGATTGCCCCACGGAGAATGCCGATGCCCTGTTTGACTGCTTTTTTGGCGCTGCCTTTGGTGTCGGCATCGAAGGCGACGCTAATGAGCCGTCCTGGTGTGAGGAAGGGGACGAGGTCTTCAGAGCGACCGCATTTGCAACCATAGAGGGCGATCGCGATGTATCCCTGAGAGAGTGCTGCGAGGGCTTTTTTGGCCCCTTCGGTGATGACGAGCGGCAGCTCGGGGTGGGTTTCAACCCATGCCCAAAAGCTGCCATGGTCAGTGATTTCTGAGGAGACAGATTTGAAGTTGAGGCTGTGGCGATCGCAGATGAGCTTCAATACCGCATCGGGGATGGGCGGCAGATACGCCCGGTTCCCAATGCCCTTAGGGGCAAGGTATTTTCCGCGCCGCCCGTCGGCCTGGAGAACCCCCAGCTCCCGCTTTACCTGCCAGACGGAACTATCCTCGTTTCGGAAGATCAAGCCTTGTTCGTTGGCTTTTGCCTGCCGACCGAATCGGGTATATCGCTTGCCCAGTGCATCGTCTAGGGGGGTGGCGATCGGTTCTCTGGTGGTGGGGTGGTACTCGATCTCCTTAGCAATCTCGACTGCTCTGCCGATGAAGCTGGGATGGATTGCGGATTGTTCCAGCTCTAGTTCGGGAGATTCTGGTGGGTGTGGTGAGCCTGGTTTGGAGGGTTCTGAAGGGAGTCCAATTGTCCGCCTTAAAGCGGCATCACAGTTTTGGAGGCGAGTCATACCGTCACCCCCTGCTGGTCTGATGTTTGTGTCGTCACTATTGTTTGGAGCGTAAGGGATGCCCTAGTATCTAAATCCGCCTCCTGGCAACTGTAGATTTGAGCGATTTTCCTTGCCCTTAGCCCATCATCAAATGCTGAAAACCCCAGCAGAGAGTGGGATACAGCGTTTTTGTAAATTTGTGGATTTTTGGTCTCTTTGGCGAAGCGCACAGATGCAGGAGCTGCGCTAGGCTGTGCGACGCCATTTGCATCCGTAACCCGATGGATGCTGCTGGTTTGCGGGTTGCCAGCGCCCTCATGAATTTTCATGGGAAGCTCTATCTCAGCAACGCAGACTTGCTTAAAAAGTCAGGTTGTCTGGGGAAAAATGGACATGACAAACTCTCCCCGTGAGCAAGATGCCGTGCTAAGATAGGCACACGGTTGCAAGCCCAAAGGGTATGCTGCCGGCTCCAGAGTTAAGGAGCGGCTAAAATGAATAGCTTTTCTTTTGAGGAGTAATCGCTAGCAGTCCCGCCAAAGACATAAGCGATTGCTTCTCTTGCTATTTAGGGGTGTTGAGCATGGAAATCGGGTTCTATAGGCACTTCTCCTAGTTATTGATACAAAGATTCGATTCAAGGATCATACCCTCTTTGCTGGGGAATCGTGCGGTTGATGTTGAATCAATCAATTGATTTCTCTGTATTAAATTGGGATGGAGAGGTGTGATCTTGCATTGTCCAGATACCAGTCAGCCGTGAGCATCTTGGCGATCGCCTCCACAGCTTTGTCCTTCACTACAAATCCTCAGGATTAACACCCAGCTCCCGCAGTTTGGCGAAGGCGCGATCGCGTTCGGCTTGAGCGACCTCTTCCCCCAGAGCGAATGCTTCAGGGTCTTTGAATGGCTTACCGTTCGGGTGGAATACGGCCAAGCCGTCCTCAAGCATCTCGAACCGAATCCCCAGTAGGGGGGAAGTCCAAGGCAGATTGGCGGGAATGACAGCACTTGGGGAATCTGTTGTATTCTCTCGCGCCAGTCCCCAGAACTCATGGGAATCCGGATCGTAGAAGTACATCTCCAGAACACCGTGTTTGATGTAAAACCCTTGCTTGGCAAACATTTCCGCTACGGTGTTGCTGGGTGAAATGATTTCAAAAACCACCTGGGGGGCGACGCCATCCTCTTTCCACTGCTGATAGCTGCCGCGATCGCCCTCGGGACGCCCCAAGACCACCATGGCATCTGGGGCCTGACGGGGTGCGGTTTCCCCTTTGCCAACTTGAACGGGATACCAAAGCAAGTCTCCAGCGACAAATGCAGTTTGGTCTTTGAGCAGGTGTCTCAGGTTGGTGACAAGACGGGTAATCCATTGATACTGCTTAGTATTGTCAGCCATGGGTTTGCCATCTGAGTCGGGGTATTGGGTTTCGAGTTCGGGTCTGATGGGGGTTTGAACCATGGGTTTGAGTTCTCCGTTTCGGGTAGTCTATTTGCATGAGGCTTCTTCTCTTGAATGGCGCAATCGCTGATCTGAACCATTGCATCGAAGTACCTTTAGCTGTGGTGGTCATTTCAAATCCTCAGGATTGACACCCAGCTCCCGCAGTTTGGCAAAAGCGCGATCGCGTTCGGTCTCGGTCTGTCCAAGTTTGGCTTCGGTCTGGGTGAGCTGGGCTTTAGCCTCGTTTCGTTCTTTCGCCAACTCAGAAAAAGTCTTGAAGGGCTCTCCATTGGGGTAGAACATCTCTAAGCCATCCTCCTGCATCTCGAACCGAATCCCCAGCAGGGGTGAAGTCCAAGGCAGATTGGCGGGAATGACAGCGATTGGGGAATCTGTTGCATTCTCTCGCGCCAGTCCCCAGAACTCATGGGAATCCGGATCGTAGAAGTACATCTCCAGAACACCGTGTTTGATGTAAAACCCTTGCTTGGCAAACATTTCCGCTGCGGTGTTGCTGGGTGAAATGATTTCAAAAACCACCTGGGGGGCGACGCCATCCTCTTTCCACTGCTGATAGCTGCCGCGATCGCCCTCGGGACGCCCCAAGACCACCATGGCATCTGGGGCTTGTCTGGGTGCGGTTTCCCCCTTTTCGACTTGAACGGGATACCACAGCAAGTCTCCGGCGACAAATGCGGTTTGGTCTTCGAGCAGTAGTTTCAAGTTCTCGACAATGCGGACAATCCACTGGTACTGCTTCGTGTTGTCAGCCATGGGTTTACCGTCTGAGTCGGGGTAGAGGGTTTCAATTTCGGTTTTGATGGGGGTTTGAACCATGGGTTTTAGTTCTTCGTTTCGGGTAGTTTGTAAGGGTCATGTCCTAGCTGCCGGAGCCGTTCGAGGAAGCGATCGCGCTCCCATCGGATTTCGTCGTCAATGGCCATCCCCTCCCCAACGTCTTGGAGAAACCGCCACATTTCATCAATCTGGGTTTGTAGCCGTTGGTTCCGCTCGGACTCGCTGCGCTCGACACCAAAGGCTGCGTCAAAGCGGCGTTCTAGGGTTTCGGGGGCGATCGCCATCACCAAAGCCATCGCCTCTTTATTCCCTTTTGAACATTCCCAGACCCAGTAGGCAGTGACAACGTTAAGCGGTAAGGCGTTGAACCGGGTTTGCCCACGATAATCTGACTCAACCTCTAAAGTGACGGCCGTGTACTCTTTACCCAGTAAGGTTTTGATGCCCTTTGATCCCAAAAAGCGACGGGCGCTCGATTCGGGCTTGCTGATGCACTCAGCCGCCTGGGTCTGACTCAGCCGATAGGAGCCATCGGGTAGCATATAGCCCTCTAAGGTACGGCTGCCAAGTTGAATTTGAGCGCGTTTGGCTTTGATCGTCATTGTTTGAATGCCTCATCAAACTTTTGAGTCAGCCCGCCCTGAACGTAGGTAATGCAGTTTTGAATCGCCTCATCCTGCCCCAGTCGCACGTTCATCAGCAGTGGCATGGGGTTGTCACATTCACCTCCTGCATGGATGCATTCCAATATGAGTGATTCGGTTTTAGGGTTGCCTTCGTAATATTGCCAAGTCCAAAGCGATGCAGTGGCCCACAAGTTGCAGGTGGCTTCTTGTCTGCCGTCTTCGGTCTCAACAATTTGGCCCCACTCGGCGAGGGGATGGCGGAATTTTGGGGGGATGTTGTCAAAATCAGTCATGGTGCGGAGTGCTCCACTCAGATGAGAGTGTTTATGATTCAGTGTCTACGGCGTCATGCCGATCCGGGTCTAAATCTGCAACAGGACTGACGCCTCCCTTCATAGCCTCCGAAATTAGCTGATCTACCTTGTCTGGATCAGTATAAATTAACTCTAAAAAATCACGTCGAGACAATCCGCAGCTATCGGCGTAGAACCCAACTTCACCCATAATCCGGGTTTCACTCTGCCGTAGATACATTGATAAGCAGTGATGCGCTTGGGTTGTGCGTTTGCGTTGGGTACGAAAATAGGAGAGCGCTGCCAATAGGCGATCCTCGTATGGAGCTAGGGGACGCAAGTGTAGTCGTTTTGGTTCTGTGCTGTCTTTTTGAGGTTGGGGCATTAGTAGCTTTTGTGAATTCCTCGAAGAAGATTACGAGGCGCGGATGAGAGTGAAGAGTGATTATGATTTTTGCTTCACTCCCGATCTTTGCTCAACCCAAGCTCGGATAGCTGCCTCTAAACCTTCAGAAACACCTAGCTGTTCTTTGAGGCACTCAATTTTGAACTGGGTTGCCAATTCATTTGGGATATGTCCCGCTAGTTGTGAATAATTCGGGTCGTCTCGTTTGGCGACCATAGCTGTATTGTCCATCGCTCTATTCCTCAAATTATGTCATTACTTCGTGCATGAGCGTTTATCTTGCACTCTAGAACTCTAGCACGCTAGTATTCTAGAGTGCAAAGCAAGTAGTTACTAAGTGTTTTTTTTCCAAAACCCGCACAAACCACTTACCACTGCCCTTTGATGTAGACACACCAAGGAATGGAGGTGATCACCCTGCCAACATCAAACCCCGTAGCAACCCCTTACCGACCCCTTAAGAGTCAACGCGCTCGAATTGCCCAGACCTACGGCATATCAGCCGATACGCTGCGTCGCTGGGTGAGATTTGCCGAAGAATGCTGCCTTGATTGGTGGCGCGTTTGCCCCGGTAAAAAAACGCCCCGATTTCTACACCCCTATCAACGTGCAGTGATCGAATGGATTCTGAGCAATCGGGACAAGGGGAGCGAATGGCTTGAACACGCATTACTGCACGATGAACGCCTTACTTACCAGGCATTTCAACAAACCCAAACCTTCACATGAGGATCAAGAACCATGACCCAAAACGGAACCCTAGAAACCGTTAAATTCCTACCCGCCGACCTCGCTAAGGAGCTGAACTGCACCGAAAACGAGATCCGCATTGCCGCCAAGAAACACAACCTCAGCGCACCCTATACCGCCGGAGAAGCCGACACTATTCGCCTAGAACTGGCTCCCCCCGAGCAAACCCAATCCGCACCGGCTGCACTCGCTCCCCAGGAAAACGCCGCGCCAGTCACCACCCCTGAAACCGTCACCAGCCCCGCCTTTGGAATGTTTTGTGATGCCCTGCAACAGGAGATCACTCAGCACCTAACCACAGAGATGCAGCGCCGGATGCCTGAGATCAAGACTGCCGTGATAGACGCGGTGATGCCCACACAGCAATAGAGCCAAGCCGCTTTCTCACCACCGCTTGACTCTATTGCTTACCCGAGGGGCTTTTCAGCCCTCATTACCTATGAAGATACCCGAATATCAACGCACACCGCCAGCAGGCCACCATGACGCCCTGGCGTACCGGCCCGCCTGTAGCCAACTCAAGCGCCGCCTGGTCAATGACCAAACCGAATGGTTCGTCACCCTGCCCGATGGCAGTGACTACACCCTCGCCACTATTCCCCCCATGCCCCAAGCCCAGAGCCACGCCAGCCTGGATGCAGCGGGTTATTGCAAAACCGGAGGGGAAGATGTGCCGATCATCGCGCCAGAGGATGCGATCGCCACCATTGGCCATCGCCTCGAACTAACCCCCGTCATGGCGCAAACACCCGCCCTGCCCTGGCTCACCATTGCCGGAGTGATCGCCATCCCGACCCTGATCTATGGACTCTACCGCGCCCGTCAGGGTGGGGAGAGTGAATCATGGTAGATTCCACAACCGCAACCATGATCGGGGGTGTGGCGATCGCCCTGGTCGGAGCTGGACTCCAACAATTCAGCGTCACTCAGCAAAGCCTGACCACCGCGCAAACCAGCGCCGCCCGAAATGCGATCGCCACCGAGATCAGCGCCGAAGCCCTCGCCGCCGCTGATGCCCTGGCTAAAGAACGATTCAACTCGGGGCAATGCATCAAGAGCACCATCCCCATTGTGGAAAGCATGAAAGTCGATCGCACCTATGCCGGACAAATCATCTGTGATGCCCAAGGCACAACCGCAGTGATCGCTCGGAATGGAGCCCTGACCCTACTTGCCAAGACCGGCGATCAAGCCGTGATTCTGGAGGGGCTGAAGTGATGACACAGACCTATGATGTACAACGAGATCGCCGCGTTGATCTGGCGTTTGGCGGTGCGACCATCATCAGTTGCCGGATTGCCCAGGGAATTATCGTCATGGCCAACGTCCGCCCCTACAGCCGCCTGGTCACAGACGTTCTCGCCAAAGTCTTTGGCTTTCAGTTGTGGGGGCCGCTATCCGCTGCGACAGGCTTTGTCCTGTTGCTAGGGATTCAGGCGGCCGAGCTGCGCCCCTTGATGATCCACCGCCCCAACCCCGAAAAGCTCAAGCGAGTAGAGCAAGTGGCGACGCTGGGATTCTTGGTCGATGCAGTTTTGGCACTCTACAACTGGCCCGTGATTGAGGTTAGCCTGGCCCGCTTTGTCGCCGCGCCGACCCTCTCCAGCGTGAACTGGATTAACTGTCTGATGGCGATCGCGATTGTCTTTGGCGTAGCCAAACTGGAAAGCATCGTCCAGACCGTTCAGCGGGACATCTAACCATTATTAAACCGTTGTGCCGTCAGGGTTCTGGCGGCTTTACTTTGTCATGAGTGAGCAGAAATTATCTAAGGATGAACTGATCTATCGTGCTCAGTGTGAGGCGATTCGGAACCGTTACGCCGTCCTGAAATATGGGGGACTAGGCTTGCTCATCTTGGGTGGGCCGATGGCGTTTGCGACTGCTGGCTGGGCTGGGGTCGCAGGTGTTGGGGCTGTGCTGGTGGGCGGGTTCTTCTCTGCTAACCAGGGGGCTGATCAAGATTGTGAAAAGCTCGATCGGGGAGACAAGCGCCTGCTGAAACAGTTCACGCCCCGGAAGTTATGGCCCGAGCTGTACCAAGCGTTTGCCCCTGGAAGCGATGCGGCTGCAACCTTACCGGCCGGTAAACCCATCGCCCCGTGGGAGCCGTCCAAGTTTGACGCTAAAGCATTGCTCGATCGCGGTGTGGGCATCCTCTTGGCAGGCAACCCCGGCAGTGGCAAAAGCACTTTAGCCCGGTACATCTTGCAGCAGGCTGCCGCACCTCTGATCCGGCTCGACCCGCACTTTAAAGCGGGGGTTCCGGTCGGTGACGCCCTGGTCATTCAGGATAAAGACGCCATCATCAAAGCAATGGAATACCTGTTGACCCTGATCGACAAACAGGACGATCGCCCGCTCAATATCTTGGTGGGTGAGGTTCCGTCGATTCGGCTCTATGCCAAGCGCCAGAAGCGCCTGGATTTGGTGGATGAGTTTATCTTGAGGTTTGGGGCCGAGGCGCGGAAGTACAAAAAGATCGCCATCCTTGAGAGTCAGAGCGGCAATGTCAAAAGTTTTGGTCTGGAGGGCCAAGGGGATTTCATTGAGTCGTTCACGTTCATCCGTCTGGGGAAGCTGGCCGTTAAACACGCCTACACCCAACCGAATCGGGAGCAGTATCACTGGCTTAACCAACAGAGTTACGCTTTGACGGTGGATGGTCAGGATGCTGCTTTGCACCCCTGTCTGGGGCATCACCAAATGGTTGATAATTCCAACGCGCCGATCCGGTTGACGGAGGCCAAGTTTCCACCGTTACCAGCGGATATTCGAGCCGCATTGGTGGGGGCTATTGATGATGATGACAGTGTGGAGTCTCCCCCAGGTCAATCACAGCGAGCATCCCAGGCGTCATCAACACCATCATCAACGACAGCGACCTGCCCTTCCTGCGAGAGTCCTGAGACGGTGAAGAATGGGGCGGGTCGCCGGAAGTGTAAGGCCTGTGGGGTGACGTTTGCCGATCATGGGTAGGTGCGATCGCGGGAAGTCCGACAAACCTGTGACTTTTATCACGATACTTTGTTTGCGAATGTCACAAACCACCTTTTGTCAAGTCACAGAAATAAACTGTAATAATCCGTTACATTGGTATCAACAACACGAAACGACAGCACTCTTCTACTTCTCTTGGAGGTTCTCACCATGTACACCACTGTTAACCCCGACGGCCAACTCAACAACTACGCTGTTGAACCGGAAATGTATTTCGCTGAATACCCCTCACTCTGGCAGCAACGTCGCTACCTCCAGCAGGGTGCTGCTGTCCTCGCCTTGGTTGCCAGCCTGATCGGGATTGCAGTCGGCGTTAGCTAGTCGGTCTTGCGTCTGATATCGAGTCAATACTCCTCTCTTTCACTTTTTCTCCTCCTACGTTCCCATAAACCTTTTTGAGCTTTTCCCCTGTTCTCCCAGGGGATTTTTTTATGGCAGGGGTTTTGGATTCCACCTTATACCGAATCCGTAAATTGGGGCTACAGATCAGAAACTGAGGGCTGAGCGGAGTCGAAGTCCGGCGGTTACGATCGAACGTTCATGTGTAGTCGGACTTTTGTGTTTTGGTATTAATGGTGATTTCGAGCACATCATTCAGGGAGGGCGATCGCCCCCCGACCCAACCGCCCCCACTCTTCCATCGTTACTCCCATCAACCTCAAACCCCCTCAAGGTTCACAGTGCAGGACGTGACCCCATCACGGAGCAAACGGGGCAAAAACTGGATACTGATAACTGTAGAGAGAAACCCATCCGACCCATGCTTCAACTCCAACTCCTCCCCGGCGCTATCTCTGCAATGTTCGCCGATGCTACTGAAACCAAGACCTTGACCGAAGCCGACCGCTACGGCTTACTGGCTGCCATCCTCACGGAAGATATCGAAGACGAGGAGCGCCGCGCTGTTGACCGCATTCTCCGCTCCGTCCGTCGCGGCAAGCTGGCGATTGCCTAAGCTCAGCTAAACCAGATTTTCAGTTTTCTCTCTATCTCCTCTTGTGGATCTGACCCAGCTTTACGGCTGGGTTTTTCTTTGGCTGGATAATCCCAATATACCGGGGAGCAATCGTACCGAAAAAGTTCCCAGGCTTAGGTGGTTCTTTCTATGGCGTGACCCCTGGTTCGACTCTGCTCATGGTTCTTCTAACAGAGTGTCGATCTGCTCCAAAAGCGCTTGAACCTGCTGCCATTTTTTAGGGTTTCTCTCCCAAAATTTACTCTTTTGTAAGCGTTGGTAAGTTGACTTCAGTTGAGTTTGAGGTTTGCTGCTTTGTTCCGTCTTGCTCACTAGAGCTGCTATTCGTTCTTTGATCTGGGTTAGTGAGAGTTGTTCGGCGATCGCCGCCTTGAGAATTTTTCGTCGCTGGCGAGTATCTTTCACTTTGGCGATCGCACGGGCTTTCGTAAATTGAATCTGACCTAAGCGCAGAGCTTCGATTATGTCATTAGGTAGGTTGAGTAGAGGGAGGCGATGTGTACGAAATGATTCAGCGGAAAAACGTCCTAGCTTTGTGAATAGCTCATCGATAAGATTTTGTTCTTCTGGGCGGACAACGTTGTCCGCTACGCCACGTTGCTGCTTGGCAGACTGGTTAAGCAAACGAATCACATCATCTTGGGAGCGCTCAAGGCGTATTGCCAAGAGCTGCAAGATACTTTCTGTTTCCTCTATGGGGTTTAAATCTTCACGCTGGAGATTTTCAATCAGTGCGACTGCGATCGCTTGCTGGTCGTCTAGCTGGTGGCTCACGACCGGAATTTCGTGCAGTCCAATTTCTTGAGCGGCTCGGTATCGACGCTCACCGGCCACAAGTTCATATTTGTCACCTTTCGGTCGGACTAATAGGGGTTGGAGGATACCGTGTTCTTTAATAGATGCGATCAGGCTCTCCATGGCTGTTGGATCAAAATAGCGTCGGGGCTGTTGTTCAGGCAGAACGATTTTGTCGATCGCGACCGTGGTGATCGGTTGATTGGTTGAGTCAATTGAGTCAAACAGTCCAACGTTTTTCATGGTTCGGCGTTTGGCTGGAGGAGGAGTACGATTACTCATCAGAGTGCCTCCATTGCTTGAGCGAGTTCGTCAAATTGTTTGAGTAGTTCCTTATGCTTGGTCGGGGCGAGGGCTAACGGTAAACCGTATTCGGTAGCTTCTGCGATCGCGGTGGCCCTGGGCATCGGGGGGAAGACGGTCGCAATCCCTGAGAGCTGTTCTTCGAGGGCTTCTAAGGTTCGCTTGTCTAGAGAATTAGTGACCTGATACATCGTGGGCAGAAAGCCAGCAAGGGCCAGTTGAGTATTGAGCCGCTTACGAACTCGTGCAATAGTCCCCAGGAGCGAGTCTGTCCCGATCAGGGCCTTAAACTGGCATTGCACCGGAACGAGAATGTGAGTCGCTGCCACCAACGCGATCTGGCTCAGAAGACCAAGGGAGGGAGGGCAGTCAATCAGAATAAAGTCATAATCTTTGGCAATGGGTTCGAGAATGTGACGCAGGCGCAGCTCACGTAATTCTGCGAAGATTAATTCCTGCTCAGCATTGGCCAGGAGTAAATTGGCTGGGACAAAATCCATCTCATGAATCTGCGACAGGATGGGGAGTGGGATCTCATCTTGGTCTTCTGGTGGGATCAAGGCGTTGTAGATTGTGACCTTCTGTTGATCGGCTTCTAGCCCCATGAAGCTGGTGAGTGAGGCTTGAGGATCGAGGTCAATGAGGAGAACCCGGTGTTTGCGGCTAGCAAGGTGATAGCCGAGATTTTGCGTTGTCGTTGATTTGGCGACCCCTCCAGCTTGGTTAAAGAGGGCGATGGTTTTAGCCAATGGTTTAGAGGGTATGGGGTGAATGGATGTTCAAGATCATCATATTTCTTTTGGCGGACAACGTTGTCCGCTTTTTGCGCTTTTTGGGTAAGAGTCTTTAGCATGAGGGGGGTCTAGCCTTTCTGCCTGTGAGTTTGCCTTATGTCAAAACAGTTTTCCTTGTTCTCAGATCATCATTACATTCAGTTTCTGGAAGGACTCAAGCAGCGTATTCGTTCGGCGCAATTGAGGGCAGCCTTAGCTGTAAACCAGGAGTTGATTCATCTCTACTGGCAGATTGGGCGTGAGATTATTCTGCGGCAGGAAGAGCAGGGTTGGGGTAGCAAGGTCATTAGTCAGCTTGCGAAGGATCTCAAGCGGGAGTTCCCGGAAATGACGGGATTTTCGACAACGAACCTCAAATATATGCGTTCGTTTGCGCGGGCCTACACTGAGGCTGAAATTGGTCAACGCTGCGTTGACCAATTGCCCTGGCGACACAATATCGTTCTGTTCACCAAACTCAAAACGCCAAAAGCGCGATTTTGGTATGCCCAGAAAGCACTGGAGAACGGCTGGAGTCGGGATGTTCTGGTGATGCAGATCGAGAGTCAGCTTTTTGAACGCCAAGGGGGTGCGATTACCAATTTTGAGCGAACGCTGCCCGTACCACAGTCGGATCTGGCCCAGCAAATCATCAAAGATCCCTATAATTTCGATTTTTTGTGTTTGGCTGAGAATGCCCAAGAGCGTGATCTGGAGCGGGGGTTGTTGTTGAATATTCGGGATTTTCTCCTGGAGCTGGGGATGGGGTTTGCATTTTTAGGGAGTCAGTATCCTATTGAGGTCGATGGGAAGGAATACCGGATCGACTTGCTGTTCTATCACATCCAACTCCGTTGCTTTGTGGTCATTGATCTCAAGATGGGCGAGTTTCAGCCAGAGTTTTCGGGCAAGATGAATTTTTACGTTTCGGCGGTGGATGATTTATTGAAGCAGCCGGTGGATAACCCCACGATTGGTTTGATTCTGTGCAAGACAAAGAGTAAAACGACGGCAGAATATGCACTCCGGAATTTGAGTACGCCCATTGGCGTTTCGACTCATCAGCTTCCCAGGCAATTGGCTGAGCAGTTACCTTCGGTTGAGCAGCTAGAGCTACAGTTGGAGACAGTGGATTTGGCAAGGGAGGCGGAGTCTTGTGATGATTCCTCGGTTTAGGTTTCCTCTGGAGGTCACGCCATAAAAAGGAAACTCGGACTCCCCCTCAACCCCCTATACACCAAGACTTTTCAAAACCGAATTCGCTCAATATCATCCAAACTCACCATCTCCCGCCGCCGGTCATACAACGCCGTCGTCCGCACATCCGCATGACCCGCGATGTACTGCGCCCGGTCTCTCGACCCCCCATTCGTCAAAAAATTCGTAATCCCCGTCGCCCGGAAACTATGGTTGCAAATCTCCCCCGCCAACCCCGCATCAGCCACCCGTCGCCGGATCATCCGCCAAGCCGAATCCCGAGACAACGCCCGCTCCGTCAGCGTGCGGCTGCGCCCACGGGTTGACCGAAACAGCGGCGTATGGGGAGATTCCGACAACCCACCCGCCTCGATGTAGGCATCCAGGTATTCCTCCAAGGTATGATGCACCGGAATCTTGCGCTCCTTACTCCCCTTCTCCGCCAGCTTCAGAAAGAACTTCTTCCCCTGGGGCGCATAATCCTTCACCTGGAGCTGGATCACCGCCCCAATCCGCGCAAACGTAAACAGCATCACCCCAATCACAGCCCGATCGCGCAAACCCACCACATGGCTCGTATCAATCGAATCCAGCAACTCGCGCGTTTCCTCGGTTTCGAGCACCGGGGTCTTGCCCTCGGTGTAGGACATACGCGGACGCTTCACCTCATGACAGGGGTTCTCTGGAAAGTGCCCCTTGGCAATCATCCAATCAAAAAACTGCGTTAACCCGGCGAGTTGCTGGTGGATAGTGGCAATGGAACAAGGATGCAGCTCTATATATAAGGAGATAACTCTTTGCGTCACGTCCGTCAGGCGCGTTAACCCCTTTTCATGACACCAATCACAAAATCGTTTAACTGCCCGCGTATAGGCACTTCTCGTATGAGGGTTGCGAATCGTGACGACGAAGAAATCTAAAAAGTCGTTGAGGAATTGTTCACTCTCGCCGGAAACGAGTAGCGGTAACTTTGTTCTATCTGGGGTTGCAAGCGGGGCGGGTTCGCGTGAGACGTGCAAAAGTTGGTACATTTATACTCTTTCGTTGCATGGAGGTTGTTTTGTTCTTGGGTTGAGTGTAGCATCAAGTTGTACAGCATAAAAAGATATTATGTTGCTTAATAACGGTCGTTCTATTCTTGAGGATTCATTGTTCAACCGAAAAGACATTCTGTTCAATAAAACTTGGACTATAGAGTATTTGTATTAAATGCGGCTCGGTTGGGGTTTATTGCGGATATGGGATGGAAGTTATGCTAAATGCGGATAAAATGTGTTTGGGTTACGGTTGGTTGTTGTGTACTGTTTATCTCAAGAGTGAGGTGTTCTTGAGATAAATGCAAGCATAAGGCGTTTGTATTGGTTTTGAGGTGTGTTTACATAAACTGCTGGAACAAACCCTGATAGGTGTCCCACACCTGTCGCCACTGCCCAATAGCGTTACGAAGTTGGTCGAGTTTTTCGCCTTCGCTCTCAGCGTTGATCTTCTGGGGCACGTTGCCAGAAAAGAGGACGGCGTGTTGGGCGCTTTGGTCTTCTTTCTGGAGTTTGATTTCGTTGATGCTGAGGTTGAGGGTTCGTTCGCCGAAGGTGTAGTTGAGGTTGAGGGTGGCTTTGAGGGGTGCGGTTCCGGCGTTTTGCCAGGGGGCTGGGGCGAGGAGGTTATTGAGGTATTGTCGGGCGGCGTCGTCGTTGTCGTCGGGGAAAGTCAAGAAGGTGCGGGGGTTGATGCTCAAGGCTTGGTAGTCGAGGTTGGGTAGGGCTTGGGCGTATTTTTGGGCGAGTTCGGGGGTTTTGAGGCTGTTGGGATCGCTGTCGGGGGCGAGGGCTTGGATCAGGGTTAGGCTGCCGGGTTGGGAGATGAGGTTAATGCCGTTGGTGAAGGAGATTTGGGCGATTTTGGGGGTGAGGGTGGGTTTACGGGCGAGCTCCCATTCGCTGGGGATGATGCCGCTGCCTTTGAGGAAGTTGGGGGTGAGGAGGATGGGGTTGCAGTCGGGGGCGGCTAGGGTGAGGGTTAGTTCTTGGAT
>JBMYQW010000001.1:48205-52992 GCA_049601735.1 Spirulinaceae cyanobacterium
TGAGGAGGATGGGGTTGCAGTCGGGGGCGGCTAGGGTGAGGGTTAGTTCTTGGATGGTGATGTGGGGGGTGGGCATTTGGAGGTTTAAAGAAAGAAGTTAAATTAAGGAAAGATTTCTGGTTGGTGTTTGATGTGGGTTGTGGTGGGCAGTGCCTAGGCTGTTCACTTTGTGAGATTTGCGATTAGCAAAGTTCATGCAGTTTCCGTGCTGGCAGGCGGAACGCCTGCGCTACGGGCATTTTGGATTCAGATCCCGTAGCGCGGGCATCTTGCCCACCCTACACCTACGAGGTCGGCCTCTGGGTCATCAAATCGATCATCTTTTGAATATCCCTAATATCATCTTCATCCTCAAAATACTCTCGGGCTTCTAGTGCATAATCTAAAGCTGATTTACCAGAATGATCTTTCAGATGAATATCTATTCCTGTGGATGTAAGCACTTGAACTATCTCAATGTCCTGATTGCTTACCGCATACGCAAGAGGTGTGCGCCCCTCGTTGTTAACCCTATTTACATCCGAGCCTGACTGGACAAGTAGTTTCACAATCTCTATATTACCCTCCTCAACCGCTTTAAAAAGTGGTGTCTTATTTTCATCACACTCATCTAATATATTTGGATCAGCTCCCTCCTTTAGAAGATACCGACAAACCTGTAGATGATTAGATCGAGAGGCTCTATGTAAAGCAGCTTCACCATGATAGGAACATCCATTGATGTCCACTGCTTGACTAGCTGCTGTTTTGACTGCTTCTAAATTGCCATACATTGCTGCTGTGGCTAGGGCCTCAATTTCTGGGCTTGAGTTTTCCCTACGTCGTTTTTCTTTAAGCCCTTCAGCAATAGACTGTTCAGCAATGGTCTGAAACTCTGGCTTAGTCATAGGATATAAATAGTTATAGATCTCAGTATATCCATGGATTGCAACAAGATTTAATGCAAAGTTGCCATCATCACATTCAAAGTTGATATCTGCTCCAAGTTCTACTAGCTGCTTTACTAATTCAAGATCTTCTATGAAAAGAACCGACATCAAGATTGTTTTCTGTGTATCGTAGTTCAATTCATTAAAGTTGAAATTTTGTGGGGATCTAAGCAAAGCCTTTGAGGCATCAATGTAAGGCTGTCTTGTGTAATAGTTCAGGTGCTTTTCTTCTGAGACAATTTCTTGGAAGCTCTTTTCGGAATAGATCTCCTGAAAATCTATCTCATCATCATCTTCCTCTAACAAATCATATTCAGGGAAAAGACTCGCGGGGATCTCCTCTTGAATTCTATCAACGAGACTAAAGAAGGATTCTTGCATTTTTAATTTAACCAATTTGGTCAAGACGAATAGGTGTCAAAGGAATTATCTGAAGAATGATTCCCTGACCTTGTGCCTCTCCCTTCGCTTTTGCGATTTTCTTCTTATCTGTTGTTAAAAATGTTGGATAGATGACCATCGGCACATATTGATATCGCTTAGCAAACTTACTCATAGCAGACCACTGTCCTTCATTATTGATGACTTCACTTACAGCCTTCTTGGCATTAGCCTTAACATCTCCTGATAGCCAGGCTCGGTTAAAGCCAATAGTCGATAGCTCTTTTGGTAAATGATTTGAAACAACAAAATCAACATCCTTTGTTTTTCCGGCTGAATCACTATCAGCACTCCTTTCCTTTGGATTATTTCTATCCCATCGATAACCATTACTTTTGGGATCACCTGTGGTTTCCAAAAGATCTACTTCACGGTAAACATTTTGGCTCCATCCTAATTGATCAAAAATAGGCTTTAATGTGTTGTTCAAAATGAAGGCTTCAACCGCATCACCCAGCTTCTTAGAAAGAGGTCCTCCCTGTGCTATACCAACTTCCTTGGCTAAGTTGAAGATACCTGCAGCTTCGGTAGGAAGAAGACTTTCCATATAGTTTGCTGTCACTTCAGCCACTGAGCCCTGTACGTCATCGACTACTTGCTTTAGCTGCCTTGACTTGACCTTTGATTGATATTTCCTCAGTATACTTTGCATTTTTTTGACAAGCGCTTGTTCTCCTATGGAAAATGTCATCTCGCCAGTCGGATCGTTATAGATCAGTGGATTATTATAGACAAACTGATACGGATTACTACTCTCCGGCTGCGACTCAATCACATCAATCGGATCGCGGCTCATAAACCGCCCCGCCTCAGGGTCATAATACCGCGCTCGGAAATGATAGAAGTCCGTATTCGACTCCAACCAATGCCCCTGGAACCGGAAATCCCCGCCCAGCGCATCCCCATCCGTCGCACCCCCCTCCCGGAGATTCCCAAACGCATCATATTTGAAGGTCTCCACCGCAGCACCCGCACCATCGGCTAACCCAATCACACTGCCCATCCCATCTTCCAGGTAATAAACCGGATTTCCCAGCTCATCCAACCGCATCAACGGCATTGACCCCGCATAGACATACGCCGCCAACGGATCACCCGCAGCATCCGAAATCAGATGGGGCGACGCCAAACCGTCTCCCGGATTCGGAGCCACGAGATAATCCCGCGTCCCCCGCTCATCGCTCATCTCAACCCGGCGACCTTCACTGTCATAGTCGTAGCTGACAATCGAGACGCCATTGGCATCGGTCACATTCATCAGCAGGTCATCGCTGTTGTAGATCAGGTTAAACGTCTCCCCATCCCGGATAATCTGGTCAACCCGACCGCCGTCGTCATAACGATAGGTTTCCGTGCCTGAATCAGTGACGATGGTGGAGAGTTGATGGATGCTATCCCCATAGTCATAGGTTCCCTCAGCAACACCACTCGAAACCGACTGGCGATTGCCATCCGCATCATAGGTATAAGTAATCTCCTCAATCAAAACACCCTGGTCGTCATAATAGGTCTCACGCTCTAGCCGTAGCGAGGCATCATAAAGCAGGTCAACAGAGGAGCCATCCTCACGAGTAATCTTCGTGGGTTCACCACCAGGAGCCCGTTCGTAGGTCACAGAGGAGATTACGGTTGTGCGATCGGGGGCGGTGTGGGTAGGCATTGCCGAAAAGTTCAGGATTTTAGCTTATTTTCAATGGGTCTGAAGGCGAATATTGCCTGTTATTATTTTCAATTAAATTCATGGGTTCTGAATTTAAAAATGCGTCGCTGTTTAATATTTTATGGGTTGTGGTGGGCAGTGCCCACCCTACGACTTCTAAGCGAGTATTTTATCCAGGTTTAATGACACTTCCTCTATATCGATCTCGTCAAGAATCTCATCCTTAATATCTTGATTTGTCAAAGGAGCAAGGTAATCGAATATATCTTGATGTCCTGCATCGATTGCAATAAGTAAGGCGGAATTCCCTCCATCTCTAATTTCATTGATATCAGCTCCTTCTTTAACCAGAAGCTCAACTATACTTAAACTACCACCTCTAACAGCATCCATGAGAGGTGTTGTAACATCTGGATTATCAGTAGGGAGGTTAACATCAGCTCCTTGCTGGAGCATAAAGCGAACTGTTTCAATGTCTCCAGATTCAGAAATCAAGCCCAGTAAAGAAACCTCATCGGAAATCGAGTTCGGATTTAGTTTCTTGGCGAGGATCAGTTCTCTTATTTTCAAACAATCTTCTGGGCTTAGGCTATCGCTGGTAAATTCAAATGGGTTAAACATATACTCTCCTGGTTCCTTACAATATAATATAAAGCTGTTTTCTATGAAAGTTGCATCATAGATCAGAATAGACTAATTATCTGCAAAGCAACGCGATGATCTTTTGCTGCTTTACGCTTTAGTTTCGCTTCATGTGTTCTGTTTGCTTTACTACGTCCAAAGAACGTAATGTAAAGTGCGACAGGAACATACTGGTGTCCGGGTCCTTTCTTTGGATCAACATCTGCAACAGATCGAGCATAGTTCATTATTGCTTTCCACTGATTTCTATCTTCTTTTATCGTTGTAACTTGTCGCTTGAAGTCACCAATCAGGTAGGCGGGAGGCCTTCGATCTTGTTGATATGGTTGTCCTTTCTTGAATATAAAATCAGGATGGTTGTATTTGTTGCTTTTCTTTCTGTTTGTTATGCTGTAAGGCTCACCGTTAGAATTACATCGATGTGTACCATTGTTTCGAGGATTACCATTTTTATCTACGCCAACCTCGAACCATACATTATCTCTGTATTGACTAAAAGTACTAGACATTACACCACAGATTGCTTTTTGCACTAATGCTTCCAAAGCAAAACCTTGTTGAACAGTAATATTTGGCGGAGTGAAGTTTGGATCTAGATTCCAGAAATCCTCGAAATAGGCAGGAGTCAAAGAGTTTAAGGTAGATGTAAAAATATCAGTAGCAACGCCTTTTGCCTCATCAATTGCCCAGCGACTAACATTGCCTACATTCTTCCTGTAGATGTTCTCCAAGGTCTTCTGAATTTTTTGTGCTGCCTTCAGCTCACCAATCGAAAACATCCCAGTCGGATCGCTATAAATGAGAGGATTATTATAAACAAACTGATAAGGATTACTACTCTCCGGTTCAGACTCAATCACATCAACCGGATCGCGGCTCATAAACCGCCCCGCCTCAGGGTCATAATACCGCGCTCGGAAATGATAGAAGTCCGTATTCGACTCCAACCAATGCCCCTGGAACCGGAAATCCCCGCCCAGCGCATCCCCATCCGTCGCACCCCCCTCCCGGAGATTCCCAAACGCATCATATTTGAAGGTCTCCACCGCAGCACCCGCACCATCGGCTAACCCAATCACACTGCCCATCCCATCTTCCAGGTAATAAACCGGATT
>JBMYQW010000002.1:0-23573 GCA_049601735.1 Spirulinaceae cyanobacterium
TCTCGCGTAGCGATGACCGGGGTGGGTTCGGGGTATTTTTGGACTAACCCAGGATCTGTTTCTTAGGGTGGGCATTGTCCACCAAACCAGGATCTCAGGATGTTGCGATCTTCATCAATGGGCTTGACCAACGACGGTTTTAGGAATCAAACCTTGCTCCGGCTGCCATTGGCCGATGCCCAGAAAGGGGCCTTTGGTCTGGTGAACCTGGAGAGAGTCTCCTGGCTGACGTTGGGAAAGACTGACCTCGGTGAGTTTTTGTCCCTGACACCACCGCTGGGCGAGGGGCGGGTCAAGCTCAACGCGTCCCAGATGGTTCAAGAGCTGGGCGGGCGGAACCAGCCTCAACTGCGCTTGCTCAACTTGCGCTTGCACTTGCTCCAGGGTTTGGCTCTCGGCCAGGGTTAAGCCACAGCTTTGGGTTCTCACCAGATGGGCAAGGGTTCCTCCGACCCCCAACGCGTTACCGAGGTCGCGGGCGATCGCCCGGATATAAGTCCCCGGGCCACAGTCAATTTGCAGCGTGAGTTCCGGCTGCTGACCCGGTTGCCAGTTGAGGATTTGGATTGCCTGGATTTCGATCGTGCGCGGGGGAACCTCGACGGCAACACCAGCCCGCGCTAGTTCGTAGAGGCGTTTGCCTTGGCGTTGGATGGCGCTGTAGGCCGGTGGGACTTGCTCAATTTGACCGATGAATTGAGGGAGGTGGGTGGCGATCGCCTCCCGCGTTAGCTGCGTAGCTGTCTGGGTCGCCAGAATCTCCCCCTCTAGGTCATCGGTTGTCGTCTGCACCCCGAAGCGCACGGTGGCCTGATACTGCTTGGCCGTGGGTAGGTATTGCAGCAAGCGCGTGGCTCGACCCAGGGCGATCGGCAAAACACCCTCAGCAGCGGGATCTAGGGTTCCCCCATGACCGACCCGCTTGAGTCGGCAGAGCCGCCGCACCTTGGCCACACAGTCATGGGATGTCCAGCCGATGGGTTTATGTAGATTGAGGAAGCCGAACATGGGGCGCTTAATGATACTCTGGGTTCATGAAATTCGGAAAAGATGCTGCTTCGATAGATACATTTTGCAAAATTTCAGATCCATGAACTGTAACGTTTCTACAGCATATCTTGGCTCACGCTGCTTCCCAAGGTGGGATGAATATGGGCTGCGAATGAGTATAAATTCCTATGCTAT
The DNA here is from genome assembly GCA_049601735.1 of Spirulinaceae cyanobacterium. Taxonomy (GTDB): domain Bacteria; phylum Cyanobacteriota; class Cyanobacteriia; order Cyanobacteriales; family Spirulinaceae; genus SIO3F2. The sequence continues at coordinate 1,186 of JBMYQW010000002.1, forward strand.
CATTCTGGATAACAGACATTGACCTTTCATTACCGATAGAGCTGAACTACTGTGGATAACCACAAGGGAAAAATCCTCGTGGTGGATGATGAGCCAGCCGTGCGTCGCATTTTGACAACTCGCCTGTCGATGGCCGGTTATACCATTACCACCGCCGCCGATGGTGAAGAAGCGATCGAGAAATTTACGCTCGAGTCCCCTGACTTGGTCATCCTAGATGTAATGCTCCCCAAGGGGGATGGCTACCAGATCTGTGAGCAGTTGCGAACCACGTCTGATGTGCCCATCATCATGCTCACCGCCCTCTCGAATGTGGCCGATCGCATCGCTGGCTTGCAAATGGGTGCGGATGACTATCTTGTCAAGCCCTTCTCTCCCAAGGAACTCGAAGCACGAATTAATACGATTCTGCGCCGCTTCAAGAAAGGCGAGTTCCGTGATACCAGTAGCAATGGCACGGTGCAGGTGGGGAATTTGGTGGTGGATAGCAACCGTCGTCGGGTCTACATTGATAACGAACTGATCCGTTTGACCGAGATTGAGTTTAATGTCTTGCAACTGCTGATCAATCAGGCGGGTGAGCCGATCTCTCGAGCGGATATTCTCGAAGCGATTTGGGGCTATGCCCCCCGCCAGACGGGCGATCTGCGCCTCGTTGATGTCCATATCTCACGCCTCCGGGGCAAGATTGAAGCCGACCCGAAGCAGCCGGAATATATCATCACTGAGCGGGGGATGGGCTATTCGTTCCAGCGGTTTCCGGCCCTCTCAGCAGTGGCGATCGCCGAGCCCTAGCGTTTTTTAGCTAACAATCTTTCCTTTCTCCAGATAGACGCCTTCCCTCAGCCGTCACGGTAGGGTAAGCGGTGAAGAAAATTCACATCCACCTAAAGGAGAAAGGCGCATGAAACTCGCAGGCAAAGTGGCAGTGGTTACAGGCAGTAGTCAAGGGATTGGTCAAGCGATCGCCTTGCGTTTGGCCGCTGCAGGAGCAAACGTCATCATCAATTATCGCTCCAGCGCCGAGGAAGCCGCGGGGGTTGTGGACGAGATTCATGCAATGGTCGGGGAGAAAAATCGTGCCTTCGCTATTCAAGCGGATGTCAGTAAAGTCGAGAATGTTCGTCGCCTCATCCAGGAGAGCGTTGAGCAGTTTGGCAAGATTGATATCTTGGTCAACAACGCCGGAATTGAAATCCATGCCCCCTTCTGGGAGGTCACAGAGCAGGACTATGACGCGGTGCTCAACGTCAATCTCAAGGGCGTGTTCTTTGCCACCCAGCTTGCCACTCAGCATTGGCTCGCTGTCCAGCGTCCGGGCAGGGTCATCAACATCAGCTCCGTCCATGAAGACCTGCCCTTTCCCAACTTCGCGGCCTACTGTGCCAGTAAAGGTGGCCTCAAAACGCTCACCCGTAACCTTGCGGTGGAACTTGCGCCCTACAACATTACAGTGAATAACATCGCACCGGGGGCGATCGCCACCCCCATTAACAGTGACCTTTTAAATGATAAAAAGAAACTAAACACCTTACTCAAAAACATCCCCCTCGGACGTCTCGGTCAGCCGGGAGATGTGTCGAGCTTGGTGGAATTTCTCGCCTCCGATGATGCCAGCTACATCACCGGGAGCAGCTTCTTTGTGGATGGCGGTTTGACCTGGAATTACCAGGAGCAGTAGAGCCAGTGGGTAGTTTCAAAGTCAATTCCTGTGATTGCCCCTAATGTTTGCCGGGAAAACCCCAATCGGTTCCCCCGACATAACATCTGCTTTAGGATATTACTGGAATCGACCCTCGTATTCCGTCGGTACACCGCCTGGATGAAGCATGAATGAGACCAGTAGATTTCGTTGAGAATCGGTGAGCTTGCTATCACCGATCGCCGCCAAAATCTTGATCATGCCATCCGGGTCGCCACTCAGGAGCGGTTTGCCATAGACGCTGCTAGAGACGCCTTTTTGGGTCAAGAACTTCAGCAAAACAGTACGCTGCTCTACGCTCAAGGCCGTCCAAACCGCCTTGAGTTGGGCGTCCGTGACAATATTATTTGGATCATCGACGCCATTGATTGTGAACAGATCGTTCCAGTTGTTATTCAAGCCATTGAAAACATAAAAACCCAAAGCCGACTGCTGACTACTGGTCAGACCACCCCAGGTATTGACCAACGGGATGATGCCATCCGGATCGCTGCCATCGAAGAGGGGACGATACTTGTCTAAACTCCCGGACAAGCCACCATTGAGTACCGCTTTGATGTCACTGCGTTGGGACGTAGAGTAGAGTGCCCAGATTTTGTCGAGTTCTAGAATATCGCTGGGAATTTGGCTGGTTTGCACCTGAGTCACGGTCTCAGTCTTGGATTTGTACCATTTGTAGGCTTGGTAAATCCCTGCACCAATACCACCAATCAAGCCGATCGCCCCGAAGGCCAGGCTGAACTTGCCGAGTAAGGGGAAGGCCGCAAATTTGCCCACAATGCTCTTGAAAAAGCCGCTAACTTTGCAAAAGAAGTTTTTGGCTTTAGCAAAGAAGCCCCCCACTTTTTTGACGAAGCCAAAGACCTTCGTGACGATTTTAATAACTGGGGCAACGACTTTGACAACTTTATCAACGACCTTTTTAACAAACCTTTTTGCTTTCCGGAAAATTTTCTTGAAAATTGCTGGGCGCTCTTGCGGGTAGACTTCACTCAAGACCGTTGCGACAGACCCAGGCGTTGCCTCAGGTTGCAGAGCCTCCACCTGAGTGGAGTCTTGGGCGGCCTGTACGGCTAGACCCAGGTTGAGTAACCCTGCTCCGGTCGCCAGATCCCAGCCCTCAATGCCCACATCGGTGGCAGTGGCTTTCAGGAGGGCTTTGACTTCCTCGGGGGTGAGGTCAGGGTTGGCGGCCCAGACCTGGGAGGCGGCTCCGGTCACTTTCGCTGCGGCGATCGATGTTCCGGCATCAGCATCAGGTACAGCAGTGAGGTCTTCTGGGTTGGCCGCCGCGTAGTTGAGCAGTTGCTTCAGGGCTTCAGTGGCGATCGCTTGCTCGGTTTCTGAAAGGCTCACGATGTTGGTGAGCGTGAGCTGCTGCATCCGCTCTGTCTGGTAAGCCGGGTCGAACTGGGTGGTCGTTGTGGTTATGGTTGCCTCGGAACTGGATGCCGTTAGGCGCTGCAAGATGCTCTGCTGCTCCGGAGCAAGCGTTTCATATCCCGGCAGTTCAGTCAGGGCCGTGGTGGTGTCGTAGTTTGCTGCACGAGTGCCGTATGCCAGGAGGTCAAGCCCTTCGCCATAGCTGGAATAGTCGGCTCGCTGGGCATCACCATTGGCCGCGCCCACGGTAATGATGTTGCCAAATGCTTCCGAGGCTAAACCGAGCGCAGAGAGCTGATCAATCCCGCCATTGCCAGCAGCGGCCACAATCAGCACATCATTGTCGCGGGCATATTCTAGCGCCGCGCGTTCGGCAGCAGTAAAGAAGGTGCGGGGTGTGCCATCGGCGTTAGCCAGGTCAAAGCTGAGGTTAACCACGGCATTGGGTTGGCCAGACATCTTGGCGGCATCGACAAATTCGGTGAGCGACTCAGCCCATTTGCCGGAACCCACGGCCCGACCCAACCAGAGGTTTGCATCGTCATTCACACCGTCAATGCCCAGGTTGTTGTTCTGGGTCGCGGCGATCACTTCGAGTACCTGCGTACCGTGGTCGGCATCTTCATGGTTACGCTCCAGCATCGGGTAGTCATCGCCATCGATATGGTCGTTGCCCCATTGGATGCGGCTCTGGTCAATATCGGCGATTTCGGCAAAGCCCGTGTCGATGACACCGATTAGGGGTTGAGCGGCGGCATCAAAGTTGTAGCTGCCTGCCAAGGCAGTGACATCGGCAAAGGCCTCATCCTGGAGTTCGGCGATCGCCTCCTCCAGCTTGCGCTCAATCAGGGCAAAGTTCTCAGCCGTGGGTTCGGTAATGGCCTCAAGTTCTGGGTCAATCGGAATCTCCACATCCGGAGCCAGGGCCTGGAACTGGGCCGTCAGGGCATCCAGGTCTTGCTCTAGCTGGGGCACGGTATCGAGGAGAGATTGATTGACGGATTCGGGCAGCGTAATGACAGGGGGATCACTGGGTTCGACGGGCTCAACGGGCTCAACCGGGTCGATCGGCTCAATGGGGTCAATGGGCTCGATCGGCTCATCAACCTGCTCATTCACGTAGGCGAGAATCTCTTGCCCGAGTTCGGTGTCTCGCCAATCTTCCGTTGGGTCGATGAGGTCATCGAGTTCTGGGGCATCCCCGGTTGCGCCATTCACTTGGAAGATCACGTCGTTGTAGTCACGATCGCTCCGGCCGCTAAGGTTTAAGTCTTCAAAGGCAAAGGTATTGCCATCACCTGTTACATCACCAATCTGACCAAACTGGAGATTTTCATTGGGGTTGGCGGTTGCCATTGAGAAGCGAACACCCCAGGTTTTGCCTTCAGCAACCTCTTCAATGGTCTGGTTGGCGGCCAGCATCACGCCAAAGCGATCGCCGGATTGCATCTGCACTGTTGTCATGCCCTGATATTCACCGGTATTAAAGTCACTTTCGCCCAGGCGACCGCTAAAGCGAGCGCCTTCGGTCGGATCAGAAATCACGACATGGCCCAGTTCAGAACTGCTGAGGGCGCGATCGGCGGCAGCTTGAATAAAGTCTGAAGAGCCCGGTTCCAAGTGCTCCATCCCCTCTAGGCTAAAAATGGCCAGCTCGCCTTCATAGACACCACCATCAAATAGAAAATCAATGCTCACCTCCCCCGTTTCACCGACGGTGAAAACTCCGGTGGTGAAGGGTAGGTCGGCGTTGAGAGATTCGTTGGTTGTGATAAAGGCAAGGGCATTATCGGTATCACCGAAAATATCTGTCAGATCGAGATTGAGAGACTCCAGCAGCACAGCCGGAACCTCGGCGACAGCGAGATCTGTTTCATCATTGGGGCTATCCACAATGCCACTGGGGGTCAGCATCGGTTCAAGAACTTGGGTGGGAACTCGGCGGCGGGAGAAGCCTTGGGCCTTGGTTCGACCCGATTTACGCGTTGCAAAATTCAGCATAATGATTGAGGAAGTACAGCAAAAATGGACATAAGATTCCCGCACATTGCCCTGTTGTGAGCAATGTGTCCGGTGGGGATCGCATCGATGCCATAACAGCAATACCGATGCGCCCCGACGGGTGTGGGAGCAATTGGCTTTAAACCTTGGGCAGTAATTTTTTCTGCTTCTATCTCTATCTCTGCAATGCGGGGGGTAGGTTATGCAGAAATGTAGAAAAAAGGTGATTACCCCAGGCGCTGCACAAATGCAGAATCGTCCCATAACAACGCTACTGAAGAGTTTTGCGGTAGCGATCGCCAAGATTTTTCGGTTGTCAGCAGGAACAAGCGCCTCAGTCCCTCAAAATTTTTGCGCAATTCTCCGGATCAGCTCTCTCAAGCCGGAATACCAGTAGTGGTAGATGCACCCTGATGAGAAGTTCCCTGGCAAGCCTTGTGCTTGCTGGGGATTTTTATTGCTGAGGTAGAGGGATATCGGCAAAAGTGATGAAAGGTGTCGTCATCGGTTCAGCGATCGCTTGTGACGAAAGGTTGAGTCGGGTGGACGACTGCGATGGCTCGAATGCTAAAGTCTTCTCACAATCCCGTCGCTTGCCTCCGTGGCAGTAACGTTGATTGTTAAGGCATTTTTAAGACGCTCAAATCGGCAGCCAGTGGGCATTGCCCACTCTACGCGACATCTGCGTTCTCCTTTCATCCTTTGGTTACGATCCAATGCCCAGCATTTTAGAGACGATCAAACAACGCGAAGTGCTTGGCCTCTCGGGTCGCTTCAATATGGTGTTTGCCAACGCCTCGTTTCGTGCCGCGCAGATCGTCCCGACCCGTTACCGCTGGATTGTCACCGATGTGGTGCAGCGCATCTCGCTGCCCACCCCCGAATTTCCTGAGGTCAAGGACGAAGTACTGCGCATTCTCAACACTGAGGAGACGCTGGCCACTGAGCCCGAGGTGGAACTGCTCACGCCGCCGCTCCCCCTCTACACAGCCTATCGCTGTCTGCACAACAACCCGCTCCATTGTGAATGGCCCGCCCAAACTCTCGAAGAGAATCCTGATGCCAAAACTTGTTTGCGCTGCGGGTTCCCGACGATCTTGCCCCCCGAAAAGCGGATTCAGGGCAAGCGGGGGCGCTACCAGATCGAGGGTTTGCTGAGGACGCGCAATCTGGGGCGTCTCTACCGAGCCATTGATCTGCTCGATCGCCAGCCCGTTTTGGTCAAGGAATACCTCTTACCGTTGCGTCACTTCAAGCACAATCCGATCGAGCTGCAACAGCGTCAGCGAATTTTTGACCATTTCACCAGTTTGGAATTGGCCGATCGCCGCACCCCGGATCTGCGTTGGGATATTCCCCTCGATGCAGTTGTGGAGCTGATTGCCAACGAGCAGCAGCAGTTGCAGTCCGGTCGCGCCTACAGCATTTTGCCAGAAATCCCGGAGAGCTTTCCCACCCTGGGGCAATATCTCCAAGAAACGGGGCCGCTCTCCCCCTATCTGGTACGGCAGATTTTGTTGCAAGTGCTCCAAAGCTTAGAGGGGCTACATGAGCAAAAATATCGCTTGCCCACGGGGATTGTCCATACCGAGCTTTGCCACGGCAATCTCAACCTAGAGAGCCTTTTGATCGTCCCCAATTTCCAGGGTTTTTATATTTATCTCACCGACCCGGCTCTGTGGGAGCATCTCTTTTTGCCGCCGAATCAAACTGCTCCTGAGCCTTCGGTGGCGGGGGATCTCAACGATTTGGGCCAGGTCGCCTTTTACCTGTTGGCAGGGCGATCGGCCGATCCAGGCAATCAGACGCCCCTCGACCCAGGCGTTCCCGACTATTGGCCCGACAGTACGCCGGAAGCCTTGCGCCGCTATGTTCTCTCGCTGGTGGGACTCAATAACCTCCCCTTTGCCTCGGCGAGCCTGGCGCGGCAGGCCTTGCTCAAATTGCCGATCGCCGAACCCGTCATAGTTGTCGCCGCTCCTGAAGCGGAAGCCGAAGCGAAAAAAGCCCGGCAACTCCTGCCGCGTTGGCTCTGGATATTGCTTGCCCTCCTGCTTGGGGCCGGGGTATTGGGTCTGATCATCTGGTTCTTGAATCGCTTAAACGCCCAGCGTCAATCGCCCGAGCCGCCCACGATCTGCTGTGTGAGCCAGATCGCCGGGCTACCGAAGGAGACCATTTATTTCACTGGTGAGGGCGCAGGGGTCTGGACACCCATTTGGCAGCAGGAAAATTTGATTATCAAAGACCGCTCTTTGGCCGGGGAGATCGATCGCCGCCTCAACCCCGATAGCCCTGCACCTGAGAACCTAGCTGCCGATGCGTCTAGCACGGATGAGCCAACTGCCGAGAATCCAGTCACTAATGATCCAGCGACTGATGACTCAGCGACCGAGTCATTAACATCAGAGAGCCCGGTTGCCGCGAATCCCGTTGCAGAGAATCTAGGTGCGACGAACGAGACCGCAACGGACGCAACCGATCCAGCACCGGACACCGCAGCCACTGAAGCCAATGGCGAGGAGACCACCGATCCCGATCCCGATGCCGATCCAGAGACCGATCCAGACGCTGAAGCCGAGCCCCCCGAGCGCACGACCCTGACCTATCTGCCCCAGCCTTCGGCTAGCGAAGTATTTGCCAAAGTCCGTAGCCAGGAGGCAGCGTTTGCCATTAGTAGTTTGCTGGAGAATCTGGGCATTGACCTCTGGTATGAAGAATTTGCCTACGATGCGATCGCCGTTTATGTCGCCTTTAGCTACGAAGACCGCCGCAATGGTTTACCCCGTGCCCTCAAGGGTCAAATTAGCTTTGCCCAACTCCGTCAGCTCTACACTGGCGAGATTAGTAATTGGCAAGAACTGGGCGGCCCTGATCTCCCCGTGCGGCTCTATATTCCTGCTGATCAGGAGGCGGTGACAATTTTTGAACAACGGGTCTTGCAAACGGAAGCGGCGATCGCTCGATTTCGAGAGCTGCGCGATCGCCGCACCAGCGCCAGCGCCGCCAGCACCCAAATTACCCAACTCACTACCTTCCAAACCCTGAATGCCGTGCTGCGAGACTTTGAAGTGGCTCAGGTGGGGGCGATCGCGTTTGGTAGCCTCTCGGAGGTGTTTGGTCAATGCTCGGTGTATCCGTTGGCCCTTAAAGCAGATCCAAACGGGACAGGCACAAAGGGATCCGTTTCACCGCTGGTGAATAATTGGGGCTTGCCGATCAGTCCCCAGATCGACCTCTGCAATGAGAAAGGCAGTTATGCCACCCATATTGCGGCGATCCGTGAGCAACGCTATCCCCTCGCCTACCCCCTGGCTGTGGTCTATCCCCTCGACAATCGCCGTCCGCCGCTAGGCCAAGCCTTTGCGGCTCTGCTCCAGACCGATGAAGGTCAGTTGTTGTTACAAAAAGCGGGGTTGGTTCCCCTGCGCGAAATTGATGAGAAAAAGTTGGAGCAAACCCTTGAGGGGGAGTCGAATGAATGATTCGTACCGTCTTACCTACCCCATGCCGTCGCCGCGAAAGTTACCCACCCTCAAAATTCAACGCTATCATTCAGGGAAAGACAGGCTCGCGCTCACTGCCCCGCCATGCCCTACTCCACGCAGCAACTGATTGAGATTCTCGAAAAAGAAATGCGGGCCAGTTGCCGCGGCCAGCGCGTGCTGCTCTCGGCCGAAGAACGCTTCAATGACCCGGTTCTCTCTCTGGCGTTGGGCAATGACAAGATTAGCCGAGTCTATGCCTACCGGGAGTTTCGGGAGCAAATTCATGAGTATCAGCGCCACCATAATGTTTCGGGGTTGATCTGGCGCACCTGTCAGTTTGAGGGCCAAACTGTGTGCTTCCCGGAGTTGCATAATCAATTGATTGCGATCGCCGCCGACAAGCAAGCCTTGCAAGCAGCCAAGGCCAATGTGGTGGCGTTTTGGCGGCAAACAACTGCGGGTTTAAAGCTCTGGCTCATGGGCAAGGAGCAGCAAATTCTCTCACCGGAGTTGGTCGAAACCTTTATTCGGGAAGCGGAATGGGCAGAGGTGGATGCGGCGCTGACCGAGGTGTATTTGGGCTTGTGCTGGGGCAAGCCGGAGGAGCGGCATTATCAATGGGCGCTCCCCGAATCGGGCTGTCGGCGGATCGTGGCGACGCGCGATCGGCCCACATTGTTGCGGGTGTGATGCCCCAGTCGAACTGCGCCCGATCGCCAACGCGGCTATTAGCTCTCTACAGTGGCAAGATGGGCGATCGCATCTCCTTGGTGAATCCAGGGCTTGTGGGTCAGGGCAACTACGATGCCGGGGCGACGCGCCCGGATGGCGTACTGTTTCTCGCCAAAGGCATCACTGATTGTGCCGAGCCGCTGTTGAGCAATGACCCGTTCCCCCAAGTTAGTATGCAAGCTCAATAAGCCACTCCGACTGGCTCGAACCCAAGCTGATTTTCTCGACTCTTGGGGCAGCTCTGAGGGGAGGGGGCCATCAGCAGCCAACATCTCTAGGGCAACCATGACCCGGAATGTCCCCTGTACCCCCAGGTGGATGCTGCGATCGTCGAACCGCAAGGCCTCTCCCGCTTCGTAGAGCAACATGGGAATATCCCGCTGACTCGCCGCTTGGCGCAGCGAACCATCTCGCAGGTTGGCGTGCATGATCAAGGGTATACCGAAGGCTTGGGCCAGGCGGTGCGTTGGTTCATGGTCGAGGTTAGCCCGCAGATGCGGCCAATTGACCCGGTGGTCTGAGGCGGTGTGGAAGTCAATCCCATGGGTGCTCCGTTTCACCACCTCGTGCATAAATAAGTGCGCCAGCCGCGAGGCCAAAGAGCCTTGGGATGAGCCGGGAAAACTCCGATTTAAGTCGCGGCGATCGGGAAGATAGCGGGTTCCCTCCATAAACCCAAACACATTGACAATCGGAATCGCTAAAACGGTTCCCACAAAGGGGTAATGTTCGAGGCGCTGAACCACCTGACGAATAATTTCGACCCCATTAACCTCATCACCATGAATTGCCCCACTGAGCCAGAGCACTGGGCCAGGGGCTTGGCCATGAATCACCATGACGGGAAGCGAGAGCATGGTCTGGGTCGGCAGTCGGGCCACCGGAATTTCCAGGTGGTGGCGGGTTTGGGGTTGGAAGTAGAAAGCAGTGCTGTAAGGAGCGGGTTGAGAAGGCATTGATGAATGATTCAGTAAGCCCATCAATCATAGCGAAGAGCCTTGCAGTTTTTACGAAAGAACTTCGACTATAAATAAACTCAAAAGTTTTGCAATTTGTGGAAAAAATTATGGATTTTTTTGCGCTGGGCGATCGCCAACTTACCCTAAGTAAGAGATGATTGGAAGGAGAAAAGTGCGATCGCCACAGCATAATTGAGTTGTGGTGGGCACTTCCCACCCTACACCTGTAACAAACTTACAACCTTGTGATAGTCTTCATGTATTTGACATCGGCTCTGAGCATACATCAAGGCAGTTTTATTTTCATTATCTCTGAGAATAGGATTAGCACCCTCCTCAACTAATACTTTCACAACTTCTATTGAAACCCTATGATAGCCACCCCAAGTTACTGCGTGGATCAAAGCTGTACGACCAGCTTTATCCTGAAAGTCAACATCAGCACCTGCTGCCACTAGCATCTTAATCAAGGTATAGGATTTCTCGGCGAAATAACAGGTGAAACTCCCAGCAACCTTCATAAGTGCCGTCTCTCCCTCTCTATTCTTTTCATCACTTTGAATATTTGGATCTGCTCCTGCCGCAAGCAAAATTTGCACCATTTCCACAAGTGCATACGAACTTGCATACATCAACGCTGTCTGTCCCTGAGAGCCAATCGCATTTATATCTGTTCCTCGATGAATTCCCCATTGAATCGTTTGCATTTTTCCTAGCATTGCTCCTTCAATGAACGCCTCCACATCTGTCCGTTTCTTTCGTTCTAGCTCTTTCTGAGTTCGGCAAAGCTCATCCTCAGCCAACTTCCTATCTTCTTCAGAAACCAAAGTGCAGAGATAGTCAAAAACCTCTTTCTGTCCTGAGTAGGCAGCTAAATAGGCAGCATTTAGTAATGGAGTCTCGCCCTCTATACAGTCATCCACTGAAGCTCCAGCAGCAACTAAAAATTTCACAATATCCAAATGTCCGTACTCGGCAGCAACTATCAGTGGGGTGTTATGTTTTTTATCAATGTCATCAATAAACTCTTGATTGACATCCACTCCTGATTCAACCAAATATTTAAAGATATCAAGATTTTCACCCTGAATTGCTGCTTGTAATAGCCCATAATCACGATAACGATGGATCTCTCCAACAGTGAGCATTGTTTGTATCGCTCTAAGATCACCTTGCTGACAAAAATCGGCTAGAACCTGGCCAAAACATCTAGGCATCTCAGCATCAAGAACTTGAAGTACATCTAGATGATTGGCAACTGCTGCACTCCAAATAGCCATCGCACCAGATGTGCGTTGATTTCCCCAAGGATCATCATTTTCTTGCAATGGTTTGATGGAGCGATTGAGTTCACAAGCTCCCGCAGCCAATAGAATCTCCACAATTTCAGTATGACCTGCTTGAGCAGCGATCGCTAGTCCAGGAATATCATCCTGATCTGTGATGTTGGCAGAGCATCCTTGTTCTAGTAGAGAGCAAACTTTCTCAAGACTCCCTTCCCGAATCGCATCGATCAGTAATTCTTCATTTTTGGTATTATCAGCCTCCTGATTACGAGACTTCAGTCGCATAATTTTACGCATTATTCTATAGGTATAAACATCACTACAAGATGCACTGGCATTGATGATAATGGGTTCAATTCCCAAAAATATCCAACTGATCCTGGGCTCGCCCATTCATCTTCGGCTTCGCCGCCTTCTTCTCCTTCGTCCCTCGCCGTAGCCCCACCGCAATTTTACTGTGCTTCTCGATCTGCGCCATCACCTCATGGGCTCGCCGAATCACCCGATCGGGCAACCCCGCTAACCATACTGACTCAATGCTGTAGTGGTGCGATAGATTGGAGAAATAGAAATCTAGCATACTCGCTCTGACCCCTGCATTTTGTTCCCCATCTCAAACCCAACGGCATAATGACGCCCTCCTTACCCATCGCCTACGAAGAAATTATTAACTTTTTTGCGGCTGGCCCCAGTCCCCAGAGCATTGTTGACTTCCAGCCCTCGGCAGCCGTCAAAGATCGTGTCGCTGACCTGATTTTTCAGGAGAAAACCACAGGTCTAGGCAGCAGCGAGAAGTCTGAACTCGACCATTACTTGTTGCTAGAGCATATTCTTCGCCTCACCAAAGCCCGTGCCTATGACCATTTGCCAGATGGGCAAAGTACCGACATCGCTGCTGAGAGCAACTAAAAGGCATCATGACCAGCCGTCCGTACCTCTCTGATGCCACTCGCCGCTTAGTTAGTGAGCGAGCCCAAAATCGGTGTGAATACTGCTTGATCAGTGAGCAAGACACAATTTTAGGCTGCGCGATCGACCATATCATTAGCCTCAAACATGGTGGCTCAAATGAACCCGAGAATCTTGCCTATGCCTGTGTTTTTTGTAATCGCTACAAGGGTAGTGATGTGGGTTCAGTAATTTTGGAGACTAAAGAATTTGTCCGGTTTTATAACCCAAGAGACGATCGTTGGTCTGAGCATTTCCGACTTGATGAGGCAACGATTATTGCCAAAACATCAATCGGTGAAGTAACGACACGAATCTTGGGGTTCAACGACGAACGTCGGATCGTAGAGCGACAAATACTGATTGCAAAAGGCAGATACGCCGTACCCTGATTGCCTTTAATTCCCAAAAATGTCCAACTGCTCCTGGGCTCGTCCATTCATCTTCGGCTTCGCCCTTTTCTTCTCCTTCGTCCCCCGTCGCAGCCCCACCGCAATCTTACTGTGCTTCTCGATCTGCGCCATCACCTCATGGGCGCGACGAATGACGCGATCGGGCAACCCCGCCAACCGCCCTGCTTCAATGCCATAGGAGCGATCGGCCCCACCCGGTTGAACTTGGTGTAAAAAGATAATTTTATCCGGCAACTCTTTAACCGTAACTTGATAGTTTGCCACATTCTCCAGCAGCGTTTCTAACTCATTCAGCTCATGATAATGGGTGGCAAAAATTGTGCGCGATCGCACCGCCTGCGCTAAATATTCCGCCACTGACCAGGCGATCGAGAGCCCATCAAATGTCGCCGTTCCCCGGCCAATTTCATCGAGCAACACCAAGGATTGGGGCGTCGCATGGTTGAGAATATTCGCCGTCTCATTCATCTCCACCATGAACGTCGATTGGCCCGTCGCCAGGTCGTCTACTGCGCCGACACGGGTAAAGATGCGATCGCAGATCCCCAATTCCACCCGATGCGCCGGGACAAAACTACCGATCTGCGCCATGAGCTGAATCAGCCCCACCTGGCGCAGATAGCAACTCTTGCCGCTGGCATTGGGCCCGGTGAGGATCACCAAATCCGGCTGCTCGATTGCGGTTTCCTCATAACCGAGCTGTGTTCCATTGGGCACAAAGAAGCCCTGGCCCAGGCGCTGCTCCACCACCGGATGCCGCCCCTGCTGGATCTGGAGCTGACGGCCGCCGTGCATCACCGGACGGCAATATTGCCATTGCGCGGCGATATCCGCCAGGCCCACCAACACATCCAACGCCGCTACCGCGCGGGCAATCTGCCGAATCGTTTGAGACTCCTGCCCCACCTCCGTGCGGAGCTGGTCGAAAATTTCGTACTCAATTTGGTTGAGTTCATCCCGCGCCGTGAGGATGCGGGTTTCGCATTCCTTGAGCTCCGGTGTGATGTAGCGTTCTTCGTTGGTGAGCGTCTGCTTACGGGTATAGTCGTCCGGCGCGGCGGCGGCCTGGGAGCGGGGCAGACTGAGATAATAGCCAAAGGTCTTGTTATAGCCCACCTTGAGCTTGGTGATGCCCGTACGATCGCGCTCCGTGACCTCCAGGTTCGCCAGCCATTGCTGATCGGCTTCGAGTTGTTGGCGGCGCTCATCCAGGCGCGGGTCAATGCCTGAGCGGATCAGGTTGCCCTCCTTGAGGTGCTGGGGCGGCGATTCCACCAGGTGGGCGAGGACGTGCTGCCCCAGTTGCTCCAGTTCCGGGGGGATCTGGTGTAAATGGCGCAGGTAGGGGGACTGGCCCTCCCGAGCCAGCGCCGCTAAATCCGTCAGCCGCACCAACGAATCCGCCAGGTTCGCCAACTCCCGCGCATTGGCGCGACCCGAGCCGACGCGGCCACTGAGGCGCTCTAGGTCATAGAACTGGCGCAGCAGGGTTTGCAACTGTTCCCGGAAGGGCAAAGAGTCGAGGAGTTCGGCGATCGTCTCCTGCCGGGCCAAGATCCCTTGCTCTTCCAGTAACGGCTCAATCAGCCAGCGTTTGAGTGCCCGCCCACCCATGGCCGTGCTGGTGCGATCGAGCGCCCAGAGTAACGAGCCCTGGATGGTTCCCTCGCGCACCGTTTGCAAAATTTCTAGGTTGCGACGGGTTTGGGGGTCAAGGATCAGGTAATCGGTGATTGCATAGGTCTTGAGGGACTGAAGCGGGACGGGGTTATCTTTTTGGGTGTCTTCAATATATTCGAGCAGACCCCCCGCCGCCTGGATCGCCAGGGTTTTGCCATCGCAGCCGGAGCCTTCGAGGGAGCGCAGCTCAAAGGTCTCCAGCAGACGGTTGCGGGCTTCGGCGGGGCGGAAATAGGTGCGCGATCGCAACGAGTAACAAAAGGTCTCGGGCAAGTTCTCGGGGAGCGAGGGCGATCGCTCCCCCGGTCGCAGCAGCCCCCCCACATCCGGGGCATCAGTAGGGATCAAAATTTCTGAAGGATGCAAACGCTCCAGTTCCATCACCAGCGCCTCGACGCCTTGGTGTTGGGTCGTGAAAAATTCGCCCGTGCTGATATCGGCATAAGCCAGGCCCCAATAGGTTTTGGCGAGTACCACTGCCGCGAGATAGTTGTTACGCCGGGCCGAGAGCATTCCCGTTTCGGTGAGGGTTCCGGGCGTGAGCAACTGCTGCACTTCCCGCCGCACCATGCGTTTTTCGGCTAGGGCTACCGAGGCGTCTTCCACTTGGTCACAGATCGCCACGGCGTAGCCCTTTTCCACCAAGAGGGCGCTGTAGCGGTCTAGGGCATGGTGGGGCACGCCGGTCATCGCCACGCGGCCAATCTCTTTGCCGCCTTCTTTGCTGGTGAGCACCAGTTCGAGGGCTTCGGCGATCGTCACCGCATCCTGAAAAAAGCATTCAAAAAAGTCCCCCACCCGATAGAGCAGCAATGCCCCCGGATGCTGCTCTTTCACCTGGATGTAATGAAACATCATCGGTGAGAGTTTGTCCGGGTCGAGGGGGCGGTAGTCGCGGTGGGGCTGCGCGGCGGCAGGGTTAGCTTTTGGCAATGGGGCGCGGGCGGTAGAGGACTTATTTATCTTAACGGCGATCGCTCGATCGCTAATCGCCACAACATGAGGCGCTCCTGTAGGGTAGGCAGTCTTCACCAGCACAGGGATTTAATAAACCGACTTTACTAAGGGCGAGATCAATGGCGATCGCTCGATCGCTAAAATAAAGTAATGTCCCATTCAATTGGCTTGAGACAATGGCGTATACCTTGCCCGATCGCTACATCAATCTTCTCACCGACTTTGGTTTTAAACGGGTCTTTGGTACAGAACCTCACAAACAACTGCCGATCGACTTTCTCAATACCCTGCTGCCCGCCCACCACCAAATCAAAGATCTGACGTTTAAGAATACTGAGAATTTAGGCAGTACGCCGCTCGATCGCAAAGCCATTTTTGACATCTACTGCCAAGCAGAGAATGGGCAACGGTTTATTGTTGAAATCCAGAAAGCACAACAAGACTATTTCAAAGATCGAAGCCTCTACTATGCGACCTTTCCGATTCAAGAACAGGCTCAAAAGGGGAAGTGGGACTATCGACTCGATGCGGTTTACACGGTCGGCGTCCTTGATTTTGTGTTTACTGAACATAAGGAACAAACGGAATTGATCCATACGGTCAAGCTCAAGGATCAAAAATGTCGGGTGTTTTACGATAAGCTCACCTTTATCTACATCGAGTTGCCCAAATTCACCAAGTCGTTGGAGCACCTTGACTCCCAGCTTGACAAGTGGTTGTATGTGCTGCGGCATTTGTCTGAGTTAAGCGATCGCCCCCAACTCTTGCAGGACTCAGTCTTTAATCAACTCTTTGAGGTGGCGGAGATTGCCAACTTTTCACCCACAGAACAGGGCAGTTACCAAAATAGTCTCAAATATTACCGTGACCTCGACAATGTGGTGAATACCTCACGGCAAGAAGGCTGGCAGGAAGGACGAGAACTCGGTCGGGAGGAAGAGCGATCGCGTCTGCGCCAACGTCAGCAATCCCTGCTCTTGCGCCTCATCACTCGTCAACTGGGCACTTTGCCAGACGCTGTAACCCAGCACATTGACCAACTCACGCTGGAGGAACTAGAGCAATTGAACGAAGCCCTTTGGGAGATGCGCGATTTCGCTGCACTCCAAACTTGGCTTAATCGGCAAGCTGAGTAACCAGGTGCTGCAACTCCGGCAAGATCAATTGCTCCATCGCCAAACGTACTGCATTCGAGGAACCGGGCAAGCTAAAGACCAAGGTTCCCTGGCAGACTCCGGCCACGGCGCGGGAAGCGATCGCCCGCGAGCCAATCTCTTGGAAGCTCAACCCGCGGAATAGTTCGCCAAAGCCAGGGAGGGTTTTTTCGAGTAGGCTGGCGATCGCATCATATGTTGTATCGCGTGGTGCAATGCCCGTACCGCCATTACAGATCACGGCTTCTACCCCTGGCTGGGCGCAAAGGGCCTGCACCTGGGTGCGAATCTGGGCCGGCTCATCGGGCAAAATCTGGTAGCTGGCGATCGCATGGTGGGCATCTCCGAGAACCTGTTGTAGATATTGACCACTCTTGTCGGTTTCCGGGGTACGGGTATCACTGACCGTGAGTAGAGCGCAATGCACGACTCTGGGGGCGCGATCGGGATGGGGAGAGAGCATAGTGAGGGGAATATATATAATGGAGGATTCAATCTCTAGCCTATGTCGTCGCTGAACCCTCCGATTAAAGACCCCTTAATGCCTCACCGCCAAATTTTGCTCCAGGGTATTTCTGCCCTCAGCCAAGCCAGCCTTGCACCCATGCAAGCCTACGGGACCGAGGTGGCGGCGGTGGTGGAGGTGGGACGCGGCGGGCAATCTTGGCAGGGGATTCCCGTGTTTGATCTGGTAGCCCAGGCGATCGCCGCCCTGGGAAAGATCGATACCAGTATTGTTGGGGTTGCTCCGGATCAGGTGGCAGACGCGGCATTGGAGGCGATCGCCGCTGGGGTGCGCCAACTGGTGCTCCTGCCCAACCCGGTTCCGCCCCTGGATATGCTCAAGATCATTCGGGCGGCCGAGGCAACGGGGACGGTAATTCTTGGGGCGGGTAGTGCTGGACTGATTGTGCCCGAGCGGTTCTTGCTAGGGACGCTCACGCCCCATTTTTACCGCCCGGGCCCGGTGGGTCTGATTGGTCGCACCAGCCCGCAGTTGCTCGAAGCGATCGCCACAGAACTTAGCCAAGCGGGGATGGGCCAGTCGGTGGTAGTGCATTTGGGGGTTGGCAATATTTTGGGCAGTACCTTTGCTGACTGGCTACCCCTGCTGGCCCAAAACGAAGATACCAGTGCTATTGTTTTGTTAGAGCAGCATCTGCTGGGTAACGATACCGCTGCGGTGCAGTTGCAAACCACTATTCAAAAGCCTGTTTTGGCCTACATCGCCGGACAAAACTTGCCACCTTTGGTCAACCCCACACCCGCAGCGACGAGCGACTTCTTTCAATCGCTCTATACCTTGCCCCATACCTGTACGGCAGCCCAAAAGCTCAAGGATTACCAAATAGCGCAGATTCCTGTGGCGCGATCGCTCCAGCACCTGGTGCAATGGCTGCAAGAAGTTCTCACTGCGCCGATGCCCTCTTCCGCTGCACTCTCAAGCTCTGAATTAACAAGAATGACGCGCCTCAGCAATCCTTGAAGTCATCTGTTGTGTAACCGATAATGATACACCTGTGATATTCTTGGGGATCATCTTTTACACTGAGCCCAGTCAGCATTGAATCCCAACCTTAAGAAAATGACAAAACTTCTCAATCCGGCGATCGCGCTTTTGGCCGGTGCAACAATCCTCGTGACCGGCGCCTGCGCTGCCACCGACTCCACCGACACATCTGCCGACTCCGCCGACTCCGCCGATGCCCCAACCACTGAAGCACCGGAAGCTCCCCCCGCCGATGAACAGGCGACCTCCGAGGGAACCTACAAAAATGCCGATACCGAAGACGGCCAGGGCAATATTAGCGGCGAGGTGCAATGGAATAGTGAAGGGGTGGCTAACTTAGATGTGATGCTCTGTAGCGAGTTGAGTACGATTTTAGGGCTCAGTTGTGACGGCGAGGAGTTTAACACCAAGACAGCGGAGGATGGCAGCTTCAGCTTTGAAAATGTGCCCGCCGACGGTTACAACCTGGCGGTGCGGGTCTTTGATACAGACAACTGGGTTTTTCCCACCGAAGGCTACGGCCCCACGGCTGCCGAGCTGAAGGTGGAAGAAAAGAAAGAACTGAAAGTGCCCACCGTTGATATCTACAAACTCATGGATGTCAGCGCCCCTGCCGATGAGGGAACCGTCGAGAACGCCACGCCCACCCTCTCCTGGCCCGAGATTCCCGAGGCAGACTATTACGAGCTGTATCTCTCGGCGCGGGATAACTCTGAGCCCTACGAGTCGGCGATCGTCGGCTTCAGGGTTGATGGCACGGAGCATACCGTAGAAACAGCCCTGGCCAAATGTGAATATATCTGGCGGATTGAGGCGTTTAATGCCGATGAAGTTAAGATTGCTTCCACGGATCTGGTGAGCTTCAAGGTGGCCGGTTGTACCCCGCCAAGCGACTCCTAAATCTAGCAAGGAGAAACTGGATTAGGACATCGTTCAGAGTGGGCATTGCCCACCAGTTGAGGGGCTGGGCTGTCCAGGATTCCTAACCAGCCTCATTGTCGACTCAACTCTCCTGGGCGCTAATCTTCTCTTGAGTACTTATCTTCTGGGGCTCTAGGGCCCCTTTCGGGTAGGCAATGCGTTGGTGATTATGCTGTTGCCAGACCCGCACAAAAACCTCAGCAATGAGGTCCATTTCTTCCCGCTTAAGCCCTGAAGCGACCAGTTGACTATCTTGCCAACGGGCGCGAAAGATCTTTTTGACCGTGCTGAGGGCCGTTTCGGGTGTGACATTTTTGAGCGATCGCAGGGCCGCCTCACAGGCATCGGCGAGCATGACAATGCCCGTTTCCCGAGACTGGGGAATCGGCCCGTCGTAGCGAAAGTCGCATTCTTCTACCGTGCGCCCGAGGGACTTAGCCCGTTCCTTGGCCTGGAAGTAGAAGTAGGAAATTAAAATCGTGCCCTGGTGTTCTGGGATAAAGTCCTGAATCGCTTCCGGGAGCTTGTAGCGCCGCGCCATGACGAGTCCTTCGCTGACGTGCTTCTTGATGATCTCGGCACTCCGCCAGGGGTCGTTGATGCGATCATGCTTGTTGGGGCCGCCCATCTGGTTCTCAATAAAGCCCATCGGGTCATGCATCTTGCCAATGTCATGGTAGAGCGTCCCGGCGCGGATCAGTTCCACATTGGCATGGACTTCTCGGGCGGCGGCTTCGGCTAGGGACGCCACAAACAAGGTGTGCTGGAACGTGCCGGGGGCTTCGGTGGCCAGCCGTTTGAGTAGAGGGCGGTTGTGGTTAGAGAGTTCGGCTAAACGGATCGGTGTCACGAGGTCGAAGGCCCGCTCCAGGTAGGGGGAAATTCCCAGCGCCACCACACACCAGGCCAAGCCAGTGAGACCAAACAGGGCCGCCGACGGAATAACTAGCGACCAGACCGTACCGGGCGCCGCACTAAAGATCAACATCACTACGAAGTAAACCGTGCCTTGGGCGATCGCCACCGTGCCCCCCAACTGGGCCAGGTCTTCTCGCGAGGGCAGTCGTCCGGCCACGGTTGCGGTCAAGAGTCCCCCCGCCGCGGCACCAATCAAGGATTCCCAGGGCAGCGCCGCCCCACTGGGTACGGCATTAAAGATCGAGAGTCCCGTGAGCAGCGTCACCTGGGTGACGGCTAGGGCGGGGTTATAAAAGCTACTGCCGAGCAGCCCGACGGCCACCAGGTTGTACTGGCCAAAGTTCATCAGCACGGGCGTGGTCAGGCTCAAGAGACAGAGCAGAATGCGATCGCGGCAGCGCAGCCGAATGCCCAAGCGCCGCTGAATGACCGTAAACACCCCCACCGCTGCGATCACCACGCTGGTCGTGGTCGCCAGACCCTGCCAATCCACCCCGCGCAGGGTCTTGTCAAACTCATCGAGCAAGATAAACTCGCGCCGGGTAATCGTCTGCCCCGCTTCGATAATCACATCCCCCCGCTCCACTTCATAGACGACGATCTCCACGGCCTCCGCCGCCTGTTCGGCCAGTTGCTTCGTCCCATCCTTATCCGGCACGAGGTTCGGCTCAAGCATTTCGGTCAGGAGCATGACCGCCAGGGAGAGGGAGGTTTCGGGTAGTTGATCGGCCAGTTGGCTCTGTACCGCATTGGCTTCGAGGTCTTCGGGCACACCAGAGGGCAAACCCTGGATAAGAATCCGCTCTAGCCCGAGACGGAGGCCTTCACGGCTGGCCAGCCAGTTTTCTTCCGAGAGGTTGAGCAACTCCCGGCTGTAGTCCTGCTCTAGGGGAGTGAGATCTGGGTTTTGGCTCAGGGTTTCCAGAGCTTGTTGGTAGCCCAAACGCGACACATCAATGGTTTCTAGTAAAGCCTGGAGCTGGGAGCGGTTTTCCTGTCGGGCATATTGCTCCAATTCCGCGATCGCCTGTTGGGTGGGCAGTTCCTCTAGATCGACGCTGCGGGTGATGGCCAGCGGATTGAAGCCAGAAACGGGCGAAGGCAGGGGTTGAAACTCCAACGTGCGACCCAACTCGTTTACGAACCGTTGCCATTCCTCGGCGCTCAGACTGCGCAGGTACTGTTGGCTGGCGGGGGAGAGCACCTCTTCTTCGGCAAAGGGCATGGCTCCTGCCGTTTCGCGCAACTGCTCGATCTGGAGCAAAAAGGCTTCCAAGTCCTGCTGAACTGCTTGGGTGATGGCGCTATCGACCTTCAGCACTGGCACTAGACCCGTTTGGGCGGCCTTGCGCTTCTCTGCGGTCTGCTCTTCGTCGACAACCGACTCATCGCGGCTCGCCCAAACGGTTTGGGGGGCGATCGTCCCTTCCTTGAGGCGGGGCTGGTTATAGAAACGATAGCCCAGCACGCTGGTGAGGGAGAGTACCACAAAGCAAAACATCACGGGCTGGGGAATGCTGGGTTTGCGATCGCGCTGGCAGGTAAGGGGCTGGGGATTAAATCCTGAGCCAAGACGAGTGAGGAGGCGCAGCATATTCATAGGAATTACAGCAGCAGTTTAAAGCTGAAATGAATGAGCGAATTCTCTAAAAAATCTGTCGTTTGCAAGTCTGTTGCTTGAAATCTGTCTCTGAAAATCTGTCTCTGGCAAATCAAGCTCTTGGGCCAGGAGCAATGGTCAATAAATACCCTGTAATCGAAACCGTGTAATCGAAGACTGTAATGATAAGGTTAAGTGCTTAATCCTAACCCCAGGTTGGGAAAAATGCTCAAGGGTCAACGAGGGAAACCAAGGATCGCCCCGCACGGGGCTGCAAGGTCTGAGCAGCACCAAAGGGGAGGAGGGGTGCAGCACGAGCGGGGGGAGAGTCTGGCGGGAGGTAGACGCCGAGCCAATGCTGCCACAGTTGCTCGGCGAAGGCGGGTTGCACCCATGATGAATGGTCTAAGTCTGCCCACTGTGACAAGCGTTTCCACCCCTGATGTGCGCCGCAGAGGGTCAGGGCAAAGGCTTGCGCTGCAGGAGAATGTTGCCCGGCACGGGCGAGGGTGAGAGCGGGGGCGGTGGGCGTTGTGCTCCAGCAATAGAGGGCGATCGCTAGCGCCGGGCAGGGTTCAGGGGTCAACCGCGTCATTATGGTCGTCAGACTCTGACCCTCGGTTAGCCCTGCCTGAATTTCCGGGTGGCCGATCGCCTCGGCCCAGCCCGTAAAGGGGTTTGATTCTGAATCCCCCCTAGAATTCACGTTCACGCTAGGGGCGGGTTTGAAACCCGC
>JBMYQW010000002.1:23583-43967 GCA_049601735.1 Spirulinaceae cyanobacterium
AGCCACCAGCAGTTCGGCCCAGCCTGGCAGAACCCTTGCCTGGGCAGCGGGCCAAGACGGACTGAGCGATGCGATCGCCGATTTTAGTCGCTGCGGGGCGTCATGACCGTAGAGAATGAGGGGAACTAAGGCGAGCAAAACGTCGTCGAGAGGGACGGTTGCCAGCGGCAGGGCGGCAATAATCGCCTGGGCCATGGCCTGGACATCGCCACAACTCTTGAGGATCGCCTGCTCAACCCCCCTGTAGAGATGGGCATTTTCAGCAGGCTCTCCTTGAGCGAGCCACCAAGACCGACCCAGTAAGCTCCCCTGAAAGCGACTTCGGAGCGGTGGCAAACCAAGAGAAAAACCAGACGTGACGCGAGTGAACACGATAGAGGTCAGCTCCAGAAGTTGGGCGCTGGATTTGGGAACATCCTTTCATAGTAGGTCAGCCGTCTCGGAAACTACAACTGTCCTCAAGCGGAGTCCCGATCGGTGAGTCGCTCCGATTCGAATCTATCCCTTGGAGTACGGTAAACCCTACTCCAGGCAGAGTTGCGATCGCAACTCTGCGTCCGATAAATTAGCACTCGGACGGTGAGAGTGCTAAACCCCGACACGAGGCACATCTCACCGCAATGAAATTCATCTCTATTTGTGGAGGATTCCCCCATGGCCGCTTTGACCATCAATGTTTCAACCGTAAACCCCTTGGGCGATCGCGTCTTTGTGAAAGTCAGTGAGTCTGAAGAGAAAACCGCTGGCGGCATTCTGCTCCCCGACACCGCCAAGGAAAAGCCCCAGATCGGTGAAATCGCCGCCGTGGGCCCCGGCAAGCTCAACGACAAAGGCGAGCGTGCGCCCCTGGAAGTGAAAGTGGGCGACAAGGTGCTCTATTCCAAGTACGCCGGCACCGACATCAAGCTCAACGGCGAAGACTATGTCTTGCTCTCCGAGAAAGACATCCTCGCTGCTGTGGCGTAGCGCCCCCATGATTGGCAATTTTTACAGTAACTTTTTTGACCCCCTCACATTGGAGAGACGGAAATAATGGCTAAGAGCATCATTTACAACGAAGAAGCCCGCCGCGCCTTAGAAAAAGGCATCGACCTGCTGGCGGAAGCCGTGGCCGTAACCCTCGGCCCCAAAGGTCGCAACGTGGTTCTTGAGAAGAAATTCGGCGCACCCCAGATCGTCAACGATGGCGTCACCATCGCCAAGGAAATCGAACTCGAAGACCACATCGAAAACACGGGCGTGTCCCTGATTCGTCAGGCGGCCTCCAAAACCAACGATGTGGCCGGTGACGGAACCACCACCGCGACGGTGTTGGCCCATGCGATCGTCAAAGAGGGCTTACGCAACGTGGCTGCGGGTGCAAACCCGATCGCCCTCAAGCGCGGCATCGACAAGGCGGCAGAATTCTTGGTCGGCAAAATCAAAGACCATGCGCGGGAAATCTCCGACTCCAAGGCGATCGCTCAGGTGGGTTCCATCTCGGCGGGCAACGACGAGGAAGTCGGCAGCATGATCTCCCAAGCCATGGACAAGGTGGGCAAAGAGGGCGTCATTTCCCTCGAAGAAGGCAAGTCCATGTTCACGGAACTCGAAATCACGGAAGGGATGCGCTTTGACAAAGGCTACATCTCCCCCTATTTCGCCACCGACACGGAGCGGATGGAAGCGGTGCTCGATGAGCCCCACATCCTAATCACCGACAAGAAAATCGCCCTGATCCAAGACTTGGTGCCGATTCTGGAGCAGGTGGCTCGCCTCAGCAAGCCCCTGGTGATCATCGCTGAAGACATCGAGAAGGAAGCCCTGGCAACGCTGGTGATCAACAGCCTGCGCGGCGTGCTTCGTGTGTCTGCGATTAAAGCGCCTGGCTTTGGCGATCGCCGCAAGCAAATGCTTGAAGATATCGCCGTGCTCACGGGCGGTCAGGTGATCACCGAAGATGCGGGTCTCAAGCTCGAAAGTGCCAAGATTGAAATGCTGGGCACGGCCCGCCGCCTAACGATCACCAAGGACACGACCACGATCGTCGCTGATGGCAATGAAGAAGCCGTCAAGGCCCGCTGTGAGCAAATCCGTCGCCAGATCGAAGAAACCGATTCTTCTTACGACAAGGAGAAGCTCCAAGAGCGCCTCGCCAAGCTCTCTGGTGGTGTGGCTGTGGTTAAGGTGGGTGCTGCCACTGAAACCGAAATGAAGGACAAGAAGCTGCGCCTAGAAGATGCGATCAATGCGACCAAGGCGGCAGTTGAAGAGGGCATCGTCCCCGGTGGTGGTACGACCCTGGCGCATTTGGCTCCCGGACTCGAAGACTGGGCGAATGGCAACCTCACCGCTGAGGAGTTGACCGGAGCCCTGATCGTCGGTCGTGCCTTGACCGCGCCGCTGATGCGCATCGCTGAGAATGCGGGTCAGAATGGGGCAGTCATCGCCGAGCGCGTGAAGGAGAAAGACTTCAACGTCGGTTACAATGCGGCGGTCAATGAGTTCGCGGATATGTTTGAGGCGGGTGTGGTTGACCCGGCGAAGGTGACGCGATCGGCGCTGCAAAATGCGGCTTCGATCGCTGGCATGGTGTTGACCACGGAGTGCATTGTGGTGGACAAGCCTGAGAAGGATAAGGCGGGTGCTGCTCCTGGCGGCGACTTTGATTACTAAGTCCTTTTGAATTAAAGGAGAATGGGTTTCTAGAATCCCACCCTACCTACTAAAAGCTGCTTCTCTACGGAGAGGCAGCTTCTCTTGTAAAAACACACTCACTATGAGGTAGCGCGTGAATCACGTTCTCCCTGTTCCGACACTCAACGATTCCCCGTCAGATTTCTGCAAAATGTTCCAAATGTGGAACGCTGTCAAAGCTGGGCTTATGGATGTAGAATTCGACTTTTCAAGATGCCGATTCCTTAGACCAAACGCAGTTGCTTTTCTTGGCGGTCTGATACGCTGGATTCAATACCATCAGAAGGATGTAACGCTTCGTCCCAACACACTCAGACCGGAAATTCGTCGTAATCTTGAGAGAAATCACTTCTTGACGATCTTCAACCAACAGAGCTATCCATGGATGTGCAATGCTATTCCTTACTGCGAGAGTAAAAAGCAAGATATAGGCACATGGATAAACTATGTTCGACGCCAGTGGCTGCGAGATGAATGGATTAAGGGGAATTCCCGTCTACAGCAGTACATATTGCAACAAGTGAGTGAGATCTATCTAAACGCTTTTTATCATAGTCGAACACCAATAGGCTTATTTACATGTGGCCAGTACTTTCCAAATCGTCGAGAGCTACAGTTTGCCATGGTTGATTTTGGACATGGCATCCCTCATAACGTTCGAGATTACATGGATGATCCAGATCTATCTGCTTGTGAAGCGTTGCAATGGGCTTTAAAGCATGGGACTTCTACACGCTTGGGAGTTCCTGGAGGCATAGGACTATACAGCTTGAAAACATTTGTGCAAACTAATCGCGCAAAGCTAATGGTGTTAAGTGATGGTGGATGTGCTATTGTCGGAGACTGTGAAGAAATGTATCAAGATTGCCTTCCCAGGTTCTCAGGAACGGTAGTTAGCATCACACTACAGTGTGATAGTTCGCTATACTTAGTTAATAGTAATCCTGTACTGAGGGTGAGCTAGAGTTAAGTAGGCTTCTGTATATAGAGGATGTACAAATCATGAGATACAGCTTAAGTAAGTTAATCGGATCTTACTGTATGACATCTGAGGATGGTCAAAGGCTCTATGAGCTTATCTATCCTCAACTCAAAAGTGCACAGACTGTAGAGTTGGATTTTGCTGGAGTTGAGATTTTTGCCTCGCCATTTTTCAATTTTGGCTTAGGTAAGCTGTTCGCTGATATACCTGAACAAGATATAAATGAGCATTTGAACTTGCTAAATCTTAATGTTCTAGGTCAGGATGTTTGGGAATGTGTGCGTGAGAACGCAAGAGAATACTATTCCAATGCAGATCACAGGAAAGCAGTTGATCGTGTGATTCAAGATCAAGCAGAACAGATAGTGAGTGTTTAATGTCAATTAACTACACGGTTCAGGCGGAGGTTGTTGATCTCCGCACTGATCAGCCTAAAGGAAGTGATTCCTTCCTAGTTGATACAAATTTTGGTACTGGTCTACCTACCAACGTGCTTCAAATGCAAACCAGCCACCTAGACCTTACCAGGTGTCAAAGTATCCAAATTATTTGAGAGATTGTAAGCAAGCTAGAGCTTCCATAAATTGTAGTACTCTGTCCTTTCCTGAACTAGCGCACATTATTGAGAAAGCAGAGCGAGAAATATATATAAAGGGTAGGAATTTAAGTCCAGAACATCTCAAAGCAAAACAGTTCAGACATAATTACGCAATAGAACGAAAAAGAGTATGTCGGCAAATAAAAAGTGTTTGGCAACAGGTGAATGCTATCTCCAGTATAGTTGAAGCACCCGTGAGTTTAACTGTTTTGAATTCTGCCATGAGCAGACTACCTCAGCAATGCGTTGATGGGTATGACTTACTGATCTTGGAAACTATGGCTAATGTAGGAATTGAATGTGTGATTACTGATGATGGTGACTATGCAACTGTACCAGGAATTACCGTGTTCACAGCAAATAAAGCTGTTATTCAAGCTGCAAAGCAGCAAGGACAGTTGAAAAGCCGATAACATTCCCCACCCCATCCGGTAACTCAACCTTCCCCGCCGCACCCCAATCCGCCGGATAACACCCATCTCGCACATACCGTCCAAAACTCGAATCGGGCCAATCCCTCGGAGCCGCCACCAAACCATGCTTCACCCGGTTGAAAGGATGGATAGATATTGCCCACCAACAGAAGGGTTCAGCGATCGGAGTTCGTCCTAACAATCTGGGCTACTGCGATAAATAGTCTAACTGATGTCCAGTTGTGCCACAATCACAGCATGAGACTCGTATATTCTTGAGCTATGCAGAGCCAGACCTACAACGCATCTGATTTAACTGAGGGCAGTGAAGACAATACCCTCATCATCAGTATTGATGGCCCCCACTTTCCATTTGCCAAGTTTTGTAAAGCGATGGACAGCTTCATCGCTTTACTAACTGAAGTTGACAAGGAAACATCCAATAGTGGAGAAAAAACGATTGAATGGTCGATCGCCTCAGTGCGTTCTGGAGGTATAAATATCACTGCTGTCGCTATACCGATTGATGAAAAATTGGATAAGCAGCGTCCGACAGAAGTTCTCAGCTTATTTCAAGACGGGATAGAGCAACTACAAGCGGCTCCGGTTATTCCTAATGGTTTTAGTGAGGCTGCTCTTCTGTATGCCAGAGCATTCAGCGCAATCTTAAATCCAAACGACTTTGCAGAGATTCGTTTTAAGAGCCATGGCTGGAGCAAGAGTATTGTTCCTAAACTCAAGGGTAATATCGATGAAATCACTCGAACGACTCAGAAATTCTATGGTTCTGTAGAAGGTGTCCTGGTTTCAATTAGCGTAGCAGGTAAGCAATCAGTGGGTATACGGAGTAGAACTGATGAAAGAATCGTCAAGTGTTACTTTAGAGATGATCTATTGGACACAGCCAAGGAAGCACTGGGTCGAAGAGTGTATGTTTTTGGCTTGATCCGTCAGCACGTTCATGGTCCAAAGATAAACATTCAGGTTGATGAAATGCGTATCCTGCCGTCGGCAGATGAGCTACCCAGCGTCAGTGACATTTTGGCAAGATTAAGGTCTTAACAGTAGTGGCAAATAAACCGTTTCATTATCTTGATTCTGGAGTGTTCTCGGGTTTCCTGAATGGTCAAGCAGAACCAGAAAACTTCATCGAATGTGATTCGATCATCAAGGCCGCTGAAGATGGAATTATTAGAGCTTGTACCTCTGCATTTACAATGGGCGAGGTAGTTTACATCAAGGCCGAGCCGGGTAAAGAGCAGTACTCAGTGGAAGTGCAAGAACAAATCATCTCTCTCTTACTCGGTAGTGTATGGCTTGAGCGTGTAGCTTTTGAACCAGATACCGCTGAAATTAATCGATATCTTCTGCGACAGTATGGAGGTGGAGGTGGAAAAAAAGCATTACAACCTTACGACTCAGTTCATCTCGCCACCGCCATCAGGATGAAGGTTGATTATTTTGATACGATTGACGACCAGCTCATCAAGCGATTACCTGAATCCGTCAGTTTTCCTCCACGATACCCTAAGCCCGTTATCATTCAGCGCCCTCTGGTTGATAGCTTTCAAATGCGTTTACCAACTTTATGAGTGCGATCGCCCCTCCCATAGAGAGCGTTAGCAGGTGCAAACAATCGATTCAATGGCTTAAATTTGATTCCTGCGTAACGCACTAAAACCCATGCGGTGCGTTACGGCAGATTCAAAAACCCTGCTGAATATCATCACTGACTGCTGCCTAACACACCCGACAAATGCTGTCTCTTGTTGACTGATGAAGTGATGGGGTGAAACCCAACACCACCAACTTAAAGAAGAACAAACTCCACCCAAATATCTCTGAACTAGAGAGCACTTGCGTCATTTATTTGATGTCGGTGCTACGAGGATAAACATCATGATGTTGGGTTTCCTGTCGTCAACCCAACCTACAATATGAAGACCTTTTTCTTGTTGGCTTGTGGAGTGACGGGGCGATCGATCATTCCACTTAGCTTTCACTACATTTTGGTCTCTACCTGGGCAACAGCTAATGTTTCAAAGGCATGGGTGATTGCAGTAGAAGACATTAAGTTCGCTTTGATTCTGGCTCTCGCTCTCCAGCGTAGCAAATCCGCCCCTCGTGAGAACGGTTGCCAAATTGCTAAAAATGGAACCGAGGGGACGATCGCCCCTTGCTCTCCGTAAACTAAATAAATGTCCCTCCCGACCGAGCTTTATCCTTATGGTTCAACTCTCCCGTCGCCGCCTGCTCCAAGGTGCAGGTGCAACCCTTGCCACCTGGGGGTTCCATCAGGCAATTGATCGACAGCAAGCGGTTCTGGCTCAACCGAGCGATCGCAAATTCGCCCTACTCGTCGGCATTAATAAATATTCCCGTGCGCCGTTGCGGGGTTGTGTGAATGATGTCATTTTGCAATACAACTTACTGGTGCATCGCTTTGGCTTTGACCCGGATAACGTCAAAGTCGTTTTGGACGAAGACGCCACCCGCGACAGCATTCTCACGGCCTTTGAGGAGCATCTGATTGACCAAGCAAAACCGGGCGATGTGGCATTTTTCCATTATTCCGGGCATGGCGCTCTGGTTCGTGACCCCGATGGCGTTTTCACTAACCGTCGTGACCAAGGCATTAACGGAACATTTGTACCGATCGATGGACGCCTAGCAAGCCGTGACGCTCGTGATCGCGAACCTGTGCAAGACATCATGGGGCGCACTCTTTTTTTGCTGATGTCGGCGATCGAGACAGAACACTTCACCGCCGTCTTAGATAGTTGCCATTCCGGAGGAGCCGATCGCCCTGAATTAACGGTGCGTTCCGTTGATGATGTCGATGCCAGTCAGATCGCCCAGCAGGAACTGGACTATCAAAACCAGTGGTTAGCGCGATTGGACTTGTCGCTCGATGACTTTATCCGGAACCGTCAGCGGGGGATTGCCAAGGGCGTGGTGTTAACCAGTGCGCAGGAGGCGCAACTTGCGGTCGATGATACATCACTGAATGGGTTTGTCGCGGGAGCCTTCACCTATCGATTAACTCAGCACCTCTGGCAGCAGAATACGACCCCGGCTGCGGCGATCGCCGAGATTAACCGCATCATGCCGACGCATTATCGTCAAACCCCTCAACTTGAAACGAAGCCCGAAACCAATCATGCTCAC
This sequence comes from Spirulinaceae cyanobacterium, assembly GCA_049601735.1. Lineage (GTDB taxonomy): Bacteria > Cyanobacteriota > Cyanobacteriia > Cyanobacteriales > Spirulinaceae > SIO3F2. The sequence goes on from JBMYQW010000002.1 coordinate 31,421, forward strand.
GAACCCATATTGTTTATCGAGCCACCCTATGCCCCTGCCGATGCGATCGTAAAGCTCATTGAAGCCAACGGACAAGCGACAGTCATAGTTGTGGGGGTTAACCCGGAGACGGTGAATGCCGGGACAGTGTTGACAACCCCGAACCGGACAGCCCAAGTCATCGTCACCGAGCGCCAGGGATTATTCTCGATCGGACGTGTATCCGGACGCCTTCGGGAAGGAGATTTGTTGCGAGTGCAGTGAGCCAATTTTTGGAGAGTTTTGCAGAGAAGCCAGCTCGATGCGTTGAGGGTGTTTTTGCCCCTCTTTCAACTAGGGCGTGTCATCAATTAACGAATGACAGCCCCTAGGGCATGGGATGAGGGCTATAACCATCTTTGTACTGGGCAAAGATGCGATAGTTGCCCCAGGCATCCGTGGACTGATTACTCTTGGTTTGGGGTGGCACACGAATGAGGTCGTATTGAACGTTGCGATCGCCGTGGATGGCAAAGGCGATATTAAAGATCTCAAAAAACTGAATCACCCAGTCGCATTCGTCTTCGGGGAACTGCATATAATGCTTGATCAGTTGAGCAATGCGCTTTTCGAGGTGGGGGCGAGATGCATTGGAGACTAGGGCGAGCTTGAGCAAGAGCACAACTAGCGTAAAGGATTTGCCCTCCGACAGGAGCAGGACAAAGAGTTCGGTGGGGTATTGACCATCCTGGCAGGTCAAGGTGTCGATCAGACGGTTGCAGGTGCGGAGAATCAGGGCATCATCGGCGATCTGCTCATCCCGTTCCGGGTAGAGGGGCAGTAGCGCGTCTTCTAGTCGCTGGGCAAGGGTATCGGCGATCGCCGTCTTGCGGCTGAAGGAGAAGATCATATAGTTCTGCAAGGCGGCTTTAAATTCGCTGTAGGGCAGCCCCTCGGTTTGCTTGAGAAACAGACGAGCGAGGTTGTCATAGCTAAACCGCCCGCGCTTGGCCACGATCGACTTGATCAGCCGCAGCACTTCTTCCCCGAGCCCGGTGGGGTTTTGGGGCGGCTGCTGTTGATACAGGGCTGACTGCGATCGCGCCGTGTACATCGCCAGGTCAAACTTGAACTGGTTGCGCAGTTGGGTCGAGAGCGCCCGCGCCGCCTCCCGCTGCTCTGGTGAATTGTCGGTGTTAACGTATTGGGGAACGAGTAGGTAGGAATGGTAGCGATCGCTCCAATGCTGCTCCTCCGGCTCCAGGGTATCCGGTCGGGTATAACGATTGAGGGTTTGGCGGGTATGCTTGGCGGCAAAAAGCTGGAGATCTGTGAACTCATCGCCCTCGACAAATTCCCGGAGCCAGATATGCAGGCGCTTACGGGTGCGATCGGCCTGGGGTGGTTGCGCCTGGGCCGCTTGCTGCAAGCTCTCTACCAGGGCCGCGATGCAGTCAAGCTGACGATTCGTGCCCCAGTTGTTGATCAGAATATAGCAGGCCCGCTTGAGCGTGTTGGCAAAGGGCGCATATTGCTTCTGAGCCAAGATCTCGGCCAGCTCGGCAAACGCTCCTTCGTTGCCCATATAGGCCCGATAGTCCAGAAACAGCCCCTTGAACTCCGCCAGAGCATCTTCCGGCGGCAAGCGGCGAACAATATCTAACAGAAACTCAAACAGCATGGTGCTCAAGACGATAAACGCGATAGAACCTTAATCCGAAATCCGCTTTGTCAGTACCCAGAATTAAAGATCCCTCAGGGCAGGGAAACCCAGCCCCTACAGCAGGCAAACTCTTTAGGCTTAACGTTCGGATTGGCTACAAGATGCATCCCTGGCGCATGGATCAATAGCTTACGGATCAATGGTGCATGGATTAATGGGTTAACCCCGTGTTCTAGGTGCGCACCCCATTGGTGGCTAGTTGCGCTAGAGCGTCCCCGTCCCTGACGTCTCTGGTGAATCGGCCATCCGCCAATTGTCGCAATTTCCGTACTTCAGTATAGGCTTAAATTTTGCGGTCAGAGAAAAATATTCAATAGTCGAGCTTTTCAATCGCGCCGCGAATCTCGTTGAGGTCGATGTAGCAGTCTGTGACATTGCGCAGTTCACGGGCGATCATCCCGTCGGTGGAAACCACCGTAATGTGAGTGTTTTTGGCGCGCAGCAGTTCGATCGCCCGCTCGAAGTCGCCATCGCCGCTAAAGAGCACGACCCGATTGTATTGGTCGCAGGTACAGAACATATCCACCACAATCTCAATGTCCAGATTCGCTTTTTGGGAATAGCGACCGGAGACATCATCGTAATATTCCTTGAGGATCTTGGTGCGCACGGTGTAACCCAGGCTGATCAGCGCATCCCGAAACCCTCGTTGATCTTGGGGGTCTTTGAGGCCGGTGTACCAAAAGGCAGACTCAGGGTCTTGCCATGCTGAAAATATTCCAGCACCCGTTTGGGGTCGAAGAACCAGCCGTTTTTTTGCTGGGCATAGAACATATTGTTGCCATCGACAAAAATAGAAAGGCGATGATCTGCGATAAACATATAGATAAAAATAAATAGAATAAATCAATAAAATTCGAGAGTTGCCGAGGGCTGGAGCGGTATTTGCGATCATCCTGTCCCCTAACGCAGTTGGATTAGCTCGTGAATTAGCCAGTTTTAGGGGTCGGGTTGCAGGGGATATTCCCTGCACGATGCCCTTGCGTCGGGGTTAGCCGGGGCGAATTACCCAGCTTACGCTGGATGACACCAGGCACTCCAGCCGCCGGGATAGAGTTGGGGTTGGGAAAGCCCCGCGTGGGCGATCGCCAGCAGGTTCACGCAAGCGGTGACGCCCGAGCCACAATACAGAACCGTGGGTTGATGCAGATCAATGTCAGACCATTGCTGGGTAATCTCCTGGGGCGATCGCAAAAGCCCCTCAGGGGTACAAACCTGCCGCCAGGGCCGGTTGATCGCGCCCGGAATATGACCCGCGATCGGATCGATTGGCTCCACCTCTCCCGCATAGCGGGGGGCATCCCGGCAATCCACCAGAGTCAGCGCGGCCGAGTCAGTCTGGAGTTGCTGGGCCAGTTGCGGACGGGGCATCAGCCAGCCCGGTTGGGGCTGTGGTGTGAATGTGCCGTTCCCTGGGGGTTCGGGAATCTGGTTTGTGGCCGCCTGACCCGCAGTCTGCCAGGCCTGCCAGCCGCCATCAAGCACCTGCACTGGGGAATGCCCCCAATAGCGCAGTAGCCACCAGAGTCGGGCAGCAAACATCGGCTGGGCTTGGTCGTAAACCACCACCTGGGTTTGGTTTTGGCGAACACCCAAATCAGCTATGGTTTGGGCAAATTGCTCGGCATCCGGTAAGGGATGGCGGCCCTGCTGCGGGGTCGGCGGGGCAGAAAAGTCTTGGTTTAAATCTAGATAATGCGCCTCTGGAAGGTGACTTTGATAATATTGCTCTCGTCCCCAATCGGGGTCTTGGAGCTGAAAGCGGCAATCAATAATAATCAGTTCTGAGGTCGGTGTCCGGCGGATCGCTTGCGCTAAGGCCGACACCGAAATAAGGGGTTTCATAAGCGTTCAATTCACCATCCGATTGACATTGACTAGAGCATCAATCTCTCCTGCTGCTCGGGGCAGTGGCGGGTCGGCTGTAAAGTAAATAAAGTGGTGGGGAGTTGGAGCATTGATGAGCTGACTGGATACAAGGCTGACTGGACACAAGGCTAACTGGATACAAGGCTAACTGGATATCGCCTTACAATAAACATGGGTTCTGCTACTGGTCAAAGATTCCCAGGTTTTGAGAATCTTCATTAGTGTAGCCCACTGACTTATGGGTTTTACGGCGGTCATGCACCCCAGGAGGCATCGCCTGGGTTAGGTTTTAGGGCGCGATCGCAACCCGAGCGTTTTCATCCGGCGGGCAAAATTTCCAGAGCAACAGATAAGCAAGTCGTTAGAATAGGGGAGAGTTCGAGCTGTGTTATGGAGCATATCTTAATCATTGATGATGACCCAGCCATTCAATTGCTGCTCAAGCGAACCTTGGCCAAGCGGGGTTATTCAGTTTCGGTGGCGAGTAATGGGGCTGAGGGTCTAGAACAGGCCCAAGCGATTCATCCAGCGATGGTCATTTGTGATTGGGTGATGCCCCAGATGAATGGCATTGAAGTCTGCCGCCGGATCAAGGCGATCGCAGAGCTTTCGACGACCTTTTTTATCTTGCTCACCTCCAAGGGCTCAATCCAAGACCGGGTTGAGGGTTTGGATGCGGGGGCGGATGACTTTTTGTGCAAACCCATCGAAATGTTTGAGATGGAAGCGCGGGTGCGGGCAGGCTTACGCCTGCATCAACTCAGCAGCGATCTCAAGCAGGTCAATCAGAAGTTAGAAGCCGAGTTAAGCGAAGCGGCGGACTACGTCTGTTCGCTGCTGCCGGAACCGATTAATACACCGAAAATCAAAATTGACTTTCGCTTTTTGCCCTCTAGCCAACTCGGCGGCGATAGCTTTGACTACTTCTGGCTCGATAGCGAAACCCTGGCGGTTTATTTGCTCGATGTTTCGGGTCATGGGTTGCGGGCCGCCCTCCCCTCGGTGTCTGTGATCAACCTGCTGCGATCGCGCGCCCTCAACCAGGTGGACTATTACCGGCCGGGCGAAATCTTGAAAGGCCTCAACGATGTCTTTCAGATGAACCAACGCAATGATAAATACTTCACCATCTGGTACGGCGTCTATCATTTGCCCTCGCGCCAGCTCCATTACGCCAGCGCCGGTCATCCTCCCGCGCTGCTGATTGGGGCTGCCAAACCGTCCCAGACCTCCACCGTTACCCCCCTCAAGACTCCCGGTTTTCCGGTGGGGATGTTTCCCGATGTGGACTATGGGGAGCAGTCCTGCGTCGTGCCGCTCAACGCCCGTCTGTATCTGTTTAGCGATGGCATTTACGAGATTGTCCAAGCTGACGGTGAACTCTGGGGTCTGGAGGCGTTAATGGCGGAACTTCAGCAGCACCAAGGCCAACGCAATGGGCAAGATTTGAGCCAAGTTCTGGATGTGGTGCGCCAGGTGAATGGGGGGGCGACCTTCGAAGATGATCTGTCCCTGGTGGAAGTGCAGTTTGTGCGTTGAGCGGCTGAAGGATCGCGCTAATCAGCGTCAAAAAATCAGCCCGAGCATGGCACGCGATCGCCACCCGGACATTGAGGGCAACTCAATCAATATCGATGCAATCAATACCCCTGACATCCTGAGCAAGGAATATTAAAGGGTTAACGTGGGGAATAGATCGCGTGGCATTGTCGCAGAGGGCAGCGACAGAAAATCGTAGAGCACCCTTGTAACACGCTGAGATCATCGGCTTTAGTCAGGTTCAGTCAGGTATCGAAACACCATCTGGGCGTCGCAGTGCCTAGCACAGACCGATTAAACCTGGCCTCAAGCCGCTGCCATTGCCTTCTCAAAAGCCTCGCGATCGTCGTAGATTTCAAACACGCGATCCATACTGGTCAGCTCAAAGAGCATTTTGATCTGCTCATTGATCGAGCACAGACACATTTTGATCTTAGCGGCTCGTACCGTCTTCAAGGACAACACCAGCGCACCCAAACCCGAACTGTCCATGAAGGTGACATCTTTGAAGTCAATCAAGACAACTTTGGCACCTTGTTCAACGTATTCGGTGATTTCTTGACGAAATTCTGCGGCGCGCATCCCATCTAAGATGCCAGCAGGTTCAACAGTTTTGATTTCCGAGTTCATTATGCAATGGGGGTTAAGAGTTAAGCGCAGGGTTAAAGACGCGGGGGGAGCCGCAGGGCTTGCCCTATGATATGGGATTGCAACGGGTCTTTTTGAGACTCCCATTTATTTCGACGATCATCATAGCCTAGGATCAGGAGGGTCTGAGCTGTTTGGGTCAGAATTGTCGATTCTCTGGGGGCGAGTGCAAGATCTGTCGCCCCGCCTTGCCGCGTACTCACGTTATTTTTAGAGATTGATTGCCAAGCTGCTATGGAAACTTACGATGTCATTCTGATTGGGGCGGGTCATAACGGCCTGGTCTGTGCTGCCTATCTCCTCAAAGCTGGCTATCGCGTGTTGCTCCTGGAGAAGCGCCCCGTTCCGGGAGGGGCGGCGACCACCGAGGAGGCTATTCCCGACCAGGCCCCTGGGTTTCGGTTTAACCTCTGTGCGATCGATCATGAGTTTATTCACCTCGGGCCGGTGGTCCAGGAGTTGGAACTGGCCCGCTACGGGCTGGAATATCTCGATTGTGACCCGGTGGTATTTTGCCCCCAGCCCAATGGCACAGCGTTCCTCGCCCATCGTTCGGTGGAGCAGACCTGCGCTGCGATCGCCGCCTATAGCGAACGAGATGCCCAGGCCTACGCCGAATTCACCCGCTACTGGCAGCAACTGGCCGGGGCGATCGCCCCCCTTTTCAATGCGCCCCCCATGGCGATCTTTGATATCCTGCGCAACTACGGCTGGGACAACCTCAAAGACCTCCGCGCCGTAATGGGCTCCAAGATCAAAGGGCTCGATTTCGTGCGCAACATGATCACCTCCCCCAGTGATCTGCTTGAGGAATGGTTTGAGAGCGAAACGATCAAGGCTCCCTTGGCGCGTCTAGCCTCAGAAATTGGCGCACCCCCCTCCCAAAAAGGCATCGCCGTCGGCGCGATGATGATGGCCATGCGCCACCATCCGGGGATGTCTCGTCCCAAGGGCGGCACGGGGGCGCTGACCCAGGCGCTGGTACGACTGGTGCAAGACCTCGGGGGGACGATTTTGACCGAGCAAGCCGTGGAGCGCATTTTGATCGACAGCGGTCAAGCGGTGGGTGTGCGCGTGGCCAGTGGTCGGGAATATCGCGCCATTAAAGGCGTGATCTCGAATATCGATGCACGGCGGCTGTTTTTACAGTTGCTCGATGCGGGGGATGTGGATGAGCGACTGCGCGATCGCCTCCAGCGACGGGTCGTTAACAACAACGAAACGATCCTGAAAATTGACTGCGCCCTCTCCGAAGCGCCGCGTTTTGAGGCCTACGACCATAAAGATGACTATCTCGTCGGCTCAGTCCTGATTGCCGATTCCGTCAATCACGTGGAGAAAGCCCATGCCCTCTGCACGGTGGGCGAGATTCCCGATGCCGATCCCTCAGCCTATATCGTCTGCCCCACTGTCCTCGACCCTTCCATGGCTCCCGAGGGCAAGCATACGCTCTGGGTAGAATTTTTTGCGCCCTACCAAATTGCTGGTTATGAAGGCACGGGGCTCAACGGGACGGGCTGGACAGATGAGCTCAAGAACCAAGTGGCCGATCGCGTCCTCGATAAAATTGCCACCTATGCCCCCAACCTCAAACGCTCGATCATGGCTCGCCGCGTCGAGAGTCCGGCTGAATTAGCCCAACGTCTGGGGTCGTACAAAGGCAACTGCTACCACCTAGACATGACCCTCGATCAGATGATCTTTTTCCGTCCCTTGCCGGAGCTGGCTGAATACAAGACGCCGATCGATCACCTCTATCTCACGGGGGCGGGGACGCATCCGGGGGGCTCCATCTCGGGGATGCCCGGACGCAACTGTGCGCGGGTCTTTTTGCAACAACACCATCCTCTGTCCCAACGTTGGGAAGCCGCCCAAGACTATTTGCGCACCCTGCTCAAGGCGGCGGTGGGGAACGGCTAGGGCGGTCAGCTCTCATGCGACGGCAAGCTACGCTGGACTCGACAGGCCAATACCGTTACCACCTCAGTCGTAGTTGGAATCCGGCTGCGCCGCGTCTAGCTTTTGTGATGCTCAACCCCAGCCAGGCCGATGGCCAGCGAGATGACCCGACCCTGCGGCGCTGTCTGGGGTTTGCCCAGGCTTGGAGATTTGGCACCTTGGCGGTTGTGAATTTATTTGCCTATCGCACCGCCCGGCCCCAGATGTTGCGACAGGTTAGTGATCCGGTAGGGCCGGAGAATGACTGCTACATTCGGAACACCGTACAACAGGTTGATTGCGTCGTGGTGGCTTGGGGGAATCAGGGCCTGTGGCGCGATCGCAATCAAATCGTCTTGAAACAGTTAAGTGAGATTGCCCCCCTCCACTGTCTAGGCAGGACGCAACAGGGTCAGCCTCGACATCCTTTGTATTTACCCCGTGACACGCCATTACAGCAATATGACTAAGCCAGCCCAGCGAAACAGTTGCAGCATTGCAGTCAATGGGTAGATCGCCATCTCATCATTGTTCTATCGTTTGACAGATGACAAGGGCTCAAAATTCATCACCCTTAATTCATCAACACCACGATGGGCGGTCTTGAGCGCAAATTCCTGGAGGATTGAAAAGTGACATAACCGACATAAAACGGATGCCTTTGTTAAGAAAGGTAAAGTTTATGAGTTGAGCACCTCGGACGGTAGAGGTCTGAGCGAACCGTCACTCGATAGAATCGATATAGCGGTATTCACTTGGATTAAGCACACGGTTGAAGGCGGAATGCTTTTGATAACGAAATGCACTGTGCTTGGCTGATCTGCACACCGCTATAATTCGGTTGACGGTTCGGTTTTACCCCCTACAGATCGCCCAGATGCGTCAGTACAGTAAGGACACAGCCCTCAACCGATGTAAAGACGCAACAAATTATGGACAACCAACAGCATTCTTCCAGCTTGGGCGATCGCTTCGATGCCGCAACTCATGACAATCCTTTACTTCAATACCTCCAAAACTTGGGACAGGAGCAGACCTTGCAGCTCTCCCAACCCAGCCCCGAAGCCTTGCAGGTGATGGAGCAGCAGGTCGTCGGCACGCTCGGTCATCTACCTGGCGAACAGTTTGCCGTTAACATTACCACCAGCCGGGAGCAACTCGGTCGCCTGTTAGCCTCAGCCATGGTCAGCGGTTACTTCTTGCACAAGGCTGAACAACGCCTGGCGCTGGAGCAACAATGGTCAGAGTTTGATGCTTCAGACAAAGGGGAATCTCCGGCTGAATAACGAGAGTTCGTCATCTTTGTTCGGGATTCTCTTGCCGACGGGAACGGCAGACTTGATGAAAGTTAAACATTTAGAGGCTGTCATCATTGACACTGCAAACCATTGCAATGATAGCGTACAGCCTCTTTTCCTGTTTTTGGAGTCGGGCGATCTACCGCTTGTCCTATCAGACTTCTAATGAATACCTCGCACAGCAGGGAAACCCAGCCTCTACATCAGGATGATTCTTGGGGTTTACATTTCGGTTTTCGATTTGGTATCAGACTTAGCAAACGTATGGATGGGGAAAGCCGAGGAAGAATCAAACTACAAGCGAATGTAGAGATTCTTTCGGTCATTCGAGATCGAGATGAGCCAGCTTGTCCAAATGGTGATGAAGCTCGCGAAAATCCCGCAGCCCTGGGTATTGAGCATTGACCGAACCAACTGGCTGATATTGCCCTTCCGCTTGCCACTGGTCTAGAATTCATAGAATCCGTTGACCTTCCGCATCAAAGAGAATCGCACCTGCTTTTTGGTATCTTTCTGGATTGGGTTGATACCAGGTACAAACTTCAGGTTCTTTGCTCAAAACATTGCAGATACAACGTTGTTGACTGATTTTTGCTCCAGTTAGCTGTGCAAAATTCAAAGCACTATACAGACTACTGAATCTTAAATCTGCTTCCCGGAGATCCGCACCAACCAATGTGGTCAAATGAAGTTTTGCATACTGTAAATTCGCATATCTTAAATCAGCATACTTCATCTGACTCATCTTGAAATGAGCTTTGTATAAATTGGCTCCCGTTAAGTTTGAAGACTCTAAGCTCGCCTCTTCCAGCTTGGCGTGCGCCAGATTCACATGGGTTAGATTTGCCCGATCAAGCCGGGCTCTGCACAAATTTGAGTAGCTCAAGTTTGAACCTTGCAAATTTGCTTTTTTGAAGTCAGAGCAAGTCAGATATGCATTGCTTAGATCTGCATCTTTGAAGTTGGTATATCGGCAATTTGCGTTCGTGAGATTTGCACCTCGGAGATCAACACCCTGCAAATCTAGACCTTTCAGATTTGCACCTCGAAGATCGGGTTCGGTAGTCAATAGAATATGTCGCCACCGATTCCAGAGAGCAACACCTTTTTTAAGGAGCATTAAGTGCTCGGGATCACCTTGAAATTTCTTGATCCTTTTCATCGTTTGCCTCAAATGAGAGTTTTGTAAGCCGAGGAATTGCAAAAAGTCACAATTCTTACTGCTTCTTGAAATGCCATTCTCGCCAAAGCCGTAATAGCTATGGCTTATTAGAAATAATGCGGATGGATAGTCAGGGTGGTACGCAGGTTGAGAACAGCTAAGGCGTATCACGCATAACAACAACCTTAGTGTCTATGCAAAAAGCAACGCCACCTCTGACTCAAGGATACGAATCAGGGCTGTAACATAAGTGATACTGGGTTCGGAGCTTCCTGAAATCCCAAAATGACAGCCTCTAAGGTAGAGTTTGGGACTTTTTCTCACGCTTGATCCAGAGCCAACTTTGCCATGGTTGCAACAAACAGGAATTGACTTATCTACCTAAATCTAGAAAGTTCAACCCAAAAGATCTGTAATTCAAATCACAAGACCGTGTGATTCTAGACTGAATCATGGATGGTTTTTCAGGTGAGATTGCTTGATTGATATCATAACCTTAGTTCAGTGAAATCCACAATCAATGTCGATTACATATGTAATTCTAGACTGCGTGATTAACGGTTACGTAGCAATAGTCCGGACACTTTTCCGAGCAAGTGCTGAAACCCTCGATTTCTCGTTGGCTCGACCATCCTAGAATCAGGCTGAAACCCCTATTCTCTCGTTGACGATCAAAAACTGTCCGGAGTGTTGACGTAGGTGAGATTGACTAAAGTAATGCGATAACCTCAGTCAGTTAAATCTGTAATTTATATCCAATACCTACGTAATTTTAGACTGCGTGATTTACGGTTACGTAGGTGAGATTGAGGGGAGAAAGGTCACAACCTCAGTGAGTGAGGCTGCAACAATCGCAGTTGAGGCTGTTTGAGGAGGGACTGAACCCGGACAATACAAGGTAAATTTCAGGTTAGGATAGTCTGCGATTGCCTCTGGCACTGCGTAAGACGCAATCGCCCCGACCCACGCCGCTGCCGCCGCCTCGTCTGGGGGTAAGGCAACAAGACAATGCTGATATTGGCCGTCCGCTTGCCATTGGTCTAGGATCTGGCGCAACGGCTGGGCTAAGTTTACGACGTCGGATTCGGTGCGGGGAGTTGCTAACACCGGAGTCGCCAGCACTATGCAGGCGCGAACCGGACAGCCGTCAGCAACCAACGCATCCCAGAGCATCATGCCGACGCCCGCATTGGTACAAAGAATACCGATCTGGCCCTGCGATCGCTGCCAACTGCGGGCCGCCGGACGCTGGGGAGGCGCAATATCGACAATCAGTTTGAGTTCCGGGTGACGGGCTAGGGCGGCAGGACTGAGGGTGACTTTGCCATCGAGAGCCATCACCTGGCCCTTGGCGTTGATCGCCAAGGGATCAATCTCCACACTGTCGAGATCCTTGCGCGCGAAGAGATAGTACATTTTCTCTAAAATGCGGCTGACCGTAACGATGCGATCGCCCTTCAAGCCCATTTGAATTGCCAGATGCCGAGCATAGAACGGCGAAAACTCCCGCTCCACCGCCACGGTTTGCAGTGGCATTTCCGTCGCTGACGCTGCATTGGATACCGCTGTGCCCCCCAACACAGAACCCAACAGCACCGGCAACTGTTGGCGATAGTCTAACACCACCGCTAGATAGAGTTCTTGCTCGGTGTTGTAGCGAGCTTCGGCGAGCAAAAGTTCCGGGCATTCTCCGCCAATGGGGAGTTGAAAAAGCGCCTGCGCAGCGGCGATCGCATCGATTGTATTCTCCACAAAGCGGATGCCCCCGGCTTGTTCCCGCTGCCCCGCCCGCACCTGGGACTTGAGCACAATTGGGTAGGCCAGTTGCAATTGCTTGAGGGCGCGGGGCGTCTCAATCTGCTGCGAAAGGGGCACGGGAATGCCCACTTCACGAAAAAGTGTTTTGGCTTGATATTCGAGTAATTCCATAGCTGATGCTGACCTGAATCTATCAGCTTACTCGTTCAATCCATTGTCGGCCCGGAGATAGGCTTCCACAAACGCCTCTAGCTTGCCATTCATCACATCGTCAATTGCTGTCGTCTCGACGCTCGTGCGTAAATCTTTGACCATCTGGTAGGGGTGAAACACATAGTTGCGAATCTGATTGCCCCAGGCCGCCTCCACCATGTCACCGCGAATTTCTGCGATCGCCGCCGCCCGCTGCTCCTGGGCAATGACCAAGAGTTTTGCCTTGAGCAGGGCCATGGCTTTTTCTTTGTTTTGGAGCTGCGATCGCTCCTGGGTACAGCGCACCGCGATCCCGGTGGGGATGTGCAAAATCCGCACCGCCGTTTCCACCTTGTTGACGTTTTGGCCGCCCTTGCCGCCCGATCTCGTCGTGGTAATTTCGAGATCCTTATCGGGAATGTCCACCTCGATCTTCGAGTGATCGAGCGCGGGCATCACCTC
>JBMYQW010000003.1:0-43853 GCA_049601735.1 Spirulinaceae cyanobacterium
GGGAACGCTGCTGGATCTCGATCATGGCACCTATCCCTACGTCACCTCTTCCAACCCGATCTCGGGCGGCGCTTGCGTCGGGGCCGGGGTCGGCCCGACGATCATCGATCGCGTTATCGGTGTTGCCAAGGCCTACACCACCCGCGTGGGCGAGGGACCTTTTCCCACTGAGCTGCATGACGGCATTGGCCAGGTCTTGGGCGATCGCGGTGCGGAGTTCGGCACGACCACGGGCCGTCCCCGGCGCTGTGGCTGGTTTGATGCCGTGATCGGTCGCTACGCTGTGCGAATTAACGGTCTCGACTGTCTGGCGATCACCAAGTTGGATGTGCTCGATGATCTCGAAGAAATTCAGGTCTGTGTCGCCTACCAAATTGATGATGAAGTCTGCCACCATCTGCCCAGCAGTGCGCGGCGGTTTGCCAAATGCCAGCCCATCTACAAAACAATGCCGGGTTGGAAGCAACCCACCTCCCATTGTCGTACCCTAGATGATCTGCCCCAGGAAGCCCTGAGCTATCTGAAATTTTTGGCAGAGCTGATGAAGGTGCCGATCGCGATCGTCTCTCTCGGCGCTAGCCGCGACCAGACCATCATCGTCGAAGACCCCATCCATGGCCCCAAGCGGGCCCTGTTGGATGCCCAAGGCGTACCGGTCTAGGGCCGATTCTCCATGCAGGATTTCTAAACTGCCAACTGCGTTCGCGTTAGCGCGCCCCCGAGGGGAAATTGCGAACTGCAAACTGAATCTAAGATTCTTCTTTACCCACTCAACCCCCAATTACAAGTCATGTCCTTTACCCTCGAATGTAAACAACGCCCCGAAGGCAGCAAAGCCCGCGCTCTCCGTCGTGAAGGTTGGATTCCTGCCAATCTCTACGGTCACAAAGGGGCAGAGTCGGTTCATCTGGTCGTCGATCAAAAGGCTGCCGATACGCTAATGCGCAAAGCTTTTGTCAACAAAAGCGTGATTGAACTCAAAATCCCCGACCTCTCTTGGGAGGGCAAAACGGTGATTCATGAAGCCCAGACCCATCCTTGGCGGGGAGATATTTATCACCTCAGCTTCTTTGTCACAGCGGCAGAATAAGCGTCAGCTTTTCAGGGTTGGCTTGCGAAAAAGCAGGAGAAGAGAATCGAAAACGATTCTCTTCTCCTGCTTTTAGTCTGTGTTATTAATTCACCCGATTTTGCTGGCACGACCGAGGGTGATTTGCTCTTGTTGAAAGAGGGCAACGGCAATTTCCCGAAACCAGTCTGCTTCGCTGAAGGTATTGGCTTGATTGAGGCTGTTGGGGCGGTTGAGGATGAGTTGCATGGAGTGAGTGGTAAAGCCGCTTTTATTGTAGCGATGCAGAGTCAGCCACTGAGATTGAGCAACTGATGAAGAGGTAGGGTGGTTTTCATGGGGAAAATTTAGAGTAGGGGAGCGTAATGGTGGGGAGGAGGCGATCGCCCCTCACTTTGTCATTCGCCTAGCAAATTCAGGATAGTTTTCCAGATCCTCAACAGACTTTAAGGGGGGCATTTCCACCCAATTGCCCTCGGTATGCAATTTGTCAATGTAGGCAGAGATCGTATCTCTCAGCCCATTGCTTCATCTCCTCCAAAACCCCCAACGCTGTGCGCCCAAACGTCGTGATTTCGTAGGTCACGGCGATCGGTCGGGTGCTCAAGACCTGCCGCTGCACCAGCCCCGCCGCCTCCATTTCCTTCAGGCGCTGGGTCACCATCTTCTTGCTTGCGCCCCCCAACTGTCGCGCCAGGTCATTAAAGCGTACTGGGCCATCTTTGAGATGCCAGAGGATCGAACCCTTCCATTTGCCGCCAATAATCCGCATTCCCCGTTCAATGGGGCAAGGGCCAAGGCAGGGTTCGATCGCGCTTTTGCGGCCTTCACGATCGGTTTGGATGGCAACGGTATTACTCATTGGTGTACTGATGGATCTAGGTTACAAAAAGTATACTGGTTGACGATCGCAACTTGGGGTTTGTACCGTAGCTATAGCGACCCTCCTCATTGCAACCATGGCCCCACAACCGGATATTCACCTCTACACCGCCAGCACGATGAACGGCTGGAAACCGACGATCTTCCTCGAAGAAGCGGGGGTTGACTATGAACTGACGTACATCGACTTCAGCAAGAAAGAGCAAAAGTCAGACTGGTATTTAAAGCTCAACCCCAATGGACGCATTCCCACGATTGTCGATCGCGGCAATGCTGATTTTGTGGTGTTTGAATCAGGGGCAATTCTCTGGTATCTGGCCGAGAAATATGGCAAGTTCTTACCCCAAGATGAGAAGGCGCGATCGCAGACCCTGCAATGGTTGATGTTCCAAATGGGAGGCATTGGCCCAATGATGGGCCAGGCGATGTATTTCCAACGCATTGCCGCGCCCCAAGGTCATGAAGAGCCGTTCTCAATTAACCGCTACGTGACCGAATCTCGTCGTTTATTGGAAGTTTTGAATACCCAATTGACGGACAAAGATTACCTCGTGGGCGATGAATTTACGATCGCCGATATTGCCATCTATCCCTGGGCGCGATCGTACTATTGGGCCAAGGTTTCGGTGGCGGGTTTGGATCACCTCCAAGTCTGGTTCGATCGCCTCGATGCCCGTCCCGCCACCCAACACGCCCTGGAAATTCCCAAACCCTATTGGGCCTTTTTTGGTAAAGGCGATATTGCCGCCCAAGAAGCCGAGAATGCGGAACGCTTCAAAAGTGATGTGAAGTCTTGAGCGAACCCATAGGGTAACTGTCCCCTGAGCGGAGTCGAAGGGGACAGTTAACGCTCTAGAGGAGGTTGCCATTACGCTTGGCTTTGGCTAATCTCTTCCATAGGAGTTGACGAACTTTGTTATGATTTTGCTCGAACCTTCTCCTTGTCTCCTTTAGCAACTTTCGCTTTGTACTGAGGTCTAGGGTGATGTCGATCGAATACTTGAACCATTTGCCGGAAGATTTGACCGATCCGGCTATTGACCTGTTATACAGTGCCTTTGCAGAGAAAATCATCCCGATTTGGGGGGATGCTCAACAGACGCAAACCTTGTTTCAAGCAAGCGTGGATCGCCAACAATGCTTGGCTGCGGTTGAGAACCAAAAGCTGCTCGGGCTCCTCACCTTGCAAAGCAAAACAGCTCACTTTATCAACCCCACCTGGCAACGGGCGATCGCGACCTACGGCCCAATCTCGGGCATTTGGCGCAAGGGTTTATCGCTCCTGCTCAACCACAAAACCCAACCCCATGAATGGTATGTCTATTTTGTAGCTGTTGCGCCTGAAGCCCAAGGGCAAGGGGTGGGCACGCAGCTTTTTGTGCAGCTCGAAGCACGGGCCAGACAAGCGGGGATTAAGCTGCTCTCACTCAATGTAATTAACACCAACTCCAGAGCAGAGAGCCTCTATGAACGCTTGGGCTTTGTGCGCCAAACGGAACTCGAGATCTGGCCGGTGAATCGCCTGCTCAGATGGTCGTTTAGCAGTGTGATTTTGATGGCCAAGCCATTGGATGACAGGCTCTAATCTCTGCTCAAATGCCCTAGCTTTCAGTCCTCAACCGGGTGGCATTCCATGAGACAGCACTTTCCATGGCGGCAGTTTATGATTGGAGCATTGATTCCAATCTTAATATTTTATCTATTTCATCGTGTTGACCAGCCTTTGGCGGGGGCCTTTTTCGCTGCTGGGTGGAGCGTTGGCATAATAGTCATAACTCGTTTATTTTTTAAGAAAAGCAATCTCTTTGCTGCATTGTCTATCCCGATCACTCTCATCGAAATTGCCAGTATAGTCATCACATTGAACCCAGAGTTTTATTTGGCTACAGCAGCGATCGAGCATACACTTTGGGGATTCGTTTGTCTTGGCTCATTGGTGTTTTCTCGTCCCTTAATCCTCATCTTTGCTCAAGCAATGGGAGGAATTGAAAAATCACAGGAACTTGGGGAATTTGGCAAGTCTGATGAGTTTCAGTCTGCCTGGGTCGTACTCACGATCATCTGGGGTATTACCCATCTAATTGCGGCGATCGTATTAATTGCATCCCAGATTTGGTTGCCACTCGAATCCTTTCTGATCCTGCGTACAGGTTTAGGCACTCCTTTATTAGCCGCATTAATAGCCTTTAGCTTTTGGTTTCCAAGATGGTACTGGAACCACTCGTGAGTCACTCATTAAATGCTCCTTCAAGTTTTATGGCTGTTCAAACTGCTTCGTTAGTAACCCATTTACATAATTGCGTAGCGCAGTTTTTTGCTGATGGGGATTCAGGTGATTCCGTTGAATTAGGGTATCCAGACTGACACCATTCACCAATGCCAACAGGACATTTGCCTCCATTTCTGGGTTAATGTCAGACTTGATGATCTGCTGCTGTTGTAGTTCGACTAACTCTTGCATAACCATTTGCCGTAATTGTCCGGCACTCTCCTGGTGATCCACCATTAGATCATCACGCCCCACCGCATAGCCCAAGAATGCTACCCAGACCCGCAGAATCTCCTGCCGCTCTTGGTCAATCGGTAGGAATGATGACAGCATTGCCACCAAGCGATCGCCCCCCGACTGCTCCGCCACCGCTTGCTCCATCAATTTCTGCAACCGCTCCGCCACCTGATGCAGCGCGAATAAAATCAACTCCTGCTTATTGCGGAAATAATGGGTCACGACTCCCGTGGTGCAACCCATCTCCTGGGCGATCGCCCGCATACTGGTGCGATCGAGCCCCTCGCGGACAATCACCCGCCAAGCCGCCTCGGCCACTTCAAGCCGTCGATCCTGCTGAGTCATAGGCTTTGGTTGATTTCTCGCTTGCTCTGTTGACAGCTTATCATAACAGTTGTTATATTCAATTACATAACAACTGTTATGAGGTTAAGCCCATGCAATCCGAAATGTTGACTAAACCCATGATTCCCGCTGTTCCGGCTCCCCGTAACGGCTGGCAAGGTCAGCTCGATCGCCTCGTTGGGCCTGGCGCAACCACCGCAGAACTGGCGTTGCAGTTTGCGCCTGCTGTGGGAGCGGCGATCGCCGCACCGCTCTATGCCACTACACTGCCCATGGCATGGAGTCCCTTACAGCTCGGTCTGATCAGCATTCTGGGCTTTGATTTAGTCGGTGGTGTATTGACCAATGCTACCGCCGCCGCCAAGCGTTGGTACCACCGTCCAGGTCAGGGCTGGCAGCAGCAGTTGAGCTTTGTCGCGATACATCTTGTGCATATTGGTCTGGTGGCGCTGCTGTTTCGGGAGGCGGACGGGGTCTTTTTTGCTGGTGTATCGAGTTATTTGCTGTTGGCCGCCGGGCTGATTGTCGTGAGCCCGCTCTACCTGCAACGACCGCTCGCCTTGGGGCTTTATGGGTTGGCAATGCTGGGCGATCGCTACCTCTTTGCACCGACACCGGGTTTGGAATGGTTCTTGCCCCTCTTCTTCCTCAAACTCCTGGTGAGTCACTTACTCAAGGAAATGGCATATCAACCCAACGCTCGATAATCGAAACCCCTCGATATCCACACCAATTCACTTCACGATGAGGTCTCAAACCATGACATTACAGCATAAATATTGGCTCGCGGGTTTACTGGGAATTTCAGGCATTGCCCTCAGCTCCTTAGTGCCCGGTGGCCCGATCGAAACCCGTGATTTTAGTCAGATTAATCCTGTTACATTGGGGATGTTTAACACCTTTTTAACCACGTTGTGCTTAGGCAGTTTGCTCCTGGTTTACTTTGTGTTGAAGTCTGAGCGTTGGGCAATCTTTGTAGCTGCGGTCTGTGGTCTGTCTTACCTAGGGGTTTATGGTCTAGACTTAGCCGTTATTTTTCCCGTCTCACCTGATACCATGCCGCCTGCGTTACTGACGATCGAAGTTTTTGGCACAATCCTAGCATTTCCCCTAATGCTGCTCCCCATCCAGATGCTCCCCACACTGAAAACAGCAATAGTTACCACTGCACCCTTACTAGACAGTGAGCATCCTGCCGCTTTCCGATTACCGCAAATGGCGATCGCCCTTAGTATCGGCATCATCGCCCTAGGAATTATCACCTTTGCAACCTACTCAGCGATGGGACTTTGAACAAGTATCATGGCTCGGGTAGGAGGTAGCCCCATTCAATACCATGATGATGGAGCTACCTCCTACTACTACTGCTCCAGATTCTTCAGCATTGTGTCGATCGCCACTTTTGCCGATTCAAGTCATTTTACTAGAAGGAATTTGTTTACTGAAGCGACAATTTCAGTCCCTGTATGATACTGAATCCGCAAAGCATAGGGAGAGATAGCCGACTGATTATTCCTCGGGCAGGCGGGACGCCTGCGCTACGGGCTTCTGCGCTCAATATCCTGTAGCGCGGGCATCTTGCCCGCCACCAGGGTCAGCCTTCGCTTTCTGTTGGCAGCCGAGACAGCTGCGCTACGGTCTTTAGGTGCAACGGGCCTAGATAGGGAGCTAACAACTTATGAACTGGCCCAATCCCTGGCCCAATGCAAGGTTTTCTTGACCTCGCTCATTTCAAACCCCTCGCAGTAAAGGCGCAACACCGGTTCGGTGCCACTAAAGCGGATCAGCAACCAGCTTTGATCCGCCAAGCGGAACTTGTAGCCATCCACATCGAGGCAGTCGGTGACCGCCTTACCGGCAATTTCTTCGGGTGCATTGGTTTGGAGGCGCTCAATTAGTTGGCATCGTACCTCCATACTAGCCAGGGGTAGGTCAATCCGATCGTAGACCGAGTGAAAATCCACCTTGTCCTGGATCTGCTCGTAGAGCTGGCCCACATCTTGACCCGATTCCACGACCGCTTCGAGGGTGTAGAGTGCGCCCAAGAGCGCGTCCCGCTCCGGGATGTGACTGCCGTAGCCCACGCCGCCGGATTCTTCCCCGCCCACGAGCACGGGGGTATCGAGCATCCGATCAGCAATGTATTTATAGCCGATCGGGGTTTCGTAGAGTGCCAAATTATAAGCGGCGGCCAAGCGGGGAATGAGATCCGAGCCGCTGACGGTTTTGACAATTTCGCCGCTGAAGCCTTTGCGTTCGTGGAGGTGCTGGATCAGGATCGGAATGAGCACCTGGGAACTGCGGAAGTTGCCAGCGGCGTCCACGGCGGCGATGCGATCGCTATCGCCATCAAAAACCAAACCCACACGCAACCCCTCAGGGTGGTCTTGGGCGGATTGCCGGATCGCCCGGAAAATTTCGGCGAGGTACTTGGGCAAGGGTTCCGGCGCACCGCCGCCAAAGAGCGGGTCACGATCGCTGTTGATTTCCTGAATCGGCAGTCCGAGGATGCGTTCGAGCCCCGTGGCTGCGGCGCCATGCATAACATCGGCAAAGACGTGCAGTTGCCCGGATGCAATGGCTTGGCAAATCTTGGACACATCCACCTTCTGGCGCAGGGCCGCGCAATAGCTCTGCCAGGGGTCGAAGGTCGTTAATGTGCCGGGGGCGCGATCGGGCAAAGCCTCTTCACCCAGGCGGGCCTCCACCTGCTGGGTAATGACCTGGGTCACGGAGCCGCCGAAAAAGCCTTTAATCTTGAGCCCGAGGTATTGGGCTGGGTTATGGCTGGCCGTCAGGACTAATGCCCCGAGGGCTTGCTGCTCATGGGCGGCCCAGGAGAGGGCGGGCGTTGGCGCATAACCCTCGGCCAGCAGCACATCAAACCCCGCTGCCTGCACCGCCTCGGCGACAATCTGGGCAAATTCCTCGGCCATAAAGCGGCGATCGTAGCCCACAATCATCAAGCGATTGTTCGCCACCTGGGCATAGTTTTCGGCCAGGACTTGGGCGGCGATCGGAGCCACCTGAGCCACCCGCTCAAAGGTAAAGTCAGCAGCAATGCGGCCGCGCCAACCATCAGTACCAAATTTAATCGGATTCGGAGAGAAGACCATCGGGATTGATCAATAACGTTTTTAGGACAAACACACGAGTAGAAAACATAGTTAGAGCAAACACAGTTAGAGCAAACACAGTCCGTGGAAAATACCACCGCATCAGGGTTTCAAGGATGGTTGAAATCCACAAATCAAGGGGATGCCAAGACATTCGGGTCAGCCATAAGCTCTTGGCCCGGGTTTTGGCCATCACGGCTGTGCCTAAGTATCTTGCTGACTGTGATAGGAGGACGGCGACTCCGGATGCGTTGGCATCTGCCATTCCAGATTTGCTAAAAAAGCCTGGAGACGAACCCGTTCGATCGAGGGCCAGCCCCCTGTCTCTTCAATATTCCGCAGAACTTGCGCTAAACCATGACGATTATCGGGCAAAGCGGGATAAAAAAACTCATCCCGGATCTGTTGATGGAGTTGGTTGAGCAAGCGCAGTAGCGCCAAGAGCGCCAGGCAATCATGGGGCTGTTCCTGGGCAATGCTTAAGACCTGATACTGGAGAGAATCGAGTTGTGCAACGAGAGCAGAAGGATTTGAGGGTTGCGCCTGTTCCATGTTTTCAATCTACGGGGCGGTTTAGCCAAACTTTTGCCTCAATCTTACGCCGAATCCTCAGGGGATAACAGAGGACTGGCCCGACTCATCAATCCAAGCCCGATTCCCAGGATCGATACCCTCTGAAGCGAACTCATGAAGACGACAGTCGCCGTGTACAATAAGCGTTATGCAATAGCGACTTTTATCCCGTTAATCCGCTATTAAAACTCAATTGGGGGGAGTTTTACTGTATTTCAATGATTCACAAACCAGTTACGCGTTAGGGCGATCAGCCTGTCTCAGATGAAATTTAGCTTGCGATCTGAGTCACGGCTTCAGCCCCTGAACGGTGTTCTGGTGGTCTGGCGTTGGAAACTCTTCCCCACCCCTTAATAGAAGCTAGAGAATGATGAACAGAGGTTAATTATGAGGTATTATCGCGGACTGCTGGTGGCGTTCTTTGCCCTTTGCTTGGGCTTTTTAACCGCCTGTAGTGATGCACCGGCCAACGCAACGAGTGGGCAGCTCACCTACGACGATATTGTCAATACCGGGCTGGCTAATTCCTGCCCAACGGTTAGTGATGAAGCCCGAGGCTCCATTGCGATCGAAGTTGGCCAACCCTATGAAGTCTCTGGGCTGTGCCTAGAGCCCCAGGAATATTTTGTTAAAGAGGAATCCACCAATAAACGGCGGGAGGCCGAGTTCGTCGAAGCGAAAGCTCTGACTCGGTTTACATCGAGCTTAGACCAAGTCAGCGGCACTTTGGTCGCCAATGCGGAAGGCGTTTTGTCCTTTAAGGAGGAGGCTGGTATCGATTTCCAACCGATTACGGTGCTCTTGCCCGGCGGTGAAGAGGTTCCCTTCATGTTCACGATTAAGCAGTGGGATGCCACAACCGACAAGGGGTTTGATTCGATCAATACCCGCACCGACTTTGAGGGACAATTTTACGTTCCGTCCTATCGGGGTGCAGTCTTCCTCGACCCCAAAGGTCGCGGTATTGCCAGCGGTTATGACAATGCCGTTGCGTTGCCTGCGGGGGCTGACGAGAGCGAACTAACCCGTGCGAATGTGAAACGCTATGAAACCGGACGCGGTGAGATGAGCCTCCAGGTGACGCAAGTCGATGCGGAAACCGGGGAGTTTGGCGGCACCTTCGTGAGCATTCAACCTTCAGACACCGACATGGGTGCAGCTGATCCTGAGGATGTCAAGATTAAGGGGGTATTTTATGCCCGGATTGCCCCGAGTCTAGAGTAAGACGGTTCTGAGGCTATTCCCCCCAAGGGGATGGCTCACATTGTAGTAATGCGATCGCTTTGCCTGAACGAGATCAGGGGCGATCGCATTTTCCATGGCCCTGGGTTGAAAGTTTTCCTTTCTTTGAGGAAAATACGGTTGGCACAGCTAGGGGGCAAGAAATACAATTATCCTCAGGCAATTGGTGAATAGCTTCCTTCTCCTGATTCAAACCCTAGAATCTATGGTTCCTTGGTCTGAGCAGTCTGGCGAAACCAGAAATACCCCACTCGCCCCAACCCGATGAGCTAGAGCCTACAACCTCGTTACAATCTGGATCGGAGCCCCCAGACTTTTGCCCCCCAGATTTGTGAATACCAAATTCCAGCCTCCCGCTGTAATCCTACTGCCACAGCCCTACCGCTAGACCCGTAGACCTAGACCCATCGATATCTTTGACTCTATTTTTGACTGACTGTAAGCCCATGCTTTCATCCTCCGCGTCTACCCATTGCCGACGGACCACGGCAGATCTCTTGGCTGAGTATCGCCAGACCCCCAGTCCGCAGTTGCGCAATCAAATTACCCAGCTCAATCTCGGGCTTGTGCATAAAGAAGCTCACCGCTGGACGCAGCAATGCTCAGAATCCTGGGAGGACTTGGTTCAGGTTGGGGTGCTCGGGCTCATTCGGGCGATCGAACGGTTTGATCTCCAGCGGGGTTGTGCCTTCAGCTCCTTTGCCATGGCCTATATTCGCGGCGAGATTCAGCATTATCTCCGAGACAAGAGTCCGTCAATTCGTATTCCCCGGCGCTGGTTGACCCTGCGCCAGCAGGCACAAAAAGTATCTCGTCAGCTCGCTCGGGAATTGCACCGCCCCCCGACGGATGCAGAGGTGGCGATCGCCCTCGATATTCCCCTAGAGCAATGGCAAGCCATCAAACTGGCTTACTCGAACCAGGAACCCGTCAGCCTGGATATGCCTGTCAATGAAACCGATGACGGTCAGCTTAACTTGGTCGATCTGGTTGCTGATCCCCAATATCGGAGCTTTCAGCTTGCCCAAGACGATCGCCTACGACTCCAGCAAGCCTTGGTACAACTTGAACAGAAAACTCGGGATATTTTGGAATTTGTCTTTCTCCATGAGCTGACCCAGAAAGAAGTGGCTGACCAGCTCAACATCAGTGTCATTACCGTTTCCCGTCGTTTAAAAAAAGGCGTAACTGCCCTGCGCAACCTGATGCTCAAGGGCGAAGACCCTTAGGGTGTGTCATTGATTAGATTCAGAAGCCTTATGGTACAAGGGATAGAGCGCCCGACCCCAACAACAATGAAAGGGGCTGTATGGCAATCATCGTTAGAGCTTGAAATCTAAATGATGACAGCCCCTTGCCCCTCACCTTGAATCCGGATGGGGGCTCACGCGCAGTCAGATGCACAGTCTGTGAAATTCGCAGTAAGATAGTCTCGGCATCACCTGGTGGCTTGCCATCGCGCAACCGTTCAATTATCCGCTAATCCGCATCGTTCTCTTCTTACCCTGCCATGCTCAAGCGTCCTTACTCCTTTGCCCTTGTGCTGACCCCATTGCTGCTTGCGGGTTGTGGCAGTTTGCCCTTTTTCGGGGGGGGGGATGCTGAGGTAACAGATCCGACGGCTGCTACACCGGATCAGCCCGTTCCGGCTGCACCTGCTCAGGCGGGTGATCCGACGGGTGATGCTGGCTTTGAAGATCCGCTGGTTGAGAGTGACGCACAACCGGATGATCCCGAGGCAGCAGAAGGGTTAATCCCCTTGATTAGTGAGGATGCGGCGGCTAAACTTGCCCAGTCCGGGCGACTCGATCCCTTTGCAACCATTGCCCTCACCACTGAAGACATTGTGACCACAGGCGAGGGCGGCGTGACTGCACCCATTGCGACTTTGTTGCCTAAGCTGCCGGAATTACCAGCGATTCCCAGCTTACAGATTCCTCCCATTGGCCCCCTGGCCCCGGAACCACCGCCACCACCACCGCCCGCTTTGCCTGCGAACCTCCCCCAAGGCTCTCCAGACCTCCCCTTTGCGCCGGAATTGCCGCCCTTACCCGAGCCCACGATCGCCAACGAACTCGTGGTTACAGGCGTGATTACCCTCAATGGTGAAACCCACGCCATCGTAGAGGGCCCTGACTTCAAGAGCACCTACGTTCGTGAAGGCGATCGCATCGTCAATGGCCAAGTGCTCGTCAAGCGAATTGAAGGCAGCCCAGGCGGCTCGACGCTGGTCGTGTTTGAGGAACTCGGCATTGAAGTGGTTAAAGGCGTCGGTGAAGGCGTCAGTGATCTGCCCCCTGCTGCTTAACCGCTCATAACTCCATCCGAATCGTAAACCCCAAAAACCCTGCTGATGTAGGAGCTGGGTTTCCCTATCTATCGGATATTTTCTTCTGGATGGGGATACAGGGGGATCAAGCGCAGGCTAAATCAGCATTAGCAAGTTGTGTATAAGCGGTAGCCCAGTCTGGGAGAGGGTTAGTGAGGAAAGATGTTGCTACTCTCTGCCCATACAATTCGGATTCAGTAGGATATGGAAATCACTGCAACTAGCTGTCATGCGCCCTTGTCCTTTGCCGCCTATCAGGAAGTACAGTCCCATCTTCAGCAACTGGCTGGGGTTGAGGCGAGCTTAATGACCGCAGCTGAGTCCCATCGTCCTTTCTGTTATACCGACAGCCAAGTGGACGGGGTGATCATCAAATGGGGTCATCCAGGAGAGACGGCAGTAACAACCATAGTGTCACAAATACAGAGCATTCTCGATTTTTACCAGCTTCAAGCAATGCAGCAGTTCTGAGGGATTAACGAGAAATACCCTACACCCTTAAACCACAGGGAAAGTTAGGGCATTGCATCTCACCCAATCTCTGAAACCCTGACTTGGTGGGTCATGTTAGGGGCGGCCCGGATAGGTTGGGAATCCCCCACCCAATGTCGGCGTTGAGAGATCTTCCACTGGAATCCCGGTTTGAGTGAAGGGGTCACCCAGACGAAACTCCCCCGTAAACCTTGTGCCATCGGCAAAAACCGCTGTGCCCGCGCCATGGGGTACGCCATTACGCAGATCGCCCGTGTAGCGATCGCCATTGTTATATCGGCAAGTTCCCCGCCCACTCATCGTGTAGTCATTAAACTGGCCATCACAGCGCCCGTAGTTGGGAAAGCTCAAGGTTCCCTGGCCATTCGGCTGGCCACCCCAGAAGTTACCGGAAAAGCGAATGCAGTCATATTGCCCATTGCGAATGATGCAAACGTCGTCGTTGTAAGTGCCGCGACCATGGGGGCGACCATTGCGAAACTGGCCGTCGTATCGAGCACAGCGCAGGTCATCACGGCCGTTGATCTGATAAACGCGGCAAATCCCAAAGATCAGGGTTCCCCGACCGGAAAATAACCCGTTGGCAAATTGGCCGTAGTAGCGACTGAGATATTCCTCTTGTTTCCACTGCTGAGTCACTAAAAAAGGTTCCCCGGGAATATCTTCCGTTTCAACGGACGGGGGATTGGTGAGAAACACAAACAGGCCCGTGCCATGGGGCAGGCCATCTCGCACCTCGCCTTCGTAGCGATAGTCATTGGCATAGACAAAGCGCCCCCGACCGTTGGGGCGATCGTTACGAAACTCGCCATCATAGGTAGCGGCGATGCCCGGCAGATCAGAATTTCCTGCTCCCTCATCTGGCAGGGTGCCGCCGAAAATAAGCTGAAAAAATTCTTCAAGACTAAGGGTCTCGCCCTCGCCGTCCTCGTCATCGCCGTAATAGTAAAAAACGCCGCGCCCCTGACGCTGGCCATTAACGATATCGCCGCGATAATAGCCATCGGGATATTGACAAATGCCATTGCCCGTATAGCCCGAGAACTGACCTTCGCAGACGACTTGGTTGGGCAGGGTGATAATGTACTGAGCCTGAGCTGGCTGAATCGAAGCGAAGAGCCCCTGAGTAAGCTGGGTTCCCAGGGCGGTGAGCAGGCCCAATCCTAGAGTTCGAAGCGTATGGCGCATGACAACAAGGTCTGAAAAAAGGTTTGAAAACAGAACAGTCTCAAAAAAACTCCTTTACAGTCTAGCCCGAAATTATCAAGGCGAACCGAGCCCGAGGAGCAGGGTTAGTAACGAATTTCTAAGGTGACGGTTCCCTGCACGGTGGAATCACCGCCGACAATGGGGCTTGTGGCATCACCGACAAAGGCATTGCTTTGCACCGGACTCGCCGCTCGGGTTTGACCGAGACGGATGGTGACAATTTCTTGGCGATCGAGCCCTAGGGTATTGAGCACCGCATCCGCTTGCGCCTGGGCATTTTGGGTGGCGAGGCGGAGGGCTTCGAGACGGGCTTGCTCTAATTCGGGCTCGGTGGCGAGGAATTCAACCCCATCAATCCGGGTGGCACCCGCTTGGATCGTCGCGTCAATTAGGGCGCCCGCTTGCGCGGTGGCAATCCGAAAGGCCACATTGTTAGAGCCGCGATAGCCAATGAGCCTTGGTTCATCGGCATTGCGCTCGTAGAGGGGCTGGAGCCGAATGCCGGTGGTTTGCATCCGTTGCACCCCCCGCGATCGCAGCAGATTGACGACGGACTGAGTGCGATCGGCCACCTGAGCCTGTACGCTTGCCGCGTTGTCATCTTGAACTTCAATGGCCAACCGGACACGGGTGATGGTTGTGGGCACAGCAACCGTTGCCGTTCCCGTGACGGTCAAAATTCGGCTGGGTGCTTCTTGGGCAACCGCCAGATTCGCGGGTTGACCCACGAGGGGCATGACCCCGATCGCCATCCCACTGGTTAAGCTAAAGCCGATAGTCCCGATCGCCAGCGATCGCACCCAACCTTTCCTAAAAGCCATAATGCCTTACCGTTCTCCTGCTGTGATTGCCGTAGATGACGCGGACACAATTGCCCCTGGCAATCGGCCGAGAACATCATCCCATACCAATATAGCCTGCCAATATAGCTTGGGACGCCCCCAGGGTTGGAAGCTGAAGGCGACACCCTAGGACAGTTGCTTATACAGCTTCAGGCAATTCTGGCCATCGTTCACCCGAATATAATCAACCTGATCCATGAGCTTATGCATCCAAATCATGCCCCGACCACTGGTATCGTTGGGCCCAGGAGGATTAATGAGCTTGGCCTGGAGCGCACCGGCCCAATCAAAAGGGGGCCCTTGATCCCACACGCGGCATTCCACCCATTGCTCAAACAGCAAAACCTCTAAGCGAATTTCCGTCGTGGCAGGGAGCGTTTTATGGGCGTGCTTAACGGCATTGACAAACCCTTCTACCATCGCGGTTTGGCAGTTCCAGAGCACGGTTTTGGGGAGGCAACCGGCCACAAAGTCAATGACGCGATCGACCTCCTGAATCTGGCTCTCAAGGCGCAGTTCATGGGTTTGACTGGGTTGCTGTTGGGTTACAAATTTCAACGTCATCTCCCCCTACACTGCACCACTGTCTTTGTGGAACACAATCAACACCGTCTTGAGGATGAGCTTGATGTCGTACCAGAGACTCCAGTTCTCCTGATAGGTTAAATCCAGTTTAATCACATCTTCAAAATCTTTAACCTTAGAGCGGCCATTGACCTGCCATTCTCCAGTCATCCCCGGTTTAACATCTAGGCGTTGCCATTGCGGAATCATGTACTTTTCCACTTCGGCTGGCGTAGGGGGTCGGGTTCCC
Organism: Spirulinaceae cyanobacterium; assembly: GCA_049601735.1. GTDB lineage: Bacteria > Cyanobacteriota > Cyanobacteriia > Cyanobacteriales > Spirulinaceae > SIO3F2. The sequence continues at coordinate 15,420 of JBMYQW010000003.1, forward strand.
ACCAAGCTCATTTCCCCCTTGAGCACATTCCAGAACTGGGGTAACTCATCAAGGCTCGTCCGCCGGAGAAAGCGCCCTACCTGAGTAATACGGGGATCGGACTCATTCTTGAAGAAGGCCCCGGTGGCTTGATTCGGGATCCGATCCTTGAGTCGTTCGGCATCATTACACATGGAGCGAAACTTCCAGATCCGGAAGCGACGGCCCAACCAGCCACAGCGCACCTGGCCAAAGAAAATCGGGCCGGGACTATCGAGCTTAATGGCGATCGCGATCGGCAGTAACAAGACACCCGTAATCCCCAGCCCCACGAGACTGCCCACAATGTCGAGCGTCCGCTTAACCCAAGACGAAATCGAAGGGTGGGTATCCGGTGGCAGCGTGGCGGCCGGTTCCTGGGCTTGGGGATGAGTGGTGGGAAAGACTACGGGCTCAATGGTGAAGACTTGATCCAACCCCGTCATGGCGAAAACCGCCATCACAGGGGATTGCACATTGCGCAAGACCAGTTTCAGACCCTGGGACTGGGACATTTTCAAGTTATTCACCAAGGCCCCAACACCGCTACTGTCAATAAAACGCGTCTCCGTGAAATCGAGGACAATACGCGTCGGCTGCGTCGGCTGCTGCAAAAGATCGTGATAGCAATGCTTAAACGCCATCGCCTCCACAACCGTCAGACGGGGAGGGAGTTGCATAATCGGTGCATCGTTATCCACAAACCGAACCTTAAACTGGTTTTCTGGCATTTCACTCTCAACAACCATTATGTCCCCACAAGTGGCTTCTGTTAACGACGCTTATCTTTTACGATCATCTCTTGATTCTCTCTTTCAGGACAGTTTTCTCAATTGCAAGTTGACATTGCCCGTGAGAATCGCCCATTTTCTGCAACACGCTTCCCATTGTCATGCAGAATCGGTGCGATTTGTGGGGTTCCTCACAATTGATTTAGATCTGAGGCCGTTGAGCTCCCTCTCGCTGCGGTCTCAGCGACGGTTGAGATAAGACAGATCCACTGCGCCAAAATGGATGCTAAAGGCCACGTGCATATTTTCCATGGATTGGATCAACCAGGGGACACCATCTTCGTCAACCGCTTCGTAATGGTTGAAAAGAATCGCAAACCGCCGCTCTAGAGAGGGTTTGACCTGTTGACAGAGCAGCGTAATTTTGAGCAGGAGCACGATGGTGGGCGTTGCGCCCAAGTTCGTCACCAAATCCACAAAGACGTAATGATTGGGGCGTTGGCTGCTCTCCACTACCAAAAAGTTCAGCAGGTGGCTGGAGGTGCGCAGCAGCAGACGGGCATCGGGTTTATGGCGATCGTAGCGGGTGAGGGTATTGCGCAGTTTGTCATAGAGTTTGTCGTTGAAAGTTTTACGCCCATAGCGTGAGTCGATCGCGCCAGTGAGATATTCGTAGAGATCCTCTTTGAAGGTGCGAAAGGAGGCGGCCTGTAAGCCATGGATGAGGAAGCTCTGAGCCAAATCCCGATGGGTGTCTTGCCCTTGTACCTTGCCCACAAATTGCTGCAAGGCAAAGCTCAACTCCGGATCACTGAGCAAGGTGGGATTGGGAATGGGGTGAATCTGACGGCCACTGTGCTGGGCCTCGGCGAGTCGAACCTGGTAGGTGACATAATGGGAAAGATCCAGCTCGAATTGCTGTTGGAGCTTGTCGCGAATGTGACGCACTGTTTGCTGGTGCTCATAGCTACTGTCTCGGCTTAAGAGGCAATGCTCATGGAGATAGGGGTAGCGATTGATCAAGCGCCCCACCAGCCGCTTACCGTCATCGTCTTGGGACGCCACCAGGCCGGGATAGTCATTGGGGCGCAGGAGCTTGCCCTGGGACTCCTGGGTATGGCGGATGACGGTAGCCAGACGTTGCAGGGTCGTATATTGCTCTGTTGCTTGGAATTGGCCCATGAGGTGTCGCAGACGACGCGCGCCCCGCGCGAAGACACTCCCGACAGGCGGAATATGCGTCAGTAGCTCCACCAACTCAGGAATCGCCCAGCGGGTGGTGGGCTGCATCTGCCAGCGATTGATGAGAATATGGCAGCAGCGATTGAGCAAGAGGGGGAAGTCAGCATCGGCGGACTTATGCACGGCGATGCGCTCAAGGGCGGTGCGGACTTCAATGGGTTTGTAGTCGCGCCCGCCAATAAACAAGCGACGAAACCGATCGAGCATCTCTTCAGGAGACTCCGACTGCACCATGTACAGGAGGTGATTACAGACCTGCTGCTCATCTGCGTACTTCTGCTTAGTGTAGGACTCAGTCAATGTGATCACTCGATACGTGCCTCCCTGTCTGTTATACCAATCCCCTGGCAACCCTAGCTAGGTCGATTCGGGATCGCCCTACACCATCTTGTCTATGCAAAGACAGGCTATTTTATGTAACCACTCGTCAAGGTTCAGATGGCCGCAATACAGGATTTGGCAGTCCACCTTCACCCCCTATAGTAGCGACATCGCAGCGGGAACGCATTCCGCAATCTTACGGAAAAGCCCCATAATAAGGGGAGATTTCTGCGCCGAATACCAAGGAACAGTGCAGAATAACATTATTGGTTTGGGGCTGCTTTCATGACCGCTTTCAGGTTTTCCTTAGGGCAAATTGCTGCGTTGCTCGGCTGTGAATCTCAGGACAGGACGCCGATACGGGGGGTAACAACCGACAGTCGGGAATTGCAACAGGGTGATATATTCGTTGCCCTCAAAGGCGATCGCTTTGATGGTCATGACTTTCTGACACAAGTAGCGGCGGTGGGCGCGGCGGGGGCGGTGATCAGTGACCCACCTCCCACTGAGATCGATCTACCCGTTATCCAAGTGCCGGATACCCTCATTGCCTACCAACGTCTGGCACACCATTGGCGCAAGCAATGGCAAATCCCGATCATTGGCATTACGGGCTCGGTGGGCAAAACCACAACCAAAGAACTCATTGCCGCCGTGTTAGCCACCCAAGGCGTGGTGCATAAAACCCAAAAGAATTTCAATAATGAAATTGGTGTGCCCAAGACATTGCTACAGATTGAGGCGCATCATGACTATGCCGTGATTGAAATGGCGATGCGGGCGCGGGGGGAGATCGCGCTCCTGGCCGAGATCGCCCAGCCAACGGTGGGTTTAATTACGAGCGTAGGCACGGCCCATATTGGCCGCTTGGGGTCGAGACAGGCGATCGCCGAAGCCAAATGTGAGCTGCTGGCCCAGATGCCCAACACCAGTGTGGCGATTCTCAATGCCGACAATGCACGCCTGATGCGCACTGCCGCTACGGTCTGGTCAGGCCCAACCCTGACCTACGGGCTAGAACAAGGGGAGCTATGCGGTAAACTCATCGACGCCCAGACGCTGCGCGTCAAGGGGTTGGATTATCCCCTGCCCCTGCCGGGAGAGCATAACGCCTCGAACTATCTTGCGGCGTTGGCGGTGGCCCAAACCGTGGGGCTCGATATTGGCCAATGGGCCGGTCAAAAACTCGCCGTTGAACTGCCGGGGGGGCGATCGCGCCAATGGCCGCTCCCAGGGGATATTCTGCTCTTAGACGAAACCTACAACGCCGGGTATGAATCGATGGTGGCGGCGCTGAAGCTGCTCAAAACCACACCGGGCCGACGCCGCATTGCGGTACTCGGCACAATGAAGGAACTTGGCGATGCGTCTGCCCAGCTACACCAACAGGTGGGCGAACAGGTCGAAGCCCTGGGACTCGATCAGCTCGTGGTTTTAGCGGATGATCCCGAAGCCGCAGCCATTCTAGAAGGAGTGACCACCGTTTCGGCATTGGCCTGCTCAACCCCTAATGAACTTCTGAGCACCGTGCAAGACTTGATGCAACCGGGCGATCGTCTCCTCTTCAAAGCCTCCAACTCAGTGGGTTTGAGCAAAATTGTCACGGCATTGCGCCAAGCCGAGCATGAACCTTAATCTCCCGACCTGGATCACCCTCTCACGCTTGCTCGGTGTGCCCCTACTGTTGGGTTTGCTGGATGCGCCGGAGCCAACTCGACGCTGGTGGGCGCTGGGGATCTTTTTGCTGGCGGCGGGCACGGACTGGCTTGATGGCTACCTGGCCCGACGCTTGAATCAAGTCACCGACCTGGGCAAGTTTCTCGATCCGCTGGTGGATAAATTATTAGTCTTAGCCCCGCTGCTCTGTCTGGTGAGCTGGCAAATCATTCCCGCTTGGGGCCTGTTTTTGATCGTGGGGCGAGAGTTGGCGATCGCCGGTTGGCGGGTGAATCAGACGACGATTACCGGCGCAAACGACTGGGGCAAGCTCAAGACGGTGGTACAAATTATGGCGATCGCGCTCCTCATTGCGCCGTTGGATGGGGTTTTTGGTGAGGTTTGGGGGGTGATCGGTACTGCTACCTTCTGGCTTGCTGTGGCTTTGACGCTGATCTCGGGTTGGGTCTATCTGCAACCTGCCTCGGCCACAAAACACCATTCGTGAGTTCAGTCGCATCGCAACATAACCAATCGGAAGATGGAGCATAACCCCCGTCAGGTCTCGGTCTCTTGCAACGTATTGTGCAAAGTCGTGATCAATTCTTGGGCGGTATAGGGTTTGAGGAGAAAGCCCTTGACGCCTTCGTCAAAGGCGATCGCCAACTTATCACTCACCTTCAAACCGCTCGTGGCAATAATCTTTACCTTGGGGTTGAGTTTGCGGAGGGTTTTAATCGCTGTAATCCCGTCCATTTGGGGCATCATCATATCCATGAGCACGAGCTGAATGGGGTTGGGATTCTGGGCATAGATGGCGATCGCCTCAATTCCATTTTCAGCCGTCAGTACCTGATAGTTGTACGTCTCTAGGGTTTGTTGTGTGCTCTCACGAATTGAGGCTTCATCATCCACTACCAAAATAATTTCCTGCTGACCCAAGGGCAAGTCTGTCGTGGCATTGGTGGGCACGTCTGTTGCTGTACTCACGGGCAAGAAGATGCAGATTTGTGTACCTTGACCCACTTCACTGTAGAGCTTCAAAAAGCCCCCATGCTTCTTGATGATTTTCATGGCGGTAGGGAGACCGAGCCCACTGCCCTGGTGGGATTTTTTGGTAGTAAAAAAGGGCTCAAAGACTCGTTCTAGAAGGACAGGGGGAATGCCAATTCCCGTATCGGCGATCGTGATCGCCACATAGTCCCCCACTTCTGCTTCTAGGTTCATTCGGGCATAGTCGGGGTCGATCGCCCGATTGTGAGCCAAAATCTCTAATTTGCCGCCCTTGGGCATGGCATCCCGTGCATTCACACAGAGATTCATCAGTACTTGATGGAGTTGGGTCGTATCCCCCTCAATCAGGTATAGAGCAGGGTCAACCTCAATCATCAAGTCAATCTCAGGGGGTAGGGTTTCCCGGAGCATACGTTGCAGTTCGAGAATGACCGGGCGTAGTTGCAAAACCGTATGCTTGCCCTCTATGCCCCGTGCAAAGGCCAAAATTTGCTTGACTAAGGCACCACCGCGACGGGCATTAATCTGCAACAGTTCAAAGAGTTCTTGAACCTGGGGATCAGCGGTGGGGATTTTGAGGGGCAGAAGTTGGGCGATCGATAGAATGGGCGACAAAATATTGTTGAGATCATGGGCAATTCCTCCAGCTAACGTGCCCACACTCTCTAGCCGCTGGATGCGCAAAAATTGGGCTTCCAGTTGCTTCTTTTCGGTGATATCGGTATTCACCATCAAGATCGATTTGAGCTGACCTTCAGCGGCTCTCACCAAAGTCCAGCGACTGGCAACCGTAATCCGTTGCTGGTTGCGCGTTACCTGTTGTAGCTCACCTTGCCATTCCCCTTGCTGCAAAAGCTGGTCTTGAACACCATCGAGTTGGGCAATACTCGCGGCTGGGTAAAGGAGCGATCGCACCGCCTCACCCTGCGCCTCATGAGCCGTCCAGCCATAGAGCTGCTCCGCCCCCCGATTCCAAAACACAATCCGCCCTTCTAAATCCGCAGCCAAGATGGCATCGGTTGCCACATCTAGGAGCGCCGCTTGCTCCTGAATCTTGGCAGCATCCTGTTTCTGAGGCGTAATGTCTCGGGCTGCCGCATAAAGGAGTTGCCTGTCGAGATCTGGAGTTGCCGTCCAGAGTAGCCATTTGTAAGAGCCATTCTGGCAACGATAGCGGTTTTCAAAGGCGATGGTCTGAGCCCCAGTGGAGAGTTTTGCCACTTCAGCCAGGGTGACAGCCTGATCCGCCGGATGCACGAAGTCCAAAAACGGCATTGAGAGTAACTCTTGCGTGGTAAACCCCAAAACCGTTTCAAAGGCAGGATTCAGGCGCTTAAAATACCCATCCAACCCGGCTACACAGAGCATATCTAAAGATAAAGCGAAGAGTCGCTCGCGGTCTTCTGCGGTGGGATGGTGGGGATGGGCAGCCATAGAAAATGCCGAAACGCAGAATAGTTATTGTTCACCTTGACTGGGTGAAGCGCCAATCGGTTTCTTCAGTATTACGAACTTTCTCCAATCGCGGCAAGATTCGATGGTCGGGTGCAGTCATTGTGCCTACGGAAAGATGTCACAATGGCAATGCTCATTTTTAAGTTTGGAACCGGAGGGCGATCGCCTCTGATCATGCAGATCATCCTGGGCAGTAGGCGATCGCACCCGCTGGTCTTTTTTCACGATGTCCTTCCCCCTCGAAGCACCCGAACAGCTCCAACAACAGCTCTTTTATCAAGGCCGTAAATTCAGTTTTGATGTCAATCGTCTGCGACTACCCAACGGAGCTGAAGGCAGTTGGGAATGCATCCGGCATCCCGGAGGTGCGTTGGCAGTACCGATTACAACCGACGGGGAGTTGGTGCTGGTGCGGCAATATCGCTTTGCGGTCCAGGGGCGCTTGCTGGAGTTTCCGGCGGGTACAGTGGAGCCCGGTGAAGACCCCGCCGCCACGATCGCGCGCGAGATCCAAGAAGAAACGGGCTACCGCGCCAGCCAATGGCGCAACCTGGGGCAGTTTCCCCTTGCACCGGGCTATTCGGATGAATATATCTATGCGTTCTTGGCCCAGGATCTAGAAAAGCTGGCAGTTCCTCCGAGCCAAGATGAAGACGAAGACATTGAGGTGGTGCTGATGCGCCCCTCAGCGTTTGAAGAAACAGTTCGCAATGAGCCGATGAGTATGGATGCGAAGTCGGTGACCAGTTATTTCTTGGCTAAACCTTGGTTGAAATCACCTTAGAACGGCTGCTGGGGAAAGAGGGGGGAGAGTCCGTTAAGATTCGCGGGTTGCGATCGCACTTGATAGAGGGGCGGCACCAAACCCGGACTGCCGGTTGCCTGACAGAGAAAGGCGGCCACATCACCGCGACTGGCCGGTTGTTGGGGACGTAGAATCGCCGGATAGGGGAAGTTCACCACCAGCCCTTCATGGATCGCGGCAGCAACCGCTGGACGCGCATAGGGCGGGATTGCTGCGGAGTCGGCAAACGTTCCCTGAAGGAGGGTTCCGGGATCTTGGGGGAGGGGAGCAAGATTGAGTTCAAAGGGGTTGGCTTGGGGGGGCAGCAGGTTGCGATTGGGCGCAGGGCTAGGATTGGCAGGGAGCGGGGGTGGCACGGCAACTCGAACGAGCCCGAGCCCGGAGGCGATCGCCAAAATCACCTCTAATCGAGAGACATTTTCGCTGGGCTGGAAGGAGCGATCGGGATAGCCGGAGAGAAAGTTGGTCTCGTAAGCATATTCAATGTCTAGCAGAGCCCAATAGTTGGCGGGCACATCCACAAATTCATTGCCATCAAAGACCCGCACTACGGGCATTTCGGGAAAAGCCCGACTGAGCACATCAGCAAATTCCCCCCGCGTCATGGGCACGTAGGCGCGAAAGGTTTTGTCCGGGAAGGGTTGAATCACATCCTGGTGCACCATCTGCTTGAGGCATTGTGCCGCCCAATGGCCGCGCACGTCCGGTGGTGTGACCTGCCGTGTGGTGAGTTGGGCCAGACTCGGCGGCATAAGACTAATCAGACTCAAGGGGGCGCTCAAGAGCGCGATCGCAAACCGACGGAACATAAAACCTCTCTCAATCGCTCATCCACTCCCCTCAAGATAGCCCAAAAGCCTGAGCTTGCCACTATTTCAGGCGTTGAATTTGCTCGGGCGTTAAACCCGTAGCCGTTTGGATCAGGTCATCGCTGAGGCCCTGCTGGAGCAGAGCGATCGCCACTTGTTGAATGCCTTCTTCCCGGCCTTCCTCTCGGCCTTCCTCCCGGCCTTCTTGCCGTGCCGTATCGATCGAGTTTTGCAAGTCTCGGTAATATTTCAAGCTGTCTTCGTAAGAACGAACTTGCTCAGGGGTAAATTGGGCGATCTCGGCAACGGTAAAGAGTTTCTCAAAAACGGCTTCTTGGAGCAATGCGGGGATTTCTTGAATACGGGGCAAGTTGCGCAAGACGTAGAGCCATTTCTCAAAGCGGGTTTCTAGCTCATCCAGGGTTTTGGTGAACTTGGGCATTTCGAGATAGATGAAGGTGAGTTTGTCGTAAAACACCTTGCAGGTGTCGGTATCGGTGAGCTTCACGTCGTAGCGATATTTCTCGGGATCGTCTTTGTCTTCCTCAAATACAAAGTCAAGGAGGGCGATCGCATAAACGGCTTTGAGCTGGTAGTTCCATGTCCCTTTTTGGGCTTGCTCCTGAATCGGGAAGGTGGCGTAGTATACGGTGCGATCTTTGAAGAAGTTCTGCTTGGACTTCTGCAACTCGACAATAAACTTCTCCCCCTGCTCGTTTTCGCAATACAAGTCAAAAATAGCTTTGCGATCGATGCCTGTGCTGCCCAGTTGCTCGTTTTTGATGTAGGTGATCGACTTGATTTCGCCCTGCTCGTCTTTGAGGAGTTCGTTAAGAAAGTCTAGGAGCAGGTCTTTGTTGGGTTCTTCACCAAAGAGCTTTTTGAAACCGTAGTCGGTAAAGGGGTTGATGTATTTTTCGGTGAATTGGTACATCGGTTGGCGGCGTGAGCGGGCTTGGGTTCCATTGTAGCGATCGCCAACCGTTTCATGCCTCGTCCCAAATACGCTGCACAGGGTAAGCCTCAAACGCAGGATCTGCGCTCACAACGACGAGAGAACGGGCGATCGCCTGCGCAATCAACATCCGGTCACAGGGATCACGATGGTGGAAGGGAAGTGTAGAGAACTGCTCAATATCGGTAAAGGTAAGAGGCAATATTTGAATCTCAAGCTGTTCTAGAAATCCGGGGAGTTCCCGAAGTTCAAAGTCAAGACTTAGCTTGCCAATTGAATGTTTGATGGCGATTTCCCAAAGTGAGATCACACTAACAAACACATCACCTATCTCTTCAATTAGTAATTTTATACTGTCAGATGATCTACGGTCATTATTGAGAAAATACAACAGAATATGAGTGTCTAGAAGCATCTACATATATTCTTGTAACTCTTCTAGCGGTGCATCAAAGTCATCCGACATATGAATCTTACCTTCAAGCAATCCAGCTTTCCGTTTTTTTCGGGGCTTGGAATCTGGAGAAGCAGATTTAGCATACTTCTCAATCAGAAACTCAACATAGTGAAGGGCTTCAGTCTGTAAAGATTCAGGCAGTATTTCTGACTTTCTCAAAAGTTTAGAGTTGATCATTTGTGCTCATTCTAATTCTTGATCTCTGTTATAAAGATACAACTTATTTTCTCTAAATAATGCAATGCCATCTAGACATACATATCCTTGAGCATGGCATAACGTTCACTCAACCTACATTTCAATTCCGAAACTAAATTGTCAAATGTCAGTATTTTAACTGAGCTATCACCAGATGATTGTAGCCATCGAAATTGTTCATGAGGCATTTGGGGTGTCCGACCAACCACAAGATTCAGACATGGTTCAAAGTATTCAATACCTTGCTTGACAAAGTGTTTCTTTACCTCATCCTTTGAAAGAATTCTCGCATAGTTTTTGACTTGCTGAATCGAATGATGTACCTCACTAGAAAATGTTGGTGCATCCCGATAAGTTCGTGTGAGGCGAATTGGCCGCTTAATTTCAAACAATTCCCAGTCATTACTCACGCTATTTCTAAGAAATACATCAAGTCTCCGATCCTTCCCAGATATATCTAGATCAGGAAATCGAAGCCATAGCTGTGCTTCGATTCTATCGTACTTATATCCAAATACATCTTTATAATAAGTTACAAGGAAATCTTCTAATTCAGATTCTGATGGTTCAGAGTTCAAAAGAGATTCAAAAGCACAAAGAATTGACCGTCCATGAATTGCCTTGTTCAAGAAGATGGGTTCATATGGAGAACGTGTACTCTTGACAACTCCACTTCCCAGCCAACGCTCATTGCTGAACTCTCTAACTTTGATTCCATTATTGTCAATTAAAATGCTAATACCGTCTATTTTCCTTAGAGTCCTCTCTAGAGCAACGCCCGTACTGGTCGGACTTTTCTCAACAAATGAATCAGCACTTCCAAGTAAAGTATATGGCTTTTTTAGTCCACAGAATTTCTTGACTCTTTTATAAGCAGGAAACAAAAAATCTTGATAGGCCAATTGGTCTATATCTGCAATGTTTAGGAGGAAACCCACAGTTTTCAATGCATCATCTTTCTCTAGATACGGATCAACCTTACCCCATCTGCCAATACAATTTTTGTAATGGTTACGAATTCTTGCGAGACGATTAAGTAGGATAGGGTCATCGATATTAAATTCTCGCGTTGGATCGAATAGCTCTAGAGGAGGTGTGTGAATCAAAAATACTCGGTGGATTGACTCTCCATATGAATCAAGATATGGCTGATAGAATGTATCATCTCCAATATCTGGAAATGGTCGAAACTCTGTCATTCCTTGTTCAAGCAGATCTTGATTAAATAATTCAGTAACAAACTGAGTGAATGCGTAATGATTAAGATGTGTTATGTACTTTTTGGTAAGATTAGGATCTTGAAAGATATCCATGATTCAGACATTTGGATGGACAACTGAAAAGGACTATATTTCGATTTATTGATTAGTATTGAATATAGAACTATGCAAAAAATGCCCCAATCTCACCACTAAATCCAGGCAATAACGGACTCGTTAAATCATCCGCCTCAAACAACGTCATCGCCTTCACCAAAATTCCCTGCTCCCGTCGATACATCTCAACCGACTTCTGCTCCCGATCTACGATCCAATATTCCCGCACCCCCTGCACCGAATAGAGCTTCAACTTCGTTTCCCTGTCTCGCTTCTTGTCCTTTTCCGACAACGACAACACCTCCACCACCAACTCCGGCGCACCCGTCAAATGCCCCGCCTCATCCAAAAGCTGTGCCAGACGTGCATTGCTCACCCACACCACATCCGGAATCACATTATCGCTCTCAGTGAAAATAATCCCCGGTGTAAACGACGCTTGCCCCAAACCACTCTGCCGTGACCAACTGCGCAGAGCCAGATAAATCACCCCAGCCACATCCTGATGATCCCAATGGGGTGCTCTGGTCATGAATAACTCTCCATCAATGATTTCGTAGCGATTGCCATTTTCGGGTAGACCCTCCAGGTCTTGGACTGTCCAGCGAACTTGCTTAACTTTTGTGGTCATGACTTTTTCCCCATTACTAACCAGCCAAACACCTGCTCCACCATCAGCTCCAATTCCATCCCCTGCAAAACAGGCAAAATAGCCGACCCTTTGAGCAACTGCGGTGCTTTCCCTGGTTCAAACACTAAAACACTGCCATCACCAGGATCAATGAACCACCCCAACGAACAGCCCGCACTGATGAGGTGCAAGATATTACCGATCACACGGTTGGGAGACTGATCAGGTGAGAGGATTTCCACCGTCCAGTCCGGTGCTAACTCAAACCGATCCGGTACAGCTCCCTCTGCCGTGAACGGAATTCGTTCCCACCGAAACACCACCACATCAGGAACCAAAGACCGTCCCCCACAAGTGCAACGCAACTCCGGAAAAACATAGGCAAACTCAGCATCTTCCGTCACTTGATTAATGACTGCACAGAGCTTGCCCTGCAAACGGCTATGTCGCCCCTTCGGCATCGGCTTTTGGATAATTTCCCCATCAATGTATTCACTCGCAGGCTCAGTTTCAGGCTGTGTGAGAAACTGCTCTAGCGTGATTGGAGGAGCTTGCGCGACAACCATCGTGTTGAAGAGAGAGACGACTGCTTTATTTTACCGTTGTTGATTCAGTAGCAGGCGGAGCATCTCCTTGTGCTTGGGCTGCACATTGCTCAAACACATAGGCCACCGCACCAAATAAAGCATCTAAATTTTCAATGTTGTAGCCCGTTTGATTTTTAGTGAATTGTTGCCCCTGAAATTGGGCAAACTCCCAGCGATTTGCATTGGCAACCATGCCAAATAGGGTGGTTTCTGTCGAATCATTCAGCCGTTGAAGGGCGACTAATTCTGCGGCACATTGGCCCCAACCGACGGTGAAATTGTCCTGTTTGGCTTCCACCACTGCAAAACACGGTCGCTCTAAAATGACTTTGCCGAGGGGCGATCGCCGTGCCACCAAATAATCCGGTTGGCCGGAAAGCTGCTCATCGACACGCACCGTTCGATGGCTCCACAACATGAGTGAATCTTTAATATTGCTTCCACACCTCGCACAGGATCGGGTAAATAAACGCCTCACAAATCGCGGCTTCTGAGTTTTCGACAACGACTTCAGTGCGGCTAAACTCTAACTCGGCACGAACATAGTCACTGATCGTAAATGCGGTGGGTTGGATGAAATCAGCGTCTGTGTACAGAATGCCAAACTCTTGAATAACATCCGCGATCGCTTTGTAGGTGGTGAATGGAATCATTCAATGAGTTTTACAGGTTTCGAGTTGCTTGCCTTAATATGAATCGGTTGAGTAAAGGAACTGCAAAGGAGTACTTTCCATATCTATTTTTGTAGGTTAAGCCAGCATTAGTTAAAGTGCCTAGCATTTGACTGACATGGCTAGGGCTAAATGGTTTTTCTAGAACTTCATTGGACTTCTCAGATACTTCGCGGGCGGTGAACTCTCTCTCCGAATTATCTAGCTTTGCAATGACAGTTAGTAACTCTCTTTGACGATCTGTTGCTCTTGCCCATCGACCTGAGAAAAAGTCATTATCTAATTTACGTGTAATTTCATCAACAGGGACTGATTGATTACCCTGGAGAAATGAATCATACGCTTCACGGCACAAAAATTGTATGAAGTAAGGATATCCACCTGAGACTTTGATGATCAACTCAACCGATTCATCATTCATGACGATTGGGCATCCAGTAGCTTCGATGGGTTTGAGAATTGCATCTCTGCTATCTTTATCCGTTAACTTATCAAGAAAAAGGACACGAAACATTCTTTCTGCAAATGTTCGTGCCTCAACCAGTCTTGGAAACAGAGTAGGTAATCCGACTAAAACCAGCATGAAAGGAATATTCTTTTTTTGAATAGATTGAAAAACATCCAATAGTAAAGATGTAGGATATTGCTCTTTCTCGGCATGATCTGAGAGATTCTGGGCCTCATCATAAGCAAAAATAAGACCTCGTTTATCCGTATCTTTAATAATTTCCCATGCAAACTCTAATACATACTTCAACTTATCTGATGCCAAACCAGGTGTTGAATCATACAAGTGCATTAATATATTGTAATCAAGATTGATTGATTGCCTTTGCTCCGTTGGATTAAATCCAATACTTTGTGATGTACGCTCAGACACTTTATAAGCAGATGTGACAACTGCAAGGTCTGTGATCAGACGTAAGGCAATATTGTTTTCACTTACACTTGCTGATTCAGACAGATCAGTCCCTACCCATCGCCAGCCTGAGGATACAGCAATTGGTTTTAAAGCATCCGAGAGAACCGTTTTCCCCACCCCTCTTAACCCTGTCAGAATCATATTCTCCAGAATAATATCCTGTTGGAGCAAACGTTTAAATTCCTCAGTTTCGGCCTGCCGACCTGCAAGGTACGGTGGTGTATGACCGGCTCCAGGACGAAAAGGGTTAGTGAATTGGTTGGGGTGAGATGGAGAGTTCATTATGCTGATCTCTAAATTTAGTCCTGTGCATAAATCTAAATGATATTTTCAACGTTAGCAACATTGATTTTTTATGCCAACGTGTGCCGTGCGCTCAAGATAGTGGACACGGCACACACCCAAATTTGGGATGAAATCCTACGATCCCCCCCGCAACTTATCCAACACCGAAACATCCGCCATGGTTGAGGTGTCACCCGACACATCTTCCCCGGCGGCCAGCTTCCGCAACAGACGGCGCATGATCTTGCCCGATCGCGTCTTGGGCAACACATCCGTAAAGCGAATATCTCCCGGCCGCGCGATCGCGCCAATCTCGTGACCCACGTGCTGCTTGAGATCCTTGAGCAACTCATCACTGCCTTCGAGGCTGCCCTCCAGGGTGACAAACGCAAAGATATCCTCCCCCTTGAGATCATCGGGACGACCGACCACCGCCGCCTCCGCCACAGAAGGGTGCGACACTAACGCCGACTCAATTTCCATCGTGCCCAGGCGGTGACCAGAGACGTTAATCACATCATCGATGCGACCCATCACCCAGAAGTAACCATCCTCATCCTTGCGTGCGCCATCCCCCGCAAAATAGAACTGCTGACCATCTTTGGGTTTAACCGCATCCCAATAAGTCCGTTTAAAGCGATCGTCATCGCCATAAACCGTGCGAATCATGCTGGGCCAGGGATGCTTGATGACGAGATAGCCCCCCTCTTTCTCCCCAACCGGGTTGCCATCCATATCCACCACATCAGCAAGGATGCCAGGGAAAGGATAGGTTGCAGAACCCGGCTTTGTGGGCGTTGCACCGGGCAGCGGCGTGAGCATAAAGCCCCCCGTTTCTGTTTGCCACCAGGTGTCAATAATCGGGCAACGTTCGCCACCGATGACCTTGTGATACCACATCCAGGCTTCGGGATTGATGGGTTCGCCTACGGTTCCCAATAAACGCAGGGAGGTGAGATCGCGGGCATTGGGCAGGTCTGCACCCATCTTGATAAAAGCACGAATCGCGGTGGGAGCGGTGTAGAAGATCGTCACCTTATATTTCTCGACCACATCCCAGAAGCAACCAGGGTTGGAGGGACGGGGAACCCCTTCATACATCAGGCTTGTCGCGCCGTTGGAGAGGGGGCCATAGACGATGTAACTATGGCCAGTAATCCAGCCCACATCCGCCGTACACCAATAGATATCGGAATCCTTGAGATCCAACGTCCATTTACAGGTCATGTGGGTGTAGAGGTTGTAGCCGCCGGTGGTATGCACCACGCCCTTGGGTTTCCCGGTCGTGCCGCTGGTGTAGAGGATGAAGAGCATATCTTCGCTGTCCATCGGTTCCGGTTCACAATCAGCCGAGGCGTTGGGCTGGAGGTCATGCCACCAATGGTCGCGCCCGTCCACCATCTCCACGGCTTCCTTGGTGCGCTGAATCACGAGAACATTGTCCACCGACGGCACACCGTTATCCTGGAGGGCTTCATCAACAGCAGGTTTGAGGGGGATGGTTTTATCCTTGCGGAAACCACCATCAGCAGTTACGACCAACTTGGCTTCAGCATCGAGTAAGCGGGTCTTCAACGCTTCTGCACTGAAACCGCCAAACACCACGCTATGGGGCGCACCAATCCGGGCACAGGCCAACATCGCGATCGCGGCTTCGGGAACCATGGGCATATAAATCCCCACGCGATCGCCCTTTTTCACCCCCATATCCTTGAAGACGTTGGCCATTTTGCACACTTCGCGGTGCAGTTCGGCATAGGTCAGGGTGACGGTGTCGCCGGGTTCGCCTTCCCAAATGATCGCCGTCTTGTCCCGACGCTCGGTCTTGAGATGACGGTCGAGACAGTTATAGGTAATGTTGATTTTGCCCCCGACGAACCACTTGGCGTGGGGTGGTTGCCAGTCCAGGACGGTGTCCCATTTCTCAAACCAGTCCAGCTCTTGCTCTGCCAGTTCCGCCCAAAAGGCAGCGGGGTCAGCGGCGGCTTTTTCATAAACAGCTTTATATTGCTCCATGCTGCCGATCGCCGCGTTGGCAGCAAAGTCAGCAGGAGGGGCGAAGCGGCGGTCTTCGTGCAAGACCGATTCAATCGTGGAGTCGCTCATCATCAGGGTTTCTTAAACGTCACTCAGTCCCATTACGATAAGACTCCGCTGGGCTGATATCTGGGGATTGTTGCTTTTCTTTGCAGATATTGGGACGAGAAGGGAGACGGGGTTGGGGTTGGCGACGTTTCTGGTAGATTGTTTGTATGGAGTGAATCAAGTGTTGGATTTGGCGTTTTATCCGGGAGTGAAGAGTAATTTTCTGGGCTGATTTAGGGTAATCAATCCATTGCTCTACAAATTTTCGTACCAGATATTGTAAATATTCTTCGCTAGGTTCTCCAGGGATGAGGGAAAATACACTTCCAACTTGATTCCATATTCCTATCAAATCTTCAATAGAAGGGTTGAGAGCAATATAACTATCAGTGCGATAATGAACAGAGCGATTTCTCATTGAAACTAATTGCTTTATTCGATTGATTTTTATAACTCCGTCCGAGATTTGGTCTTTAAAGCAAAATAAAAGTTTCGGCATAATTTCAGAACGGTCGATCATGTTGTAGTGCTCAGGCGGTAGTTGCCCAGTTTCTTTGAGAAAGAAAATGTATCGATTCAAAACTGACTCTAAGCAAACCGTTAGATTGATTGAGTAACTAACAATGTCAGTTGTCGAAGTGAGTTTTCTGTTTTTCTCTAGTTTTCGTCCTGATCTCAAAGCACTATCCAAAGCAGAATACCATGCATCAGATAAAAGAGTTGCCGTTTTTGGATCAATGGCATTATCAATGATCTCATCCTGGCATTGTAACCAGTCGGCAAGATTGTTTGGGATTGGAGGAGATTTCCATGACGAATCTGGCTCAATTGACCATATTTTTTCACCAAAAATGTCATTGGCTACTGCGGCATTTGCGGCCTCATGAATATGCAGAAATGACTGATAGAGAAGATGGTTTGAAACATCTTCCGCAACACCAAAATCTTCAATTGAATTTCTCTTTTTAGACATTTTATATCATTTGGTATGAGGTGTAGGGTGGGCATTGCCCACCACTTCTAAATTTCACACAACTTGCTGAGATTTTGTAGATTTTTGAAGGCGATCGCGCTCAATCACGAGGAGGATGCCAACCTTCACTTGCCCAACGCCGACGTGCTGCGATGCAACAGGAATATAGTTAGGCATGATTACTGAGGCTTGGGAACGCGATGACCCCGCCAGCTCAAGATGGCAGACGCTTGAGCTTTGCAGAGCATGAAGCGATCGCTCTCAGTTTGCAGTTCATTTAATTCCTGCTGCTCATTAACGGTTAATGCGCGATCGGTAAATTCCAACAATTCAGTTGCTCGTTCTGCCAACTCTTTGGGCATTTGACCATAGACAATTTTCCACAATGCCTCATCTTCCATTTTGTCCAAAGCAGCGAGATCAGCTTGAAATTCTTCAGGAATATCTGTCCAAATTGGAGGACTGCCGACCTCTAAAACTCGCATCATAATCTCGTCTAGAGGGCGTTTGGTCGCTCTAGCGGTATCGACGAGTCGGTGATACAGGGTATCAGGAACTTGCAAGGTTAGGGTTCGAGACATTTTGGCGATCGTGCTAGATTGCAGGTGTAGGATGGGCATCGCCCACCACTTCTGAGTTTTACATAACTCGCCGAGGTTGTGGGGACTCTTGAAGACGATCGCACACTTCTAAATAATCATCAACAGCCTCCTCAAACGCAAGCTGCAATTCAGACATGGTTTCCCCGTGAAAACCCAAAATATCTTTAATGCCCGAAATATGACCAATAAAACAATTGTCCTCTAAGCTAAATTCAGTGTCAGCAGTATAGCCTTTGTATGAAAAAGATTGATTCATGGTTGTACTTCTAGCGGATGCACCGCCTCAATCTCCGGCAAACCCCGAAAATCCTGAGGATTCAACGTCAACACCCGCTCCACTCCCGCTGCCAACATCACTGCGACTAACCGGATATCATGCGATCGCTTGCCACTGATACCATACTGCTTCATTAACTGTAGCCAAGTTGGGAAGATTGCTGCGGTCTCTTCAAGCAGTAGATGTAGGGAAAATACTCTAGGGGCTGTAAGTCATTCATAGCAAGGGTTTTGTACAAAAACAATGACAGCATCTAGCCCCATTCAGTACAAATCAGCATAGTAGATTCCCACTTCTGCAATATCAAGTTCAATATCAGTGACGGGATGCCATGCCGTGGCTTGAGGGAAACGGTTTTGCAGCTGTGATAATAGGTTCGGCTCGTCGATCAACTCACGCGCTACCACAAGCGTCACACGTAGGGGTTTGGCAGTGCGGAATGGTTGCGTTGATTTGATGTTAAGAACACCGACGTCATGGGTATGAGTAAATACACCATCTAAGCCATAAGATAAGACAAGAGGACGCTGGTCAATTTCCAACCACGCATCAGCAGGACTGAGAAGAGCAAGGACTACAACGTCTTGAGCCGATTTTTGGGTTTGGGTAATGGCTTGTACAATGGCGCGACTATTCACTCGCGAGAACGAGGGAACATATAGGTCTTTAGCTGTAGTTGTATAGTGAGGGATTTGGCGTCTATCCCAAATCTGTTCCTTCAAGAAATATCCCCCATGAAAGAGGCTGGGTAACACAACTAAAACAAGTAAAATAATCAACGCCCGTATTCTCTTAGCAGTAAAGTCGATTCGCTGAGAAGCAAAACTCAATTGTGAAACTAGCCATTTCAAGCAGAGTAATTCGACGACAATAAAATGGCTCATCGCATAGCGTGGTTCCATGACCAAAAAATTCAGGTCAAGACTGTGAGATAAATAGACGAGTGGAAAAAAAGGTAAAAAGCCGACACAGAGACTGAATATCCACACACTACTGGTACAGATTTTTCGCACCTGATACACTAGTGCCAAGACGAGCGCACTAATGGGCAAGCAAGCTATGCCTAGCGGGATTGTACGTTGCTTAGGCTCTAAATCACGAAAAAAGGGCAGCCAACTGTCACTATAAAAGATAAAGTGTTTCAAAAATAGGCTGAATTGAAAGGCGGCGACACCCGGTGCGGCAAGAAAAAATATTGGCGTCCATCCTCCCATGGGGTGATTGGGAGAAACTAGATCTTTAGACTGATTGATTTGTTCAACATAGTTCACTGTTTGCGTAAAGTGTTGATTAATTAGTGACAACATAAGCGGGGCGATCGCAAAGGCGATCGCCCCAATCAGTAAGAGCTTTATTTTTTCAAGAGTAGTCAAGTTTGCTTGACCTGTACCCCAGACAATCTCAAAAAATAAATAGAATGACACACTGCAAGCTGCTAAAAATGCTGAATATTTCAACCAATAGATTGAGCCCAGCAGCAGACCTAGGCCACAACATCGCCAGTATAAAACCGAGTTAGAACGATGGGTTTTTGGCAAATAGTTTTGACCCAGTTCGAAGGCATAGATGTAGAGCCAAGGAACAATGCTAAAGGGCAAAATATCGCCGGATTCAAGTTTAATAGCGCCGCTCACTGTGAGCGAGTAGAGCGGAAGGGTACAAGCAGCGATGACCAGGGCTAATGTTGGCAAGCGAAAGCGTTTGCCCAGTTGCAGCCACCCCAAACAACCACTCATTATTAATCCATAGGCTGTCAGCTTAGTGGCAATAGCAATGGGTAGACCGATCGCCATAAGTGGGTAAAATGCTATAGCAATGCCAGGTGGAAACCAGGCGATCCAGGTTTCAATATTTTGGGTGAGGTCATTCGGGTTCGGAGAAGAGATGATCTGCAGAAAAGGAGATTTATTATCGACAAATTGCTGTACTGATTTAATAATCAAGCCAACATCACCATTAACGTGATAGGGGTGAAGTGAACTCAACACAAAAAAAAATGTGACCCAAAATATTGCGATCGCTTCTGGGAGATACTGTCGAGGGGTCTTGCTCAACCTGGGTTTAATCATTGATAGAAGTTCCAAAATAGTCCGGATCAAAATATTCATCGGAGAGCTCGTCAGCCTGCTCATAGAACGTCAAAATCCGCTCAACTCCTGTGGCAACCATCACAGCTATCAGGAGAAACGACCTAAGAATCTACAGACGAACCTGGGTTGCTCCGCCCCACACCCGCGATCGCCCCGAGCAGCAGCCAGCCCAAAAAGTTAGTGCGAAAATCAAACAGCGACACATCGAGTAAGTTAAAGCCAAAGACCATCCCGAAGGCCAGTAGGTAGCTAAAGAGCAGGGGGCGATCGCGCTCCGGGAAGCGGTGGAAGCGGCGCACCAGCGGCAGTAAGCAAGCGGCGACCCAAACACAGAGCGCCAGCGTCAGGGGCAGGCCCAGTTCTGCCCCCAGCATCACCAGCAGATTATGGGGATGCGCGATCCAATGGAAATGGGTGATGGCGTGTTCACCGTAGTTATAGAGGGGTTCAAAGCTCCGCAACCCCCAGCCCGTCCAGGGGCGCTCCTGAATCAGTTGCCAGCAGAAGCGCCATTGCACCGATCGCAGAATTTCCGTTTGCTCATCGGGGTACATCTCACCAGAGAGGCGACCCCAGATCAGGTAGGGTACAATCTGGCGCAGAATATTGCCTCCCCAAGCGGGGAGCCAAGTGGCCCAGGCCACAACCCCAATGCCAACACCGACCAGGGCAATGAGCCAAAGCCAGCCCACATAGGCACAAAGACTCAGGAAAGCCACGATCGCCAGCCCCCAAGCATTGCGAGAATGGGTCAAGAATACCCCCAGCCCCAGCCCCAGCAGGGCTAAAGTCCAGCTGCCCAATTGCCAGCTCAGGGCGGGCGTCGGCTGCTGTCGCCATTGCCGATAGACCTCCAGCCAGAGTCCTGTGGTTAAGCAGCCTATAACGAGCAGATAGCAGGAAAGGAGGTTGGCGTACATCAGCATGGCCGCCATGCGTCCGGGCGGGTTGCCTCCCGCCACCAGCGACCAGCCCCAAAATGCCTCCCATCCTTCTGGCGTTGACCAATTACCAAACAGTTGGCCGAAGCCCAAGAGCAGCATCGGTAAAGCTGCCAGAACCAAAATCCGGCTCAGGCGTCGTAGTTGTGCTGGCGTCCGCAGGAGGTAGACCAAGACCGTAACCAACAGGCCAAAGGGGATCAGATTCGCCATGCCCAAAAGGGCTTCGAGGGGAGCGATCGCTAGCATCGATGCACCGAGCATCAACAGAAACAAAACCCCCCATAACTGCACCAGCGGATGACTCGACCACCGGGCCCAGAAGCGTTTGATCAAGCCCAACTTGGCAACACCGAGCAAAATCCCCCCCACCATCGGCCAGACGAACAAGAGTAGCAAGCCCCATTGAAAGCTCTGCCATTGCCACCCTGTCCCACGGGGCAAGGCTGTGGTGAGCGGTGCGTCAGTCGTCCATTGGACGGGTGGCCATTGAGATTGGAGTCGAATTGCCATAGCAAGCCAAAGCAAGGGTTAAGACGTCTGCTGCAAGTCAGGACGCTCTTCAGTTAAGATTGCCCCCTCTATCGGACAGACTTGTAAACAAATACCGCAGTCAATACAGGTGGCAAAGTCGATCCAATACCAGTCGTGTCCGTGGCGATTTTTGCTCGAGCCGGGATGAATACAGGCAACAGGACAGGCAGCAACACAGTCGGCAACGCCTTCGCAAGTCTCAGTAACAATCGTATGGGGCATAACATATTCTGGAGGGCATCAGATTCTGTAGGGCATCAGAGCGATGATGAAAACTCAATCACAAATTCAAACGGCTGTGTTGATCGCTGAAAATCGTGAGTCGTATGATCGACTAAATTCGTATCGCTCAATTCCAAATTATAAAAAGTTAAGCGAGCCGCTTCAAAATAGGGGCCAGCGTGCCAAGTTCCTTTATGGAGCTTGATGAAACAGGGGCCAGTCATGTGGAATACCTGGATCGCATCTGGAGCGGGCTGGAACTCGGTTGAGGGCGGGGCAACCCCTAAATACCAATCCTCCCCGCCGATCGCCCCCAAGCATTGCGTACAGTATTGATGGCGGGTGATGCGGCTAAATCTTAAGCCCCGGTGCTCTAGCTGCATCAGATAAAACCGGGGGGTTCCCTGGGACAAGTCGAGTTGTGCATCGGTGCGATCGCAGAGCTTGCCATCCGGCGTCGGATAAATGACCTGGCCGTAGGGCGAAAAAGATTCAGGGGAAAGGTCTCGCGGCATCAGGGAGATAAGCATTGTTACGTGACTATCGAGAGCTATTCACCCTCTCCATCTTCTGTATCAGGATTGACGCCGCAGTAGGTATTAATGTCGCTATTCAACGCAATGAACCGTTGGTTAGATGCTTGCAGACTAATCTCAAAGTCTAGCTCCTCAAAGTTGGCAGCTAGATCCATAATCTTTTGGGCATTCTCAGGAGTTAAATCGCCATCTGATTTGACTTCTAAATCATCAACTTCGCCAAAAAGATTGGATGTTTCACGCATCAAGCTGGCATAAGAATCGACTTCTTGTATGTAAGACTCTTGATATGCAACTAGCTCTTCATCAGAGAGTTGAATAGCTTCAACATCTTCGAGGTGGGAATTAATCTCTTCTTCGATTGTACTAAACGTGTTTGATATTTTTTGAGCAACTACTTTGAACTCTTCGATTTTCTCAATTCCTTCAAATCCAGCTAAATCTTCTTCAAAATCTTGGTCAACCTCTTGACCTTTATTGATTACCTCAATGAGCTTATTGCATTGGGCAACCTGGCTCTCGCCGCAGGCGGTCACCAGCAGCGTGACCATAACCCCCATTAGGGTCACAGCAGCATAACGTTGATACGGTTGACGAGAAAGGGCGGTCATGTTTATCCGGCATAGCGTCAAAAAGAATATTAAGCGTAACACGATGTGCAGAGCACCATCGCTCCACTGAAGTGATTCTGAGCTTGAGCAGGCGGGTGATGCGGACTTAACCCAGACACCAAGCCCCTTGCTAAAGTGGAGTATACCGAAATTGACTCATCTCTCCCAGCAGATTCCAAGGACTCATCATGCGTTTACAACTTGCCACCTGGCCCGAAGTTGAAGCCTACCTAGGGCGATCGCAGGGCATCATTGTGCCGATCGGCTCCACGGAACAGCATGGGCCGACGGGGCTCATTGGCACGGATGCAATCTGTGCGGAGGTGGTGGCTTGGGGGATGGATGAGCAGCTCGATACCTTGGTTGCCCCAACAATTAATGTGGGTATGGCGCTGCACCATCTGGCGTTTCCGGGGTCGATGAGCTTGCGCCCGAGCACGCTGATTCAGGTGATTGTGGATTCGGTCAGTTCGCTGGCTCAAGCGGGGTTTCGACAGTTTTTCTTTGTCAATGGTCACGGCGGTAATATCGCCACGCTCAAGGCGGCCTTTGCTGAGACCTATCACCATCTCGGGCAGTTGGGCGTTCCGGGGAGCGATCGCGTCCAGTGCAAAGTCGCCAATTGGTTTATGTGTCGTTCGGTCTACCAAAAGGCGAAAGCACTCTACGGCAGTCAGGAGGGGTCTCACGCCACCCCCAGTGAGGTTGCCCTGACTCAATATGCTTATCCAGAGCACATCAAAACTGCCCCGTTGAGCGAGACCGTAAACAGTGGGCATAGTATTTACAGCGCCGCGGATTTTCGCCGCAACTACCCCGATGGGCGCATGGGCTCAAATCCGGCGCTGGCAACGCCGGAGCATGGGCAACAGTTGTATGAGTTGGCAGTGCAGGAGTTGAGCGAGTCTTATCGCAAGTTTGTGGAGGGGTAACAAAAAGATTGCAAAATTCCGCATAGATAGCTATTTCTCCCCCATTCGATTCTGCTTAAACAGGTTCGTTGAGGAGTTTGATACGACAGCGAATGAGTTGCCCTCGCTGGGCTTTTTCCCTATCTTTAAAACTGTACAACTCTCGTTGCTGTCGCCAGAGCTGCTGTCTACCTCCATGACCTGTATCCTCATCCTTACGGCGAATCCTGCCAATACCCAGCCGTTACGTCTGAGCGAAGAAGTACGGGAAATTAAAGCTGCCTGGGAACGATCGCGCGATCGCGATCGCTTCCAAATCCAGGTCGAAGAAGGCTTACGCCCCAAGGAGTTGCGGCGATCGCTGTTGCAGCATCAACCGGACATTGTCCATTTTGCGGGGCATGGGGGTGGGGAGCATGGCTTGGCGGTGCTCAATGATGCAGGCGAAGCGTTGCTGGTGAAGTCCCCAGCTTTGGCGCGGTTGTTTCGGGCGCTGCGGAAACAGTTTCAGGTGAAATGTGTGGTGCTCAATGCCTGTTATTCCCAGGTTCAGGCGGATGCGATCGCCCCCCATGCGGACTATGTGGTGGGGATGCAGCAGCAGATCGGCGATCGCGCTGCGCGGGAGTTTGCGATTGGTTTTTATGATGGGCTGTTTGCGGGAACCCCCATCGAGAGTGCCTTTGATTTGGGCTGTAATGCGATCGAACTCGAAGCGATTCCGGAGCATTTAACACCTGTGCTCCGGCAGCGGCAACAGAAGCCAGCACGTCAGGAGACGGCAGCCCGCAAGGTCTTTATCAGCTACAAGCGCAGTGCGAGCCCCGATGAAGCGTTGGCGTTGCAGATTTATGAGGCATTGCGCCCGGATCATGCTGTCTTTATTGATCAGACCATGTTGGTGGGGACGCCCTGGCTCGAACGGATTACCCAAGAGATTCAGCAGGCGGATTATCTGATTGTCCTGCTCTCGGCGGCCTCGCTCCACAGTGAAATGGTGCAAGCGGAGCTAGAAATTGCCCAGGCTCAGGCGGCCAAAACACCGGGGCAGCCCCAGATCCTGCCAGTGCGGTTGGCGTACCATGAGCCCTTCCCCTATCCGTTGAATACTTATCTTGACCCGATCCACTGGGCGTTTTGGGAACCGGGGTCGGAGCCGACGCAACTGATTGCTGAGTTGCAAGCGGCGATTCAAGGGGGACAGTTACCGATTAATACCAACCAGCAGAAGCAGCGTATCTTGCAAACTGCACCGCCTGCGGCGTTGCCGCCGCCGCGTCCGGCAGCGTCGCTGGAGATGCCCGAGGGCACGATGGCGGTGGAGTCGCAGTTTTATGTGGAGCGGCCGCAGGATGCGATCGCCCTGGAGACTATCCAGCAGCCAGGGGTGACGATCACGATCAAAGGCCCCCGGCAGATGGGCAAGAGTTCATTGTTGTTGCGGGTGATGGCTGCGGCGGTCAAGGCGGGTAAACGGGTCGTCTTTTTGGATTTTCAGTTGTTTACCCAAGCGGCCTTGGAGAACAGCGAGATTTTTTATCAGCAGTTTTGCACGATCCTCGCCGATGAATTGGACTTGGAGGATGAACCGGAGCAGTTCTGGCGATCGTCTTTAGGGGAAAGTCAGAACTGTACGCGCTATCTGGGGCGCTATGTGCTCAAGACGGTCAAGGAACCGCTGGTGTTGGTGATGGATGAGGTGGATCGGCTCTTTGGCACCGCGTTTCGGTCGGATTTTTTCTCGATGCTGCGGGGTTGGCACAATAGCCGGGCGATTAAGCCTGCTTGGAAGCGGTTGGATTTGGCATTGGTGACTTCGACGGAGCCCTACCAACTGATCGCGGATCTCAACCAATCGCCGTTCAATGTGGGGCAGGTGTTGGATCTAGAGGATTTTGCCCTGGCTCAGGTGGTGGATCTGAATCAGCGCCATGGGCAACCCTTGGATCGGTCAGGCTGTCAGGCGCTTTACGACTTGGTCGGTGGGCATCCCTATCTGGTGCGGCGGGCGTTGTATTTGGTGGCGAGTGGGCAACTAACAGTAGCGGCGTTGTTTGCCACGGCGATGGACGATCGCGGCCCCTTTGGGGATCATCTGCGGTATCACCTCTTCCGGCTCTATGACCAGCAAGCCTTGGTGCAATGTTTATTGCAGGTGATTCGGGGCAAGGGCTGTGGCGATGAGCATGATTTTTTCCGGTTGCGGGGGGCGGGGTTAGTGCGCCGCGAGGAGGGCAGCCAGGCGGTGAAGCCACGCTGTGAACTGTATGCCCAATATTTTCGTAAACGATTGAACAAGGCTTAAGGGGGAGACACACCATGAGTAATGCAGGATTCTACACCGTTGGCGGCACGGTACAGGCGGGCAGTGGGGTGTATTTGCCCCGCCAAGCGGATGAGGAGTTGTTGGTGTTTTGTCGGGAGTCGATTTTTGCCTATGTGCTGACGCCGCGACAGTTGGGTAAGTCGAGTTTGATGGTGCGCACGGCAGAGCAGTTGCGGGCGGAGGGCATTGTGCCGGTCGTGATTGATTTGCAGCAGTTTGGCACGACGTTGACGGCGCAGGAATGGTATCTGGGGTTGCTGACGACGTTTGAGGATCAGTTGGATCTGGATACAGATGTGATCGACTGGTGGGAGGCGCAGCCACAGTTGGGCTTGACGCAGCGGTTGACGTTGTTTTTTGAGACAGTGTTGCTCCAGGAGGTGGCGGCGCAGGTGGTGGTGTTTGTGGATGAAATTGACACGACCCTGAGCTTGGCCTTCACGGATGATTTTTATGCGGCGATCCGCTTCCTTTACACGGCGCGGGCGCAGAAGCCGGAGTTTCGGCGCTTGTCGTTTGTGTTGGTGGGGGTGGCGACGCCGACGGATTTGATCCGTGACCCGAAGCGGACGCCGTTTAATATTGGCCAGCGTGTGGATTTGACGGATTTCTCGCTAGGGGAGGCGTATCCGTTGGCGCGGGGGCTGGGGGCGACGCAGGGGCCACGGGTGTTGCAGTGGGTCTTTGACTGGACGGGGGGGCATCCGTATCTGACGCAGCGGTTGTGTGCGGCGTTGGTGCAGGCGGGGCGAGAGGTTTGGACGGAGGCGGCGGTTGCGGCAGTGGTGCAGGCGACGTTTTTTGGGGAGATGAGCGATCGGGATAGTAATTTGCAGTTTGTGCGAGATATGTTGAGGCGGCGATCGTCAATGTTGGGTAGATCGCCTGCATTGGGGGTTGGAACAGTTCTGGATGTTTATCTTGCAGCATGGCAGGGCAAGACAGTGATCGATGAGGAACAGTCTTTGATTAAGTCACACCTCAAGTTGGCAGGGGTGGTGGTGAGTCGGGCAGGGCAGTTGCGGGTGCGGAATACGATTTATCGGCGGGTGTTTGATAAGGCTTGGGTTCGGCAACAGCGGCAGTATGTGCCAGTAGATTGGTGGAAGCAGCTTAGACGGATTGCGGTGAGCCTGGGTATTTTGTTTTTAGTTGCACCTGCACCATTAGCGGTGTTTGCGTTTCAGCAATGGCAAGCTGCGGAATCAGCGCAGGAACGTGCGGAAAAGGCAAGAGATGATGAAAAAAAACAACGAATGTTGGCGGAAGACAACCAAGCTGAAGCTCAAAAACAACAGTTGCTGGCTGAGAAGCAAAGCGCCTTAGCATTACGTGCAAAAGCGGAGGCGGAGAAGCTGCGTAACATTGCTGAGGGCAAACGCAAGGATGCAGATGCTTCGCGCACTAAGGCGGTGAATGCTAGGATTGCCGAGAAGGAGCAGCGGTTGGTTGCGGAGCGGGAGCGGCAGGCGGCGGTAGCGGCAAGGGGGGAAGAGGCGCGGCAGCGGCAGTTGGCTGAACTGAAGACGGCAGAGGCGGAGGTTGCCCAACTTGAAGCTGTGGCAGCGCAGGCGGAGGCGGAGGAGCAGCGCGAAATTGCGAGGGAACAGGGGTTTATTGCACGGGCGAATTTGTCGCAAGCCCAATATCTAAATCATCAGGGTTTAGATGCTTTGTTGACTGCGGTCAAGCTGGGTAAAGAAATCAAACAATCACCCGAGAGTCTAACGACAACTAAGATACTCGCTACGGCTAACTTGCGAGAGATTGTTTACGGCATTCGAGAACAGCAACGTCTCCAACCGAAACGCTTAACTAGATTTTCCGATGTAGCGTTCAGCCCAGACGGTGAAATCCTAGCCTTAGCAAGTGGGGGCGGAACGGTTAAGCTATGGAACCGGGATGGTGAGGAACTGGAGACTCTGGAGGGTTATTCTAATTCGGCTGTTGCAGCGGCGTTCAGCTCAGGCGGTGAAATTCTAGCCTTAGCAAGTTATGACGGAACGGTTAAGCTATGGAACCGGGATGGTGAGGAGCTGGCGACGTTGGAGGGTCATCCTGGTTTTGCTGTTGCAGTGGATTTCAGCCCAGATGGTGAAATCCTAGCCTTGGGGAGTAATGAAGGAACGGTTAAGCTGTGGAATTGGGATAGTAAGGAACTGGCGACGCTAGAGGGGCACTTCGGGGTGGTTGTTGCAGTGAATTTCAGCCCAGACGGTGAAATCCTAGCCTCAGGGAGTTTAGACGGAACGG
>JBMYQW010000004.1:0-10750 GCA_049601735.1 Spirulinaceae cyanobacterium
AGTCCACCGCCTTATACGTGCCAAAGACATGATCCCACCAGTCCACCGCCAAACCAAAGTTGTGATACCACATTTGGTATTTGTGATGGACATAGTGAACCGGCATTTTCATCCAGAAGCATTTGGTCGGGTTCTCATGCTGGAGTTGATGGGCGTAGGCCGAGAACGCCGCGTAGACGAGAGCACCCATCAGCCAAGCCGCGCCCGCTTCGACAGAAACCAAAAAGGGCAGCATCATGGCGATCGCGCTGCCCTTGACGTAGTCCAGAAACTCCCAGATCACGCCCTGGCCTTCATTGCGGCGGTGATGCTCGCGGTGGCGCTCGCCGACCTTGGCATTGGCGTGCATGAGGCGGTGAATCCAATATTCCACAAGGCTCGAAATGACAAAGGCGCTAAGGAACCAAAGGGTGGGTGTCAGTAGATACATAGAGTTATTGGGTGAGTTATTGGGTTGAGTGGTGGGCTTACAGGTCTCGGGAAGCTTGATTGGAAATTATCCTTCATATTTCGACCTTAATGTCAAGGGGGTGGTGTGGGCGCTGTCCTCAGGAAAGTCTCAGTTTCTAGACCACGGAAAGACCCCATTACAGCGAATCGACGGCAGTTTTCTGGGGGTAATGGGTCACTATGGCGTACGTCACACGAATTTAACGCTCCCTTGCGAAAGTCTGCTATGATTCTACCTCAAACGATTGTTACAAATTTTAACTAGGAGTCTAGGATGCAACTAACTCCAACGTTAACCGGTCAAACGGTGCAGAATCAGGTCAGGGAGGTCGGAATTAATCCGAACTACTGGTATCCCGTCGCTTGGGCCAAACAGCTCAAAGCGACTGAGGTCATGCCCGTCAAGGTTTGGCAGCAGGCGATCGCGCTCTTCCGTGATGCCCAGGGCCAACTCCATGCTCTAGAGGACGCCTGCCCCCACAAAGGCGTGGCCCTGCATAAGGGAGCTGTGCAAGGGGAGCATTTGCTCTGTCCCTATCACGGTTGGGAGTTTGATGGTTCGGGCCAATGCGTGGGCATTCCCTACTTTCCGGCGGGCCAAAAGTTGCCCTGTGCCCAGGCTCGCAGTTACCCTGTCGCCGAGCGGTACGGCATCATTTGGGTGTTTCCGGGAGAAGATGCAAGTCTGGCGGAACAGGTTCCCCTGCCCGAGGTTCCCGAATATACGGATCCTGATTGGTTGGCTGTACCGATTCCGGGGCATTTTAATGCCCACTTCTCGGTTTGTAACGAAAACACGATGGACGTGTTTCACGGCTTTCTCCATCGGGATATTCAGGGCTGGTTTGATCCCCAGCTTCTGGACTTGCAGCAAACAGACTCAGAGGTCTTTGCGCAATACCGAGTTTCCTATCGGGGTTGGTTGACCAAGTTTTTGGGCTTAAGCAGTAACGGCAGCGATGTCACCACGCGCGTCATCTCCATTCGGTATTGCTACCCCCACTATTACAATGCGCTGGAGGGCGTCTCGCGGATGTACTTAATGCGCCTGCCGGTGGGTCCCAATGAAACGAGGTCATTTTCGCTGTTGTTTTTGAAAGTTCGCTTGCCCCAATGGCTCGTTGAGCCCCTCCGTCCGCTTCTTGCTCGTTTCATTTGGCATTTTTTACTCAAAAAGTTCCTCGACCAGGATGTTGAAATGATCGAAAGTGAGCAGCAGACCTACAATCAAGACCGCCAGCGTCGCTACGTGGAGGTTAATCCAGCCATTCTGGCGCTCCAGCGGGTGGTCTTGAAACAGTATGCCCAGGGTCAGCAGACCCCGGCTGCTGCGATCGCTCCACCAACGTCCCCCTCAACCGAGGAACCGTTGATGGCTGTTCATCCCTAACGTTCCATCCTCTATAAGTTACCTAGAATCAATAAATTTTTTAAGGAGTGAGTAAGTAGTGCAAGTTGTTCAAGACTATATGCAGGGGCTGCGTGGCCAGGGTCTCTATCCCCAGAAATTCATCTGTCACCAGAAGCACGGCAACATTATTGAAATCGAGGAAGGTGATACGGGCATCCGGCGCACGGTGATGACCTTCTGCACCAACGATGTGTTGGGCTTGGTTCAGTCTGAATCTGTACGCCAAGCCGCGATCGACTCCATCTACCAGTACGGCACGTCCAATAGTTCTTGCTCGGTGTTGAGCGGTCGCATCGATCTCCATCGTCAGTTGGAGGAAGAAATTTCTGCCTTCAAGCACCTGCCTCACACCCAGCTTTTCCTGAACGCCTGGATGGCGATGCAAGCCCTCATGGATGGCTTTTGCCATTTGGCAATGCCAGTCCCCGGATTCCGGAACACCCGCGAGACCCTGATTATGACCGATGTGCTCAACCACGGTTGCATTGTCTCAGCGGTGGTCAATGCCGATAATCGCTCTGGTAAGGTCTTTAGCTACAGTCCTGATGTGCGGGTCAAGCCCTACCGCCATTGCGACATGAATGATCTGGCGCGAAAGCTCCGGCGCTATGCCAAGGCAGGCGATCGCATCATGGTCGTTTCCGACGCGGTCTTCTCGATGGATGGCGATATTGTGCCCCTGCCCGAGATGCTGGATGTGATGGAAGAATATCCAGGCAGTGTCGTGGTGATGGACGAAGCCCATGCCAGTGGCGCTCTCGGCCCTCGCGGCGGTGGGATCTACGACCATTTTGATATTCATCCTCAGGACGTCATCGATCGCGGCATGATTCCGCTAATTATGACCACGTTCTCTAAGTTTGCGGCGTCTGCTGGGGCGGCAATTAGCAGCCATGTGCCGGAACTGATTGATCTGTTGGATGTGTCCCCCACCTCGATCGGCACGATCTCGCTACCCCCGCCGGTGACGGCGGCGGCACTTGAGAGCATCCGTCAGGTGCGTCAGCATCCGGAACTGGTGCAGCGCCTCCAGGCCAACACCCGCTACCTGCGATCGCGCTTCATTGAGCATGAGTTTGAGGCGATCGGCGAAACCAATGTTGTGCCCGTGCTCTTACCCACCGACATGGACCCCAAAGCCTTTGCCCAGCACTTGATGGTGCATCATGGCATCTGGGTTTCCCCGATTTGGTTTATCGCCAAGCCCCGCCTGCGGATTACGGCGAACGCCCTCCACACCACCGAAGACATGGATCGCTTGGTCAAGGCAATGGTCGAAACCCGCGAGGCGCTTTATCCCGCCCATGCGGCGAAGACTGCCACGCTGACGGCTTAGACAAAAGCGATCGCGAAAATCAAATACCAGGTAGGGGCGGGTTTCAAACCCGCCCCTACGTTTTTCTGTTGCGGTTTTGGTATACCCTCAAGTTTGTGAATTTTCCCTGGTGTCTGATGCAACGCCGCTGGCTGACCTTAACCCCCGATCGCCGCTTTGTGGGCATTGCCACGGCGATCGCCACCATAGTCCTGTTTGGCTACAGCAGCCTGCGCCATTTTCTGTTGCGCTCAACGGCCTACGACCTGGGCTTTTTTGACAATGCGATCTATCACCTCAGTCAGGGCCAGCCGCCGATCGATACACTCCACAACACCCATATTTTGGGCGATCATGCCGCCTGGATCTTGTATCCCATTTCGCTGCTCTACCGGATCACGCCCAGCGTTTATTGGCTCTTTGGGTTGCAAGCCTTGGCTCTGGCGTTGGCGGCTTTGCCCGTCTATTGGCTGGCGAAAAAACACTATAGCTTAAGTGTCATCCACAGCCGTATTTTGGTGCTGACCTATCTACTCTATCCGGTGGTCTTTAACATCAATCTGTTTGACTTCCACCCGGATGTGTTTGCGCCGTTGCTGATGTTTACGGCGATCGCCATGGTCTATCGCCATTGCCTCTGGGGGTTTGTGGTGGCGCTGGTCTTGCTCTGCGGTTGCAAGGGCGTTTTTGGCTTACCCATTGCTGGGCTCGGGGCTTGGCTATGCCTGGGTGAGCGGCGCTATCGCTACGGCATCGTTGCCCTGGTCATTGGTTTGGGGTGGTTTGCGATCGCCCAATATGCCATCATTCCCACCTTTTGGGTCGGGGCAGAAAAGGGCGTCGGGCGCTACACCTATCTGGGCAGTTCCCTCAATGAGGTGATTCTCAACCTGTTCCTCAAGCCCCATCTGGTGGTGCAGCATCTGCTGACATTAGAGAACCTGAAATATGCGGTGATGCTGTTTTTTCCGCTGCTCTGGGGACTGAGTTGGCGATCGCTGACCCCCTTCATTGGTGCCGCCCCGAACCTGATCCTTAACCTGCTCTCGACGATCGAAACCCAAAAAGACCTCGACCATCAATATTCCCTGCCGATTGTGCCCTTTACGATCCTCGCCCTGGCGCTGGCGCTCCAGCGTCGTCAAACCTGGTTGCGGCGTCCCCGCTGGATCATCGCTTGGATTGCGGTGAGCTTTTTGCTCCTCGCCCGCGTGGAATATTTTGCCGTGCGCTACTTTGATGAGGGCTTGAACACGGTCGCCGCCTCCCGCGAAGCCCTTACCCTAATGCACCCGAGCGACCCCGTGCTCGTGCCCTCTCACATCGTGCCCCAGGTGACGCATCGCCCTAAGGTGCAAATGATGACGGCGGGCTCAGACCAGATCGATCTGACCCCGTTTGCGAATGTTTTTCTAGATACGGAAGTGCCTGCGGTACATACCACGCCTGAAACCGTGCCGAATCTGCTGGAGCGGTTGCAGAATGAGCCGGATTTTCAACTCATTTTTGAGCGGAATAATGTGTTTTTGTTTGAAAAGAGAGAGT
Source organism: Spirulinaceae cyanobacterium (assembly GCA_049601735.1). Taxonomy (GTDB): domain Bacteria; phylum Cyanobacteriota; class Cyanobacteriia; order Cyanobacteriales; family Spirulinaceae; genus SIO3F2. Next base: position 4,722 of record JBMYQW010000004.1, read on the forward strand.
AAAGCAGAATAAATTATGTGGGCAATACCCATCCTACAACTGGTTTTTTCCATGTCTGAACCCCAAGCCCCTGACCCCAGAACAATTCGCATTATTACCGCCATTGAGCAACCTGCGTCGAAACCCATTGCAGGTGAGCGGGGTGCGCTGCGAGATACGGGGAAGAATTTGATCAAGGCTGCTCAGGGAACCACGGAAGTAGTCACCGAAACGCTCAAACGGGGGGTTGAAATTCCGGTTGAAACATTGAAGTCTCAGATGGCGAAGATGTACGAGATTATGACTGAGGTGTTTGAGCAGTTTGAGGTAAAGGAGCAAGAAAAGCAAGCGGGCTTACGTCTGGAAGAAGTGGAACTCTCGATCGAGATTGATAGCCGGGGAGAGTTGAGTATTGTGGGGTTTGGTGGCACGGAAGTTGGCGGTAAGGGGGCGATCACTCTGAAATTTAAGCGACCGAAGTAATCATGACCGGACGAAGCTATGCCATTGCGATCGGCATTGATAATTACCGCAATATCAAAAAACTTGACTATGCCCAGCGTGACGCGGCAGCGATGCGCGACTATTTTCGGGATGAGTTGCGGTTTGAGCAGGTGTTTTATTTTGCTGAAGCCGATGATGCGGATGCGCCGCCGACCTATGCAACGTTGCGGCGGTTCTTTCGGCAATGCTCGGAGGATTTGACCCTGGAAGCGGGGGATAATCTCTGGTTCTTCTTTGCGGGGCATGGGGTGCGCCATGAAAACCGGGATTATTTGCTGCCAATCGATGCTGATCCGGGGGATGTGGAAGGCACTGCCATTGAGCTGAACTATGTGACGGAGCGACTGACTTGCTGTGGCTCGGACAATGTGATTTTGCTGGTGGATGCGTGTCGGAATACGGGGCGGCGGGATGGCCAGGGTGTGGGGGCGTTGAGCTATCCGGGGGTGGTGACGTTTTATTCGTGCAGTCCGTTTGAGTCGTCTTATGAGATTGAGGATTTGGGGCAGGGGGCGTTTACCCATACGTTGTTGGCGGGGTTGCGGCGGCAGGGGGAGGGGAATTGTGCGACGGTAGAGCGGTTGGATCGGCATTTGGCGGTGGCGGTTCCGGCGTTGAATCGGGAGTATGGCAAACCGAGCCAAACCCCGAAGGCGGAGGTTGCCCCGGCCTCGAAGTATCATCTGATTTTGTTGCCGAGGCAGGCGAATGATGCGGATGTGAACCAGTTGCGGGTGGATGCGTTTGAGGCAGAAACTGCGAAGCAGTGGAAGCAGGCGGAGGAGCTGTGGACGCGGGTTTGGTATCTTGCGCCGGGGGACAAACGGGCGAAGGCGGCGATTAAGCGGATTGCTTTGAAGTGCGTAGATATCCCTTCGGAGTTGTTAGAAGTGGGGTTGGATACAAGTGGGGAGAAAAGTGTTACCCCTGTTGAAGCACAGGCGAACTTTAGCGAGCCGTATGAACAATTGCCTGAGGATGTAAACGAGCTAGAATCTCAAGAATTTATCTCCATTCCTTTAATAGAGACGGAACCGGGTAATACAGGAGAAAAAGATGAAAGAGTTACAACTGAGCTTCAGCCAAATGATGCAAAGGTGACTCAGGGAGTTACAACGTCACAAACTTCAGAATCTCAAAAGTCGTTCAATCCCAATCCCCCCTCCTTATCCCAATGGCTTTACCAAGCCATTGACTTGCCAGAAATACGGTTGCGTCTACGGTTGCGTGGCAATAACCTCCACATTTTGATCGAAAGCTCTCACCTGCCAACGGCCGAGGTGGTGCGTGGACGCGTTGAGCAAGCCCTGCAAGAACAGACTGAGGGTTTCCAGGTCTTCTTCCGCAACACCGAAGATCCGGTTTATAAAGTGATTCTCTATGGGCGATCTTTGGGCCAACAGCGTCCAGAATGGATTGAGTCAATCGTTCTCGTGGATCTGAACTTGACGCCCTCCACTGCTGAACATCTTGCCCGCGAGGGTTTTCCAGACGCGATTGCTCACTACCTGAGTGAATCGCTCTCCCATTTGGGCGTTAGCGTTAAGGTGCTGGTGCAAAAACTCTCGGAGCCTGACCCCCCCAACCTCAAGCGCCTTTGGGTCATTTGTAGCGGCCATTACAGCCTCGATGCCTCCCTGATTGCCGAGCCGATCGCCCAGCAACTCCGCGATCTTGAACTCAAAGATTTTCAGGACGCAATTATTCACTCCCAGGTGCAGGGAGAAACCAACCCGGACTGGTTGCGGCAAGTGGATCTTACCCATCCAACCAAATTGCTCTGGGAATGGGCTAAGTGGGGCGATGCAGCAGCGATCTCCCGACTCCTTAACCATCAACTCGCTCCCCAACACCTTGATACCCGAGTCATCGCACAGAACCAGACCCTGCACATATTTTGTCGCCCTCTGCCCGAGCACCCTGACGCGCCGCTGATTCCTCCGACCCAATCCACCCTGCACACGGTGGGCCAATACCTCAATGAACTTTTACCCCAGGGCATCAATGGGGCAGTCCTCTACGGCATCCACACCCAAACTTTTCCCCAAACCCCAGCAAGCACCAAAGAACTGCCCAAACTCCAGAACCAAACGGCCTGGGTGAATTGGCTACCCTTTAGCCACTCGGCAGATGAGACAATGCTAACTACCCACGAGTTAGCCCGTCGCCAGAATGTGCCGGCCCTGACCTTTTTGCTCCAGCGCTGTCTAAATCCGGACATCGAACGGTTTCTGACCACGGGTAATATTCGTGTCCAACTCTGTTTTCGGGGGGCGTTGCTCCATATAATGACCGAAGCAGTGGTTTGTCCGCGTCAAACATCGGTTATTCCCAAGCTGGAGACCTATTTGGCGCACCTTGATATTCCCGGCGTCACGGGGGTTTACATCTATGGCCGACACACTGGGCAATCTTCGCCCCTATGGAGCTATACAAATCGTGGAGAGACAACTACAAAGCCATTCTTTACCAAGATTTTCCAGATCTTTAAGAACAAGTAAGAAAGTCAAAGAGTAAAACTAGGGAACCTCGACTAATTGCCATTTCGCTGATTTTCAAGATCTGAAACAGTGAGGATTCGTTACAATCCGACTCAAGATTTGAATTTGTCGAGATTCCCGCTAGTAGTTTAACGTGAGTTTCGGTTAAGGGACGTTTTTCCAAGATCGTACGAAAACATCGGGATTTCAGTCAACGACAGAATGAGGCTTTCAGCGTATCCAGAACTCACGTTAGTTTAGGAAATATCTACCACCCATCACCCCCAATGACCCCCCGCGAACAACTCATTCAAGAAATCCTCCTCGCTCCTGATTCACTGGTGAACTTGCTCCTGCGGCTCATCCGCTCCCTCCGAGCAGGTCAAACCCAACTCGCTCAACAACTCCAACATCTCACCACCACCGAAACACCCACCACAGACCCTGCTCCTTCTGCCTATAACCTCACCCGTGACTTAGCAGGTTGTCTCAATGGCCCCATCGACCTCTCCACCAACCCCAAATACTTTGAAGGCTTTGGCGAATGATATGGAGCGATTAGAACAATACCGTGTAACCCTAGAAAAGGTCTTGCACGAACACGCCCAACTCTCTCAACAGGTTCGAGCTGAACATCCCAATGACCCAGAGAATCCAGCCGAGGCAATTGCTGTTTGTGACCCTAAAACAGATAATTACTTGCTAATTACAGCAGGCTGGACACCCAGCCAGCGTATACACAGCATTCTGGCGCATTTCCGCATCATTGATGAACAGATTTACATTGAGTGGAGCGGCATTGAAGATCTCATTGAGGATTTAATCGATCAAGGCATTCCCAAATCTGCATTTCTCCCCGCCCAACCACAACACTTTACCTCATCGCCTGCGATTTAAAGGCGAGTTTTGATATTGGCTATGGATAAACTAGCGCAATACCAAAAACTGATCTGTGACTTCTTTCTAGCGCAATATTCTCCAGATGAAGACTCAGCCGAGATTGAATCTCAACTGGTGCTGGATTGCAAGCGCAATCGCTATTTACTCATCGATCTGGGTTGGAACGATATCAAACGCATTTATGCCTGTGTAATGCATCTGGATATTCGAGACGGGAAGGTGTGGATTCAACGCAACATGACTGAAGTGGATATTGCCGCAACCCTCGTTGAGATGGGCATCCCCAAGGAAGATATTGTTCTTGGTTTGCAACCGGCCTACAAACGCCCTTACACCGGCTACGGAGCAGCATGACAAAACCCATGACTTCAACAATTGACCTCGCTGGCTTAACTACTAGCCAAATCCAACACATCCAAACCCTGATCGAAACTTTCCGAGCCAACAACCAAGCACAACCACAGCAATAGCCAGTATCCATTCTGGACTATCACGGTGCTCCTAACTTTGCAGCATTTTAGACCTATCGCAACGAACTCACTCCACCACAAGATCCGATTCTGTTCTAATGCGTTATCTGCTCGACACCTGCGTCATCAGCGACTTCATTAACCTATGATTGCCCAACTCGATCGCCCCTTTCTCTCCCCTCAGCAATACCTTGACGCTGAGGCCCAATCCATCATCAAACACGAATATATCAACGGGACAATATCTACCCGAAAATTCACCAACGCCCTGTCAAAACCCAGCGTCGTACCCAAAAGCCTAGACCAATCCCACCGAGCACCATTAGCCAGAACGGGGTGATGGCTTTGCCCTCCAAGCCACTGATGAGGTTCATGCCAAAGACACAGGAGACGGCGGTTAGGGGGAAGAAAATTGCGGCCAAAATATTCAAGCGATTGCCTAACTCCACTGCTTTCATACTCAGTTGCGTTTGTTCTTCAGCCCGCTGGGCGAGGCGAAAGTCGAGGGCATTCTTGGCATTTTCATGCATCACATCCAGCGATCGCTCCAGTTCGTAGGCCCAATCCCGTAGGTCAATGATCTCCACATCATCAGCAATGCCTTCCCGCGCCGCCTGCAACGCACGATGGAGGTTCTGGGTTGCCAGCCGCAGCGGAGTCATGGCTTCTAGTAGTGCAAAATAGTCCTCGGCGCAATGGGCCTGTTCGTATTGCTGGCTTAACTCAGCCTCGGCTTGGGTATAGGCTTGCAGATGTTGGTGCAGGGGCTGCAAACCGTATTTGCTCCCCGCACTGTGCCAGCGACCGCTCGGTTCCCGCCAAAAGAAGGCCGGAATACGATCGCGCTGCCCCGGTATAGGCGCTTTGTGCAAAATGAGCAGCAAATGCTCCTCGGCGACCATGGCCCGCTGCTTACCCGCACTGCGTTGACCCAAGCGGCTTTTAATGGCGGCGGGCAAAGCCCAGGACGGTGGGAGTTTCATGGTTGTACTGCTATTTCTGGGCTACCGCTTCAAGTGTTTAGGCACTGCCCGATTGAGAAAGTCTTGTACCCGTTGCACATAGGCTTTACCGCCCATTTCCGGCACATGATTATGATCTGCCCCTGGCAGAATGTAGAGATCTTTAACAGCGCAGGTCGCTGCTGCGTAGAGCCGTTCGCTCATCCAACTCGGGACGCGCCGATCGCCATCGCCATGGACAAAAAAGAGCGGCATCTTGAGGTGGGGAACCTTGGCGATCGAATCCAAGGACTGGCGCATGATCCGGTCAACGGGGAGCCAACCGTAGATGCCATCGTGGTCTACCATTTCGCGCAACGAGGTAAACGAGCCCTGAACAATCAGCGCGGCGAGGTTGGGGTTACGGCGGGCCAGTTCAATGGCGATCGCCCCGCCCATGGAATGGCCAAAGACAATGATTTCTTCGGGTTTTAAGCCTCGTCCCTGCTGAAGATAGTCCAAGGCTACCTGGGCATCTTCGTAAACCTGCGGCTCACTGGCAAAGGGGCCTTCACTGCGTCCGTAGCCGCGATAGTCTACCAACAGCACCGGATAGCCGAGATCATGAAAAACCTTGGCTTGGGGCAAGTTAGCCCCGATGTTAAAGCCGTTGCCATGGAGCAGCAGCACGGCAGGTGAGGTTTGAGCGGCCGGGAGCCACCAACTGTGGAGGCGATCGCCTTCTGTTTGGGGCA
>JBMYQW010000004.1:10760-13199 GCA_049601735.1 Spirulinaceae cyanobacterium
CGGGTAACCAAACTTCTTGGTAGTCGAGGCCATATTCGTCCGGGGTATGGGCAATCCGCCGCGACGGCAGAAAGGTCAGCCGTTCCTGCCAGCGCCAGATCACCCAGCACAGCAGTCCGTACAGACCACCGATGGTGCCCAGCATGAGGAGTAATGTTTTCACAAAAATCAGCACCAGTTCTGCTCCAGATTAAAATTTTTAGGTGGATGATTTGTCCCTTGAAACGTCGCTTGTTCCCCGTGCAGGAGTTCAAGAGCGCGATCGCCCGAGCTACTGCGATCGCGCCATCAAGCTAATGTTCACAACTGACGGCAACAACTTCGCTGATTACAATTAGAGGATATCGATCGTCTGGTCTTTGGCGACTGAGTTTGGCCGAATCATTTGGCCCCCTAAGCAGTTTGCCCGGACTTAAAACATTCCAATGGTAGAGCAACTTCTTGAACAGCGTTACGAAATTCTCCAGGTTCTGCAATCCGGGCCGCTGGTGCAGCAATTTTTGGGCTGCGATCGCGCCGTTCCGGAACAGCCAAAATGCTGGATCACCGAATTTGCCGTGCAAGACCCGCGCCCCGATGTCTTAGCCTATGCCCGCCAGTTGTTTGAATATGAAGCCAAGCGGTTTGCCCAACTGAGCCAACACCCCACCCTTCCGGACTCTTGGGATGCCTTTGAGCTTGACCATAAGTTTTACCTGGTGCAGCAATGGTTGCCGGGTCAAACCCTAGCAGAGTTACTGCCGATCCAGCATCAAGCGCCCGAGCCCCTGGTCTTTGACCTGGTGCGCTCCGTGGCCGAAAGCCTCGCCTTTGTCCATGGCCACAACACGCTCCATTGCAACCTCAGCCCCCAAAATCTGCTGTGGCATGAGCAGCGCCAGACCTGGTGTTTACTCAATTTTGGGGCGTTCTATCAAGTGGGGCTGCTCGGCCTCGATCCGGAGGGCGATGTGCAACTCCTCGGCCGCCTGGGTGTGCCCGGCTATATTCCCCCCAATGAACAAGCCCCCGTCGATCCGCAGTATGACTTTTACAGTCTGGCCATCATTGCAATCGAGGCGTTGCTCGGCCAGCATCCCGGAACCCCAGCAGCCTGGCGAGAGCACCTAAATTTTCCGATTACGGTCAACCTCTCCACCTGCCTCGATCGCCTCCTTGCGGGGGAATATGAGACGGCCAATGCAATTGTCGAGGATCTGCAAACCACTGACCTGGTCTCGCGGGTCACGCGCTACCACTCCCAAGCGGACAGCTCCCAGGCGTCCACGCCCACCTTTAGCGATTCCGTGTCCTTTAGTGATCTGCTGGCCGATGAGTTGCCGCCCGATACCCTGCTGGCCGGGCGTTACCGACTGGTGCGCCCCCTGAGCCATGGGGGGTTTGGTCAGACCTATCTGGCGATCGATGAGCAATTTCCGGGCCAGCCCCACTGTGTGGTTAAGAAGCTCAAGCCCCAGCACGACTCTCCCAAAGTGCTCAAGATCGCCGCCCAAATGTTTCAACGCGAGGCAGAAGTCCTCAGCCAACTGGGTCAGCATGACCAGATTCCCCAACTCATGGCCCATTTTGAGGAAGAGGACGAGTTTTACCTGGTCGAAGAATTTGTGGACGGTCATGATCTGGAGTCCGAGCTGCCCCTCAAGATCAAACTGCCCGAGGCACGGGTGGTGCGCTTGCTCACGGATATTTTAGAAGTCCTCAGTTTTGTCCATGCGCAAAAGGTGATCCACCGCGACCTCAAGCCCGCCAACATTCGCCGCCGCAAGGAGGACAAGAAGCTGGTCTTGATTGACTTTGGCGCAGTCAAGCAGCTCGGCGATGTCACCCCTGAACCGGGTCAAACCAAACTCACGGTCTCGATCGGTACGGCGGGTTTTGCGCCCAGTGAACAGACCCAGGGACGACCGCGCCTGAGCAGCGATGTCTATGCAGTGGGCATGATTGGCATCCAAGCTCTCACGGGTGTTGACCCCGAGACGCTGCCCCAAGACCCCAAGACGGGCGAAATCGTCTGGCGACCTCTGGCCAAGGTCAGCCCAGAACTGGAAAAAGTGATCTCCCAGATGGTGCGCTACGACTTTCGGCAGCGATATCCTGCGGCGCGGCAGGCGCTCCAAGCCCTCCAGCAGCTCTATGCTCCCCAGCGATCGCCCGAGTTCTTCACCACCGAAACCCCCAACCCTGTTGTTGCCAAACGGACGCCCATGCTGATCCGACGCTATCGCTGGCCCCTCGGTGTCGCAACGGGCTTGGTGATGCTGGGTGGACTGGGGCTTCTGGGCTACCGTCTCGGTTGGTTTAACCCCTCGGCTCGACAGTTGCGCGATCGCATCGCCGCGAGTACGGTGCAAGTGAAGCACGCCGATGGGGATGGCTTTAGCACGGGCGTTTTGATTCCGGGCAACAGCTACGAATGTAAGGTCTTGACCAGCAGCGCGG
>JBMYQW010000004.1:13209-38144 GCA_049601735.1 Spirulinaceae cyanobacterium
ACGCGAGGTGACGGTTGCGATCGATGGGGCCGCGAAAGCGATTGAGGCCAGCCGCACATTTGAGGGCTTGGAGGTAGTCGAACTCACGATCGCCAGCGAGACCACCCAATGTCCCTATGCTGTCTTGCCCCTCGGCGACTCCAGCCAGGTGGAGCAGGGGGATGCCGTTTATCTGGGCGGTTTTGTCCAGCCTCCGGGCACGGATGTCACAGAACAGGATCTCTTAGCAACCACGGTGGAACAGGTGTTGACGATCCCGATCACTGGCGGCTACCGCTTGGGCTATACCACCGACGCCCAGCCGAGTCTGCCAGGAAATATCATGCTCAACCTCCAGGGCCAAGTGGTCGGAATTCATGGCCCTGTGGCCGAAGATAGCCTCAATGCGCGTTCTCAAGGCCTGGGTTGGGCGATTCCGCTGCGGAGTTATCTGATCGCGGTTGAGGGGGGCGGCGACGCGGTGGATCAGGCCCAACAGGTACAAGATCAAGCGGATCAGCTCTTCTCGGCCCAACGCTACGAGGAGGCGCTAGTAGCCTACGAGCAACTGGCGCGTCTGCGTCCCGAGCGCCCCGAACCCTGGTATGGCCAGGGCAGCTCACTCTACAATCTCAACCGCTACGAAGACGCGATCGCCGCCTACGACAAGGCGCTCGAAATTCGCCCGGAAAATGCCCTGATTTGGTACAGCCGGGGCAATGCCTACTTCCTGATTCAAGACTATGAAGCAGCCCAGGAATCTTACGAGAATGCAGTTCGCTATGAAGCGGACTATTTCACCGCGATGAATAACCTCGGGCTCACCTTCCAGGCTCTGGAACAATATGACACAGCCCTGGAACTCTACGAAGCGGTGATCGAGTTGCGACCCGAATACCCGTCCGCCTGGAACAACAAGGGTACGATTCTCTCACTCCGCCGCGACTGGCCCGGAGCCCTCGCCGCCTACGACCAAGCGATCGCCCTGCGACCGACCTTCTCCAATGCCTGGTACAACCGGGCGATCGTCTATAGCCAACAGAATGATATCCCCCGTGCCCTAGAGAACCTCAAGGAGGCGATCGCCCTGCGTAAAGTTTGGGCCGAGGAAGCCCAGGCGGATATTAATTTTCAGAAACTCAAGGACAATCCCGAGTTTCAGGCTCTGGTGAATTGATGAATTGATGAATTGATTAGACATTTCCTCAACTTGTCGCGGTCTCCTCTTGCAGCGCCCCCAACAATTGCAACAACTCCCGCTCAAAGGTAACTTTGGCCCGGTTGGTTTTGCCGCCAAGATAAAAGCGATCGCCCGTTTGGAATGCCCAGACTTGGGAATGGGAGAAGTAGCTCATCACCACCCCCACCATCAAGAGGGCAAAGCCGCCATAGACCAGCGGTGTGCCGGGATCGGCTTTGATTTGGAGTCCGGTGCTGCCAATCACCTTCACCACCTTGAGCGTGACCGTGCCGAGCTGCATCCCCATGCCCTCGCGCAACGCTCCCAAAGGTTCACCCGTCTGGTCATAGAGTAAGACCAAGCCCTGCAAATCCCGAGCGACCAGCGAAACCCCTTCACTCAGGTCGGGCTTGGTCGGCACCCAAGTACCCCAAAACTTTCCCGAGCCGTCGGTCTCAATTTGCCCCATCGGCAGTTGCAAAATGGGGCTGTTGTTGAGCTGGACTTGCACCCCCGCAATGCCCCAACTGGTTTGGTAGAGCGTCACGCCCCGGTAGCGCAGGGGATGGTTGACCGAGATCGTCTGGCGATCGCGCTCTTGGCCCGCCTCATCGACAATCGAGAGGTCTGAATAAAACTGGTCAATATTGCCATCGGGCAGATAATCAATCCAAAACCGATTCACCTGCACCGCCCAATCTTGGGGAATTTGGCGCTGGGCCAAGGGCCCCGCATCCAAAATATTCTGCACCGGGGCAATGCTGCCGCTGGGAATCAACTCCTGGGCCAGAAAACCGGTTAATGCGCCCACAACGCCGCCGCCCAGAATCAGCAGCAAGCTAATATGCACCACGATCGGCCCGATCCGACCGGCCAAGCCCTTGCGGGCGTAGAGTTTTTGACTGCCCGGTTGTGCTGTCTGCGCAGTTTGCCCATTTGCTGTGGATTGCGCTGCTGTCTCTGCCGTTGCCGTTTCTGCCGTGAAGGTTTTGTAGCCCCGTGCGCTGAGGAGGGGCAGCAGGCGATCGATCGAGCCCGTCTCTAGTTCGGCACTCAGGGCCAGCTTGGCAAAGGCAGCGGGCTTATCATAGTAGCGCCAGCGCCGCGCCGCTTTGAGCGTGGGCAATTGTCGTATGAAGCTACAAGCGGTGAGACTAGCCGCCAGCAAGATCAAAAGCGCCAAGAACCACCAGGTGCGATAAACATGGTCGAGCCCCAGCAGACCAATCACCCGCCAGGTCAAAAAGCCAAACAAGGCGGGGTCTTCGGGATAATTGGCTTGGTAGAATCCGATCGAGCGCCCCTGCTCAATGACGGTGCCACTGATGCTAAACAGGGCAATGAGTAGCAGCAGCGCGATCGCCAACCGTAGATCGGCCAGTAGTTTGATAGCCCGACGCCATATCGTCTGAAATCTTGAATCCTGATCCACAATTCTCTATCCATTGTTTGCGCAAGATTGTTCCGACTTCCTTTCGCTATAGAATCAATCCCAGCCTCCGATCGTAGCAACTCTTCACACCATCCATGGGTATTTCCCTCGAAAAAATCGAACAAAAGGCCCCCAGCCTGATCAATCTCGCCAAAAAAGCCGATATCTCTCTAGAGAAGGCCAACCTCCAGCAGCACCAGGCGCGAGTAGCCCTGTGCTTGGATATCTCGGGCTCGATGATTGACCTCTACAGGTCGGGGAAAATTCAGCAGTTTGCCGAGCGAGTTTTGGCGCTCGGGTGTCAGTTTGACGATGATGGGGCGATCGAGATTTTCTTGTTTGGCGAACAGGCTCACCATGCGGGGCCGATGAGCCTGGAGAACTTTGGTGATTGTGTGGCTCGGCTCCAGCGGCGCTATGGCTACGAGGGCGCAACCAATTATGGCCGGGCGATCGCCCTCATTCAAGATTTTTACTTCCCGCGCAAGCGGGCGCCCGAGCAGGGGTTTTGGCAGCGGTTACTGGGTGGGCAGGCCCAAGCACCCTTACCGGAACCGATCGCTGGATCTGAGCCCGTTTATGTCATGTTCGTCACCGATGGCGGCGCAAGCGATCGCGGCCAGGCGGAAACCGAGCTAACCCTGGCCTCCTATGCGCCAATTTTTTGGCAGTTTATGGCGATCGGCTCTGGCGGCTTTGACTTCCTGGAGCGTTTGGACGACTTGAGCGATCGCCTCCTCGACAACGCCGACTTTTTTGCCGTGAGCGATCCCCTCGCCACCCCCGATGCCCAACTCTACGATCTGCTGATGACTGAATATCCCCAATGGCTTGAGCTTGCTCAGGGGAAGGGGCTATTGACTTAGGGCAACGATCGCAACCAGTTGTAACACGCTAAACAGCAACGCAGAAAACTACGTCGCAAGCTAAACAACAACAGCTTGGCAAAACCCAGCCCCCGGAGGATGCGAGATGAGCGCCAGAAACGCGGGAGACGCAACAGCGCCAGATAAGCAAAATCATCGGGGAGGCAGAGCAGCCCGACTAGGAGCAATAAATCAACGCAATTCCAGCGATCGGCAAAATAACGTCGTGGTTTACAAATGGTTGCACCGAACCGCAGCATTGCATCCAGGACTAAAACGGTCAAAATTACATCCAATGCCAGCGTCGCCCAGGCTGCTGGGGTGGCGCTCCAGCTCTCTAGGTAGAGAATGACCCCGTCCACCACGAGTATGCCAATAATAAAACCCTCAAACCACGGCGAGCGAACGATGCGATCGCATCCTGTTTGAATTGCTGCTAGGACAGCCAATCTAACGCACCCCAGGAAAAATCTTCCCTGTTCATTTTCTCACCCTAAGGGAAGATTTCTCGGTCTAGGCCAAGCGGGCTTACAACTCGCTATGGGTCCCATCACAGAAGGGCGCATTTTTCGTGTTCTTGCACAAACACAGGGCAACCTGCTTCTTTTCCGTCACTTCAAAGGCAACGGGCGTAAAGTCCGTGCCTGCGTGAGCCCCATTGCAGAAGGGCTGATTTTCCGAGAGCCCACAGGAGCACCAGAAATATTTTCCGGGCTCTAGCTCCATCACGGTCGGTTTCTTGTCAACAATCTTGGCTTCCGTCATCAGGTTCTCCTTCGTCCAAAGGGATAGGAACAATTCTGATTATGAATTGAAGCCAAGGAAATAACAATAGCCAACTAAAAAGACACATCGTCTCTTTTTTGGTGACAATTGACAATGATTTTAGAGAACACCAAATCTCCATGAATCTTAGATTCACAGCGTGGAGGGTTGGCTAAAAAACGGGACTGGCCGGATTCGAACCGGCGACCTAGCGCTTCAGATTGGTGTGAGTTTCCCCACTCTCTGGACTATTCCTTCACCCTGGCCGCATTCCGAGTCGATAGCAGCGATCGCTGCGACTCAAATATCCCGTAGGGTGGGCATTGCCCACCGATCGAGAACTTGAGCTTTCTAGGCTGTATCGTTCATGAATGCCGCTTTAGGTGGTAGCCGTTTTGTGGTCAGAGGGGTCAAGCAACGGTTTTAGGGCGGGATGGAGATCCGGTTCAAGCAGTTGGAAGAACTGCCGACTCGCCTGGCTACCCAAGCGGAGACGATAATACTGGTGAAACCGGACGAACCCCCAATGAACCTGCCAAATGTCTCGAAAGTAGGCGGCGATCGCCTCGCTCTCGACCTTGGAGGTCAGGGTATTCAGGAAGAGTTCAACCCCCTTGATCTGCCCTGTCTTGGGCTCTCGACGGAAGCGACGACTGCCGCGATCCATGACCCAAAGGGCCAGCCCTGGACGGGTCAAGCTCATCAAAAACTGGGACCCCACCCATTTGCGATCGCCCCGGTAGAGGCGTTGCACCAGCACCCGCGAGAGCGGGATTTGGCGGGGATGGAGTTGAAGCATCTGATGCCCTTGGCGGGTCTGCCATTGGCGGAGAGCCACGGGCCGTCCCGTAATCTGAGCCAGCAGCGATCGCTTGAAGGCGATGTAGGCCGGCTCCGGGTTACGATGCTCCACAATAAAATTCCCCTGGCGACGGAAGCTCCGTCCCAGCAGCACCCCAGTTAAGATGCCCCGTTGCTGACGTTTCGATGCGACATCAAAGTCCATCTCTTAAATTGGCTCTGACCACCAGTCTCTGCACCGTCCAACTTCTAAAGGGAACTTAAGACCATCAATCGATAATTCCGCGATTGCCCAAGGGGGCTGCGGTGGGCAATGCCCACCCTACGTAATAACCGATCAAACGCTTAACTTTCACGCAGAAATTGGCTTGGCTCAAGATTACCAATATTGCGATCGCAGCCTGGAATTCCAGTTTGAGAATGCCAGAATGCTATCCACAACTTAGGCTTCCTTGAGTTTGACTACCTTCACCTGACAGGTTTCCCTGACAGGGCCCGAAATTCAGGAGGCGCTTGCTCTATCCTGCTGAGCCACAGCCCCGTAAGCAATAGCCATGATAACGGATTTGCCCGAGAGTGTGTCATTCATTCATCTCAGCAGCAATGGGACAAGTGATAACACGCCTGCCCTAACAACTCATCCCAGCAAAATGAGCTAGCGCATCATGCTTCGGGCCGCCTCGGTTACGATCGGTAGATCCGCATATTCTTCCCGAAACGCCCGGATCATCCCGACAATCGCGGCGGCAAACACAAAAATAAACAAGATACCCGACAAAATATCCAGCGGCGAAAACCCACCGCCAAAGCCGGATTGCAACGCCGCACCCCCCAACTGTTGCGGAAAGCCCAGTAATTCCAGGACAATGCCACAGAGCGCGACAAAAATATCCAGCAAGAGGGCTTGGAGCGTATGCACCCGAATAAAAAAGGGAATCTTGGGGTTGCGCACCACCAGGAAAAAGAGCGCAAAGAAGATCAAGATTGAACCGAAGGGGATCAGGGAATAGATCACGAGCACTGGAGTGAGCAGCTGCACCAAAATCAAGAAGGGCGTGATCTCCCCAAAAATCCCCATCCCAAAAGGAAGAACTACAATCATCGGCAGCAGGTAGGGCAGTCCACCAAAAATTCGCACTTGCATCGTTGACTATCGCTCCGGGTCGTCTCGCTCTTCCCCAGTGTACCGATTCAATGGGGGCTGCTGTCAGGGAGTTCCCCCAACCCACCTGCTTTGTTGGGTGGAGAAAAAAAGCGCGGGCCGCCATGAACTGTCGATTCTCAGCGGGCAGCCAGGATGGCTGCGCTACGGTTTTTCGTCGTTACAGTCCGTAGCGCGGGCATCTTGCCCGCCACTTAGCAAAAATCCTGCATAAAATTTCGTCCACCCTGCTTTGTTGGGGAGCTCCCCAAACCCCCGAGCTTTGATGTAGAGTAAAGCCGTACCCCTGACACTGCCCTGCGTCACTGGCAGTGGGTCAAGCAAAATCGCTTAATTTCACGCAATGGCTCAATATCAGTGCTTCGTTGATCTAGGTAGCTCTAGCACCAAAGCCGTGTTTAACGATGGAACGGCGCTGACGGCTTTTCAATGCCCGCCTTGGGTTGCCGACTTGCCCGCTGCGGAACTCGACATCCTCAAGGCCCAAGGGGAACTGATGGGTTCGGGGTTAGAGTCGATCCAATATATGCAGCTCACGGAAAATGGCCCGGCCTATGCCTTGGGAACCGACGCCCAGGGTCGCCCCAGCAAGAAAACCAGTGTGTTGCCCAAGAGTGCCCTGGCCCATTGCCGCGTTTTGGGCGTGATTGGTGAAATTGCCCACCAGAACAACTGGCAGGACTTTCGGCTGGATGTGGGCGTAGCATTGCCCTTCAATGAATACCTCACGGACTACAACCGTCTACTCGCGGAACTCGACGAACAGCAGAGCTTCATCTACCGCGATCGCGAAATTTCGCTAGAACTTGTGCATATCAAAATCTTGCCCGAAGCGGCGGGGTTGGTGCAATGGCGCAAGGTAGAACTCGCCCAACGTCGGGAAGCGATGCGCACCTTCGTGGTGATCATGTTTGGCCATCGAGATCTGAGCTTCCTGCTCTTTCGGCAGGGTAAACCCCCCCAAGGGGAGCCCAGTGGGACAGAGCGGTTGGGCTATCAACGGTTTTTGATGACCATTTCCCAAGACTTACCCTGTGATTCTGACGATCCCTTTTTATACGATGCCCTGATTCGGGGCGCGGATCAGGTTTCTTTCCCCACCCGACCCGGTGTCAGCTATCCGTTGACCGAACGACGACAGCGGGCCACAGCCTACTATTGGGATACGGTTCGGCATCGTCTGGATGAATGGCTGGCTGCTGTGGATGTGACCCATTATGAGGTGCTCATCAGTGGTGGAGCGGGGGCCCAGTTTCGGCCGCAGTTGGATGCCTATTTCCAGCAGCGGGCCGCCTTCTGTACCGTGAATTGGCTCGATGATCTCAAGCTGGAAGTGGCGCAGAACTTGAATATTCCCATCGAGATTGACCAACTCCGGTTTGGCGATTGCTATGGCGGGGCTAAGTGGATGGCTTTAAAGTTTCAGAAGTAAGGTGATCCTTCGGAAAGAATATACCGCTCTGTAGGGTGTCGTTAGCGAAGCGTAACGCACCATCGCTGGTACTTTGATATCGAGAGATCGCCTAAGCCAGCAATTAATTCGTAATGTGTTGATCCTCAGCGAGGAAGGAGTGAGCCAGTGGCTAAGAAAAAAAGTGTTTATATGAGTCTACGGGCCGGTGTCGATACGGAAGAGGCACGGCTGTTGAATTATCTACGGGATGACCCGATGATTAACCGTCGAGAAGCGGTGTTTCGGGCATTGATGGCCTATTACCTGCCCTGGGTGCATGAGGATGAGTTTACCGATGTTCAGCTCCAAGCCTTGGCCCAGAGTGCGGTCGAAGATCTCGAATTTCGCATTTATCAAATTCGCAAGCGGTTTCTGGCCAACCAAGCCGGAACGCCGCAACTGACGGCTGCGCCCCAACCGACGATCGCCGCCACGCTCCCCCCCGCTGACCCGCTATCGGGTAATGCCATGCCGCCCGGTGCGCCTCAAGCTGCGCTGACCCAGTCCATGCCGCCCCCTTCTGCGGTGGTCAGCTCGGTGCAAGAAATGCTCAAAGATACCGAGATCGATCCAGCGGTGTTGGATGATTTTTAAGCGATGATTTTAAGAACAGTCCGGTTCGTTGCGCCAGACTGTGAAGTTATTGAATATCGGCAAGCTCAAAACCCATCTGGCAGCGGTGGCGCGCTGCACTCGGGTGCGATCGCCCACAGGACTCGTTCGTTGAACTCGCTTTCATCTCACATCCCAACTTACCTCGCTGCCAGCGGGGCAGTCCCTCTTGGGTGGCGAGTAGGCAGTCGCTACAGACCTGCTGCGGGGAGAGTAATTGATTTTCGGTTACGATCACGAGCATGGGACCCCTCCTACTTTTGCTAATCGGGTTTCATAACCCAATCTTAGTCGAGTTTTCAGCAGACGTCAGGGATTGACTGCCCTGCGCCATTGACTGCACCCGCGCCATTGACTGCCCTGCGCCATTAACTGCATCCGCGCCATTGACTGCACCCGAGCACTGTGAATGTCCTCCTCTTCTAAACCCTCCGCCTCATTTGCCAAACTGCGCCTCCGTGCCACTTTGGTGTCCGCGTTTACGATCCAAGTGGTGGCAACGGTGGGATTAGTGGTTTACGTTTCGTTCCGGGGGGGACAGCGGGCGGTCAATGAACTCTCATCACAATTGCGCAGTGAGATCTCGGCCCGGATTGAGCGCGAGTTGCGCACCTATTTTGAGACGCCCCACGCCCTCAACCGCCTCAATGCCACGGCCTTTTCGCGAGGGGAGTTGGATATTGTCAATGGCCAATACGGGGAAGCGCAACTCTATCAACAGATGAAGGTTGCGCCGACCATGGCCTTTGTCTATTGCGGTTCTGCCCAGCGCGGGGAGTTTTTTGGCATTTTGCGATCGCCCGTCGATGGGGATTTGCAACTCTCCTTTGGCAACCGGGACAACGACTTTTTGCGCGAATATTACCAACTGGATGTTCAGGGCCAGCGCACCTACCGCATTCGCCAAACCGACAAGCCCTACGACTCGCGTCAGCGGCCATGGTTTGGTGCGGCTTTGGCCCAAGGAGGCCCGGCCTGGAGCGAGGTCTACATTGCCTTTACAACGGGTTTGCCCAACATCACCGCCAGTTTGCCGGTCTATAACCGCCCTGGCCGGGAAGTCATCGGCGTCTGTGCCACAGATGTCGTTCTCCCCAAAGAATTTCGCACCTTTCTTCAAGAACTAGAGATCGGCAAAACGGGTCAAGCCTTCGTCATCGATCGCCAGGGCCAGCTCATTTCTAACTCCACGGATGAGCCATTGATGCAGGGTGAAGGAGAAGACGCGGAATTCCTCGGGGCGATCGAGAGCCAAGATCAGCAGGTACGGACGGCGGCACAGCATCTCCTTGATCAATATGGCAGCTTTGAGCGCATTCAGACCGCCAAACAACTGGAATTTACCGTCGAGGGTCAGCGTCAGTTCCTGCAAGTCCTCCCGTTTCAAGATGCCCATGGCCTGGATTGGCTGATCGTGGTTACGGTTCCCGAGGCAGACTTCATGGCCCCCATCTACGCCAGTACCCGCAATACGGTGGTGCTGGCGCTGGTGACCCTTGCCGCGGCGATCGGCGGGGGGATCTTGGTGACTCGCTGGCTGACGCGCCCGATTCTCCAACTCACCAGCGCAGCCGATGCCCTGGCTCAGGGCAATTTGGTGCAGCGAGTGGATGCGGATACCCCTGTGCAAGAACTCAACACCTTGGCCCAAGCCTTTAACAGTATGGCGGGTCAACTGCGGGCCTTCTTTACACGACTGGAAGAAAAAGTCCAAGAACGGACAATGGAATTGGCTGAAGCAAACCAGAAGATCGTCACCCTCAACAACAAACTTCAGGCCGAGAACCTACGCATGGGGACGGAGCTGGATCTAGCCCGTCAAATCCAGCAGATGATTCTGCCCAAACCCGAGGAACTCAATCAAGTGGAGGGTCTCGATATTGCTGGGTTTATGGAACCGGCTGAAGAGGTGGGCGGCGACTATTACGATGTGCTCCAACGAGACGGAGTGCTGACCGTAGGGATTGGTGATGTGACGGGCCACGGCTTGGAGAGTGGTCTGCTGATGCTGATGACCCAAACAGCAGTGCGCACGCTCCAGCAGGTGCAGGAACGGAATCCGATCGCCGTTTTAGATGCCATCAACCGCACCCTCTGCCATAACGTAGCGCGAATGAACTCGGACAAAAACTTGACCTTGGTCATTCTCAGCTACCAGGCCGGACAGGTACGGATTACGGGTCAGCATGAAGAAATATTGGTCGTACGGGCCGGGGGGGCGATCGAACGTCTAGATACCATGGATCTGGGCTTGCCGATTGGTCTGGACACGGAAATCACGGAGTTCATTGACGATACAACCGTGGAACTCCAACCGGGAGATGGCTTGGTGCTCTACACCGACGGTATTCCAGAAGCCTATGACGCAGCCGAGGAACAATACGGGATTGAGCGCCTGTGCCAGGTGATTAGTTCCCATTGGGATGGTTCAGCGAAAGCCGTTCAAGAAGCCGTTGTCGCCGACTTTCGTGACTTCCTGGGTCGGCAAAAGATGGTGGATGACATTACACTGGTAGTGCTCAAGCAACTATAACCTGAGCCGCTGATAGAGATCACCATGAGTGAGCAAGACATTAAAGGAGAAAGCTACTGGATTCGGTATGACCAAGCAACGACCACGGTCAAATTCCAAGGCAAATTGGCGCTGACAGGTGCAAAGGATTATCTCGCCATTAACGCCTTACTCCAAAATGTGGTAGCTCAAGCCCCGAGCGACATGACCCTCGATCTTCGAGAACTCTCGTTCCTCAACAGCTCGGGCATTAGTATGCTCTCGAAATTCGTGCTGGGCTTGCGTAAGCAGGCCCAACTGCAACTAATTGTGCTCGGGTCACATCAAATGTCTTGGCAAAGTAAATCCCTCAAGAATTTGCAAAAGTTTTTGCCGAGCCTCAGGTTAGAGGTGGAATGATCTGTAGATCCAGTTCTGCAAAAACGGCAGTCGGGTCGAGTTGCCAAACCCGCCCCGTCGCGACCTGTCCAGTCGTAACCGATACAATGAGATAAAAATATTGCTCCCAAGCGATCGCCCGGTCGAAGGCCGAGGGTTCCGCTGGGTGGTCAGGGTGAGAATGGTAGATGCCCAGAATATTCCAACCCTGCGATCGCGCCACCCGCTGCGCCTGGAGCAGGTCAACCGGGGCAAGGGTGAAGTTGCGCGAACGCGCCCCCGAGCGAGGCGGCGAACCCGTTTGCTCAAGGAGGGCAGCAAAATCCTGCTGTTGGCTATCATCCTGTTGACCCCTATCCCAGGCATTATGGGTCGGCCAGATCACCGTAATCTCCGGAACCTCTTCCACATCGCGGGTTCCCAAGAGCAACCCACAACATTCCTCGGGATAGACGGATTCTGCATGGATGCAAATTTGTTGCCAATGCCAGGGCGTTAACGTTAGGCGCATGGGTTGAGTCAATCCAGTCCTCTAATCTACGGGCGCAAGCCGGGTGACCGTGAGGGTAAAGGCCCCGCCACCCGTTTCACCAAAGGCACTGACCCGCACAATGTAATCTCCCGTTTCTTTGATG
The DNA here is from genome assembly GCA_049601735.1 of Spirulinaceae cyanobacterium. Lineage (GTDB taxonomy): Bacteria > Cyanobacteriota > Cyanobacteriia > Cyanobacteriales > Spirulinaceae > SIO3F2. The sequence goes on from JBMYQW010000004.1 coordinate 24,985, forward strand.
CGCAGAAACAACAGGGAGTTCGTTGTCCCCTCCGGAGAATCATCGTTATTGCCCATGGGCGTACCATCTGGTTTGATCAAGGCAACGATCGGATCAAACTCATTCGAGACCAAATCGATCGCCACGCTATCACCTTCACGCAGTTCCACTTCGTAGTCCCGGAAAAAACCGCCCTCGCCATTGGGAATATCCTCCTCAGTGAGCGTGCCTTGTTGGTCTTGCCCCGAGGCAATCATCGGGCGTTGGCAGCGTTGCTTGCGACTGCTGCTCTGGGCTAAGGGTTCATTTAAGGATTTAGCATTGCAGGACTGGGCTGGGGTTGGGGTCGCCACACCGAAGCTGAGGGCACTACAGACCAATGCTCCCATCAGGAGCCATTGCTTATATCTCACGCTACTCATCAACGTTCCTCTAAGTAAGATCATGGGGAATTCTAATGAATTCATTATGGCCTAGACCCCTGGCAATGTCGGGATCTTCACAGCAAGCCTTAACACTTTTTTGAAGGCAGAAGGCAGAAGCCCACCACAACCCAGTTTTGAAGATCCAGCCGTAGGGTGGGCATTGCCGGGTTTGTTTACTTTGTGAGATTTGTGATTAGCAAAGTTCATGCAGATTCCGTCCCGCCCGCCACGGTTTATGCATAAATACAACACACCCTACTGCTGCAATCGTCCGAGTAATTCCTGTTCTTCCTCAATATAGTCTTGCAGCCGTTGCACTTGGCTGGCATCGCCTAGGGCGGCGTAGACCTGCTGGGCTTGCTGCCAATAGGCGATCGCCCGTTCTGAGTCATGCATCACCGCCCAGACATGGCCCAGTTGCGCTAGGGCAAGGGCCTGCTCTCGGGGGTCAAGCGTCTCGGTTTGGACCAGGGCGGTTTCGTACCAGTTGCGGGCCAGGGTGGGGAGGAGGAGTTGTTCAAAGTACAAGTTACCCAGGTGCAAGGCGATCTGGGAGTTAGGCAACTGGGAAGCCCGTTGTTGTGCCCAGAGCATTTCGAGTTGGGCGATGCCCTCAGCCAGCAAACCGTTGTCCAAGTAGAGCTGGGCGATCGCCCCGACATCCTCCCCTAAGACTTGGGCTTGAGCGGCGATCGCCTCCCGTTCTGACACCGTTACCACCGCAAAGGCAATACCGCCGGGATGGCTCGGTTCATCGAGGGACGATGCCCCCGTATCCGTTTCAATGATCACCCGATATTCCCCCCCAGGCTCCAAGGGCGCGCCGCTGTATGGCAGTTGTGTGTCAGGGGTCTGAGCCTGCCACTCTAGCCCCTCGCCCGTCACCGTAATGGTGTATTGACTCGCCCCCGCCACGGGTAGCCAACGGATGAGCGGTCGAGAATTGAGCATTCGAGTCCGACGCGGACTGACCAAGTAGGGAATGGGCTGCTCTGACCAGGCAAAGCGCAGACCCCGATGGGCGCAGTCCACCAGTTGGGGGTTGCAGCCACTGTCTGCGGCCGTTTGGCTCAACAATTGTTTCGTTGGGGGCGGGAGGACGGAGACGGCTTGAGCCTGGGCCAATCCCCCCAAGCTACTCCACACCACCAACGTAGCTAGGGCTAGATTGCCCAAATTACCGAGATTGCCGAGCCGATGCTGAGACCAAATCCGGATAGTAAATTCCAAGAATCCTTTTGCTGTAGAGGCTGGGTTTCCCTGCCCTGCGGGGTCTTTGATTCTGAGTTTAGACACAAATGACATCCAGTTTAATTGCCTCAAGGGTTTAAGCGTTGTTGCGCCAGACGACGGCAGTGATCTTGCTCCTGCACATGGTCTTGGCTTTGGGTCAGGGTCTGCTGCCAATGCACCAGGGCAGCATCAGCGGCCGCGTTGGCTTCCATCACCTGAGCCAGGAGGCAATGGGTATGGGGGCTATCGTTGCGGAGGGCGAGGGCCGCTTGCAGATCCGGCTCGGCGGCTGACCATTGCTGCTGTTGCAGACGAAGCCAGCCGCGATTCTTGAGGCAGCTGGCTTCGGTTGCGGGCAGGAGCTCTTGCTCCAGGCAGCGTTGGGTGAGTTTGTAGAGGCTAGAATATTCGGCTGCTGAGAGCGGGGGCTTGAGCAGTCGCAGCCGGACATATTCAGCGATCGCCTCCGGGAGCCCGAGCAATGCCGCTGCGTAATATTGCTGCTGGGCTTGCTCGGGTTGGCCCCATTTTTCATCCAGTAGCCAGGCCAAGTTGTAGCGCGGTTCGGCATAGTCGGGGGCGATCGCGGCGGCGGCTTGGAAGTAACGCTGCGCCGCCAAAAGTTGATTCTGCTGATAGGCCCGTTTGCCCTGCCTGTTGAGCCCCCAGGCCAGGGGCGATCGCAGGCTCACAACCGCGATCAGTCCCGCCAGCGTAAGACTGGCAACTTTCCAGGGGGCGGGGCGCGATCGCCGGGTCATTGCTCCTGGGCGCTGCGAGTGGATCGCTTCGGGCGATGGCACAGAGAGACCCAGATCGAGCGCATAGGGATTTTGCCAAATCACGGGCAACCAGCTGGCACAGGGATAGTCTGCTTCGAGGCCATGCAAACGCTCCCGCGCCTGTTTAGCCGCCAGATAGGGGGGCTGCCCCTCGGCAAAGGCCATCAAAAAGTATGCCAAAAAGCGTTGGGCAACCACATCGGGAACCACATCCCGCATGACGATCATCTGGGGAATTTGCACATCATCCTGGAGGTTTCGCGCCAAGAGCCCTAGGCCGGCACAGGAGTTGAAAATCGCCAGTTGTAAGCCATTGTTGACCGCCTTGCGCAGCCCGTACCAAATGTCGGTCAGGCTCAGGGTTTCCCCGGCATTATTGAGATGCAAGACTCCTTGGCCCGTGGCGCTAGTCTCGCCATGACCGGCAAAAAGAATCATGTCCCACGGTTGTTCCCAGAGTTGATCGCTAATCTGGAGGCGATCGGGCTGCTGGAGAATCTGGAAATCAACCCGATCCGGCGGCAGGGCCGTGAGCAGGGCGCGATCGGCATCGGTACTAATCTGGTCGCTGGCTCCAAAAATCCCCAAAATCCGCAGGCGGCGCTGGGGGGAGGAGGGCGATCGCACCATGGGCGGCTGGGCTTCAATCGCACTCAGGTTCAGGGCCGCTTGGGGATAGGCTTGCAAGAGTTGCCAGTCTGACCAGGGCAGTTGCTGGAGGAGGCGATCGCTAGTCTGGAGCAGAATCTGAATGTGGTCTTCGGGGTTGAGTTCCCGCAGTAATGTTTCCCGAATGGGTTGAAAGCCGGGGGCGCTCAACCAGTCCTCAAAGGCCATCTGGAGGCTTTGGGCGGAGGCGCGGCAGGTGTGGCGGCTGATGTTCTCCGCCTTGATGCTGATCGGTTCAATCCCCCGTCCCTGCCCCCGAAAGAGGGGCCGATAGGCCTGCTGCCAATGGTGTGCCACCTGTTGGGCCAGGTCAGGGTGGGCCGGTAATTGGCCCAGCACCGTGATCAAGGGTTGCCGAGAAGCGGGATCGGGGACGGGGCGATCGCTCCGGCGGAAAATACTCAGCTCAATCGTCAGGTCTTGCTGGGCGAAATCACCATACACCTTCAAGAAGACCTGTTTATCTAGCCAATGCTGGGGCATGGCAATGGGGTGAGGCGCTGGCATAAACCCTAAATAATAAAAGATTCAAGCACCTGAGCCGCTTCGAGTTGGACTTTGACATCGAAACTATCTTGGCGACTGCCTTTAAACACAAATTGTAGATGATTACTCCCCTGGGCCTGGGCTTGCATCACGGCAACACCTGCCTCGTTGAGCAGTTGAAAGACGAGGGCTTCCGGGAGGGGCTGTTCCTCATCACCCGCCCAGAGTTCCACCGTCACCGCGACGGTTTGGGGAGTTTGGGGTCGTATCATCACCACCAAGATAATCGGTTGCGCACCGGGCAGGTTCAGGAGTTTGCAGCGTTCAATGGCGGTCGGCTCCTGGGGGCGGGTTGGGGCGGAGCGCACCGTGGCCAGACGGAGGGCATCGGGCGGCAGCAGTTGATCCAAGGTCTGCCAGCCTGCCTCAACGGTGTCGGTTAACCAATGGCTTAAGGTCGTCATTGACCCTGCCATGAGTTGAGGAAACTGGTTCAGCAGGGCGTCGATCGGCGTCTCGGGCTCAGGCGTCGCCGGGATGCTGCTGGCTTCAGGAATTTGCATCAAGAGATCGTCCACCGCCGCCAACTCACTGAGCGGAATTGACTGGGGGCGATCGACTGGATCGCCCGCCGCCTGGGCCCGAAAACCGACCAAGGTAGCCCAGCGCAAGTCCGCATCAAACTGCACCACCAGGCAGCCCAGCGCATCACTCGGGGGCCAGTCGCAGCGATCGCCGCCGGCGAGAACGGGCCGACAAGCCAGCCGACCATAGCCCGGAATCAGTAAGTCAGCCGTATCTTCAAGCACTTGGCTCTCGGGTTGCCAAGCGGGGCTCTGTTCGAGATCGGTGGCGATCGCCAACCGTTGCAACCAGGCATCCACCACGCCCACCGCTAATGTATTCAAATACACCTGCTGGCGTTTAGCGGGTGCAGCATAGGCCGCAGCAAAGATCTGGGCCTGGCGGTGGAGATGGGGGGCAATCTTAAATTGGTGTGCAGGGAGAGAAGAACGCATTGGCAAAAGTCTGGGAGTGAAGATAATCATGCATGGGGAGGGGTAAATCCAAGTAGGGATTAAGTTGAGAAAACAGTAAGGTGACAAACTCACAAAGCGGTGACAGGCAAATCAGAACTATCTAAAGAGGAGACTTAAAAATCCCCTCTTGGGAGGGGCGGTCTCGCGTAGCGATGACCGGGGTGGGTCGGGTGTTAGCCGCTTCGGAAGCCTTGTGAATAAAGAACATCGTGTAGGGTGGGCATTGCCCACCATTTGCGAGTCTCAAGGCGCTAAAAATGTCCAAATCGAGTTGAGTCCTGCTAGATCGAATGGGACTCTAAGCCTAGCCCGAACGAATATAGGCTTTGATTTGGGGGGCAAATTGTTTCAATTTACTGCGGTAGAAACTACACATTGTCGAGATGGGAACCTGAAATTCAGTATAAATCTCCTGCCATTTATAGCCCGCGAGAATTTTCAGGGCTAAGACCTGAAACGTGATCTCGGGATGATTGCGGAGATGCACCGCTTTTAAGTAACCTTGGGGATCGGTTTGGATATAGTCACAGACTTGCTCGATTAGGGAGGGATTGCCGGACTCAACAGGGGTGAGGTGGGGATATTTGTCCACATCATCCAGGTTCAGCCAGGGCTGACGAAAATCGGCATCCCGCTCAGACCGAAATTGCGGTACAAATTCTTTCCGCGCAGCCGGAAAAAAGCGCCGCTTGAGCAAAAAATTAGCCCATTGCATGACTTCATAATCTGGATTATATTGGTCAATTTTCTTGCAGAGATGGGCAAATAGGCGTTGGCTGGCATCATCATAAATCTCATCGTAAAGGTGCGTGAGTTGACCCCGGAACGGTCGGCAGAGGAGCCCGGAACCTTGTATGGCCCGAATGAGTTGATCCAGGGCAATGCGCCGCTGGTGAGAACCGGGTGGGGCCGCCTGGGCAGCCAAGGCCAATTGTTTTAAGTCGTGATTCAACGGGGCATTATCCATACAAGGTGAGGTAACAAAACAGGTGGGGGCGATCTTGAATGGGCTGGAATAATACCCCAAGATATCCCCAGGATCTTGAGCGATGGGCAAGTTTTATGGGTGCTGGGGCGATCGCCGTAGGGTCAAGCCCAAACCCGCGATCGCTACTAATCCCCAAAAAACCGTCGGTTCGGGAATGGGTTCAGGCTCAGACTCTGAGACAACATTGAGTGAGATATGATACTTGGCATCACGTGAGAGCTTTTCATTATAATTACTGCTTCCAGAGAGCCCTAGATGATCCCAACGATAATCTCCTGAGGCTAAAGGCAAGATCGCTTTAAACAACGGCTTATCTTTGATTTGACCCATTTCCTTTGGGATGCGAATAGTTTGACGCATTGGCTCATGAAATGGGCCAGGAGACAAGGGTGATTTGCCGAGAGAATAGTTGATTTGATGAAAATTCCCCGATCCACCAGATAGCACCTCAAGATCAAATGAGATTGATTCAACGAAGGTGTTTTCGGGAACCGTAAAATCAAATGAGTCAAAATCGCTAGAGAAATATCGATTCCTTATTTTTGTCGTTCCCGTAAATACATTCTCGCCGATACCCAGCGTAAAGGATGGTGGAGCAAAATAGGTGCTTTTTAAATCTCCATCAACCGCTTCATCGTAATAAATCGGCTTGGCTGAGGTGGGCGAGGCAAGGACTGTCCAACCCGTGAGTAGGGTCGCAAGGGCGAATGTGGTCTTGAAGAGGTTCATGATGGCACGAAAGAAACACAGTGGGGTACAACGGTGTAAGTCCGGGTTATCCAGCCCTTACAAACCCCTAATCTGCAATTGGTGCAACTTTTTTCGAAATCACGTCCAATTTTTTAGCAAGTGATGCGCTAAATCCCCGAGCCGAGTTAGCTCAATCGCTTGCCCAGAAAAGGTTTTAGCTCTTGAGTGCAGAAGCAACCAAGCCTTTAGGAAATTAAGAATTATGCCCTATTCCGAAAAAGTGAGCCGATTACACTGATAGAGCAAGTAACGGCTTAATTTTGCCAACCGGACTCTCATCGAGTGATCGCTACCGAACTATGCGCAACGTCTTAACTGTCTGCCTTGCTGTCTCTACTCTTTGGCTGGCTATCCTGCCCCGCGCCCAGGCCCAAAACATCACCCCTGCTCCCGACGGTACGGGCACGATTATTCAGCACCAGGGCCACACGTACCACATCCAAGGGGGAACCCAAGCCGGAGCAAACCTGTTCCACTCGTTTCAAGAATTTGGCTTAAGCGCCCAGGAGATCGCCAACTTTTGGAGCGATCCCACGGTGGTGAATATTTTCGGGCGCGTGGTGGGGGGCGATCGCTCAATCATCGATGGGCTGATTCAAGCCAACCCCAACCTCTATTTAATGAACCCCGCAGGCATTGTTTTTGGCGCGAATGCCCAGCTCAATGTGGGTGGTGACTTCTTTGCCACCACCGCCGACCAGATTTGTTTTGCCTCGGGCTGTTTCAACGCCATGGGTGCGAATCATTACAGCAATTTGCTGGGGAGCCCTAACACCTTTGGCTTCCTGCAAAATCAACCCGGTGGCCTCGTTAATGCAGGGATATTGGCAGTGCAGAAGGGCAAATCCGTTCACCTCAGCGGCGGGACGGTGGTGAACTTAGGCGCAGTGGTTGCACCGGGGGGTGTGGCAACGATCGCCGCAATTCCGGGGCAGCGGCAGGTGCGCTTGGCCCAGCTGGGGAATGTCTTGAGTTTGGAGGTGGCGGATACGGTGCTAACCGAAGGGATCGCCCCCCTCGATCTGCCAGAACTCCTAGCCGCAGCCCCAACCGGGTTGGATTTGAAGGCGATCGCCACGCCCCTCGGCAACCTCACCCAAGCGGGCACGGTGCAAGCGACGCAAGTGGATCTCTATGCGGCGGGTCAGGTGAACCAAGCAGCAACAGGCTCAACCACGGGCTCAACACGAGTCGTGCGTTTTTCGGAGCAAGGCGACAACCCCACGCAGGCGGTGTTCATTGATGAGCGGGTGGAGCAGTCGGAGGCGTTGCTCTACGGGGCTGAAGCGGGAACGGTGACGCAGGTGATCGGCAAGGACGAAAAGGGCGTTGCCGTGGTGACAGAGCAGTTAGCGGTGATCAGTGAGTCGGTGGGGGAGTTAGATTCTGTTGCCATTGTTGCGGAAGGGAATGCTGGGAGTTTCTGGCTTGGGCAAGATTGGCTGCGATCGGAAAATATTGGCGATCATGCGGCGCAACTCGGGCAATGGCGTGAGGCACTGACGGAGCGGGCCGATCTGCTGCTCTACAGTTGTTTCACGGCGTTGGGAGCAACGGGGGAGACCTTTGTTAACCAGCTGGCGAACCTGACGGGGGCGGATGTGGCGGCTTCGGTGGATGCCACAAGTAGCACCCACTATGGCGGTGATTGGAAGTTGGAGCACAATACGGGGGCAATTGAAGCGACAACACCCTTCACCTCTGAAACGCTAGGAAATTGGACGGGGAAACTGGCGATCCGTACGGTGCAGAATCTTAATGATATGGGAGCAGGTTCGCTGCGGGATGCTTTGATGGGAACGGGTGGGCCGGGCAGTTTTTGGACTGCGGCGGTTGCCGATGGCGATGAGATTAATTTTGCGCCGGGGGTTGTGGGACAAATTGATATTGGTAATGAGATTAACTGGACAACGAATAACCTGACCTTAGACGGGCCGGGGCAAAATGACCTGATTTTAGATGGTGGGGGCGCAGGACGGCTTTTCAACATCTCTGCGGAGAATGCCACGATCCGGAATATAACGATTCAAAACGGTAACGAAAGTGGTTTTAGTTCATGGGATGCTGGGGGTGGAGTTTATCACAGTGGGGTTGGTGAACTTAGAATAGAGAATGCTGCATTTCTGAATAACTCTACACAAGCTGGAGGTGGTGGGGTTTCGAGTCGTGGAATTGTGAGAGTTCATTCTTCAATATTTAGAGATAATTTTTCGCGCAGTGGAGGTGGAGGCTTTTTTGGCAATGGAGATGCGACCATAAGCGCATCTATCATCAATAATAACTCTTCGTCTTTTGGGTCAGGGGGCGGGGTTAATGTCAATGGAGATTTAATCGTTTATCAATCCGAAATAGTTAACAACACAACTTACAGCAAAGGAGGCGGCATTTATGTATCCATGTTTGGAAGTTTAATCGTAAATAATTCTATTGTTTCTGGGAACTCCACTTTGTCTCCTAATACTTCAAGTCAAGGTGAAGGTGGCGGAATTTACAGTCGAGGCACTATAGAAATAACAAATTCAACTCTCTTAAATAATTCTGCAACTTCGTCTGGAGGTGCGATTGGCAGTGAAGCAGATGTAACAATCACAGATTCTTTATTATCTGGTAATTCTTCTAGCAGCGGGGGTGCAATTGGTGCTTTTTCGTCAGTTACAGATGTGGATTTGGCAGTTACCTCTTCAACAATATCCAACAATTATGCTGAAGGAGGAGGCGGCGGTATTTGGCACGCAGGAGGAACAGTTACCCTGACTTCTTCTCGTCTATTGGATAACTTCACACCTAGTAATGGTGGTGGAATATGGGGTGAAGGGAATGTCACCGTTCATGAATCAATAGTCTCAGGAAATTCAGCTGCTGGCTATGGTGGCGGAATCCATAATACTAATGGTCAAGGAGAAACAACTGTAACTTCATCTACAATCTCCAATAACTCCGCAGGCAACAGTGGTGGAGGTATTAATAACTTTAGACTGGGCAATATCATGGTCGATGACTCGATAATTTCCGGGAATTCTTCTGGTTCTCGCGGTGGAGGCATTGATAATAAATTTGGTCAGGGAGACGTCATTGCTAATGACTCGATAATTTCCGGGAATTCTTCTGGTTCTTATGGCGGTGGAATTTATAATGGTGCAGGCAATATAACTTTATCCAACACACCTCTGGTTGATAATCAAGCAGGAAATATTCAGAATAATGGCATTCGATCTACACAGGGAGAAATTTCGATTTCCAGCGATGGAGATTTAGATTTAACAGACTCAATTCAGAGCGGTGATTTTCGTTCAACCCCCTCTATTTCACTTTCTGGAAACAATATCAATCTCTCTATCCCGATACAGTCAGAGGGAGGAGATATCTTCATTGATGCAAGAGATAGTGTAAATGCTTTGACTTCAGATGCAACTCTCTCTAGCAGTAGGAGTTCAACTGCTGGAGATATAACGATTATTGCTGGGGGTGATATTAATCTCCGTAATATTGTTGCCACAGGTTCCACGGGAGATGGGGGTGATATCTCAATCACCAGCATAGGCGGAATTGCCAATACGACCTTTGGCGGCAGTGCTGGACTGATTGACGCCAGCAGCAGAAACCGTAATGCGGGCAATGTTGAAATTAGCACTGCCGATGCTGCCACAATTGGTCAAATTTTTGCAGAATCTCGGCAGGGCTCGGGTGGCAACGTCAGCATTGACACCTCGGGCTTAGTCCACCTGAAAAATAAAGGCCCTGGACTTCTTGGCATCACCGACGCCAGCATTTCCACCGCAGGCAGAACGGCAGGCGGAACAATTACGATCCGGCATGGTGGTTTGGGCCAAATTCCCTTCACCATTGGCGATGCCAATATCAACGGCAGCGCCGGCAGCTTGAGTACTCGGAACACTGCCAATCAGACCCTTTCACCCACCCAATCGTTTCTCTATGGGTTTAGCCAAGGCGGAATTCAGATTGTGACCGCCGATGCACCGATCGCCCCCGTTGCTCCGGTTTTAGGCTCAACACCTGTACCGATCATTCATCTTCCCCAACTCGACGCCAACCCACCCATCCTCTCGTTTTATGAGCAATCTTCAGCGGAACTGTTTGTGCAACTCATTGGCGCTCGCTTAGGCGCCACCACCCGGATCGACGTTGAAGACAACAAATTTGCCTGGGATATTCCCGGTGAAGCGATCGCCATTACCGGAGACCTGCCTTTACCGCGCTTTGAGGGCGATGTGGGGGCGATCGACGACCACTTCAGCGATGAATACGCCGACTATTTCAACCTTGAACAGAGCGAAGAAATTGAAGGCATGACCCTGGCCAACATTCGGGAAATGCTCACCCGCATTGAAGCCGAGACCGACACCCGACCCGTCATGGTCTATGCCCTGAGCTATCCTGATGCCCTCGAACTGATTCTGATTACCGCCCAAGACACGCCCCTGATTCGCCGCGTCATTCCCGCCGCCAATGCCCCAGCGATGCGATACCAGACCCGTCGCTTTTTGCACGGTGTACAGCGTCCGGGGAGCGATCGGTATCTCGACGCGGCCCAACAACTCCACCAATGGCTGATCGCCCCGATTCAGGCAGAACTAGATGCCTACGAAGTGGATACGCTGCTATTTGCCCTGAGTCCAGGACTGCGCACCCTCCCGCTGGCGGCCCTCCACGACGGCAACCAGTTCCTGATCGAGCAATATAGCCTCGGGCAAGTTCCCAGCGTCAGCCTTACCAATAGCGCCTATCAGCCCTTGCATACATCCCCGGTCGTGGCGATGGGTGCATCCGAATTTCGCACCTTAGCCCCCCTGCCAGCGGTTCCGGTGGAACTGGCCCGGATCACCGCAAACCAGATGGGTCAATCTTTCCTCAACGAAGCCTTCACCTTCGAGGCCTTGGGCCAGGCCAGCCGGAATCACGGCGCGGGCATTGTCCATCTCGCCACCCATGCCACGTTTACCCCCGGACGGAGCGATCGCGCCTTCATTCAATTTTGGGAGCAAAAGGTGCAGTTCCCCGATCTGCGCCGCCTGGGCTGGTATGACGACCCGCAAATGGAACTACTCGTCCTCAGTGCCTGCGAGACCGCCTTGGGCGATCGCTACGCAGAACTGGGGTTTGCCGGGTTAGCGGTGCAGACGGGCGTGAAGTCCGCCTTGGCCAGTCTCTGGCGGGTCTCGGATCTCGGGACGCTGGCCTTAATGACAGACTTTTATGACCAACTGCGCGATCCCGAGATCACCATCAAAGCCGAAGCCCTGCGTCAGGCTCAACTGGGGCTGCTCCGGGGTGCGGTGGATCGCTCAACCCTTGCCGATCGCCCCGTCTTCGCGCCGGATGCAGACCCAGATTTCAGCCATCCCTACTATTGGAGCGCCTTTACCCTCGTGGGCAGTCCCTGGTAGACGGACATTTGCAGGCATCTCCAGTCGCTAACCCTGAACTTCTCAGAAACAAATCCTGGATGAGTTCAAAAATGCCCCGAACCCACCCCGGTCGTCGCTCCGCGAGACCGCCCCTCCCAAGAGGGGATCTCCTGATCTCCTCTCGGGAGGAGTACCCGCAGGGGGAGGTGGGTCGGCCCACTTCGCTGCTTGGAGAAAGTTTCTGCCGCTTTTCTGTCTGCCTTTGGCGGACTTAGACGCTCTGAACCCTGAACTCCGCCTTGCGGTCGGCAGACATGACTTGTGGCATAATAGCCGCGTTGTGTTTTAGGGTCTGGGGTAAGGAAGATCATGGCAAAATTGGCGCTGTTGAGCGTGAGTGATAAACGCAGCATTGGGGAACTGGCCCGAGTCTTGATTGAGGAATTTGCCTACGAGCTGATCAGCAGCGGCGGCACGGCGAAGACAATCCAAGCCGCAGGCTTGCCCGTTACGAAGGTGAGTGACTACACAGGCTCACCCGAAATCCTGGGCGGGCGGGTCAAAACCCTCCATCCTCGGGTTCATGGCGGCATTCTGGCGCGGTTGGATCAAGCAGGCGATCGCCAAGATCTTGAAGCCAACGACATCCGTCCCCTGGATCTGGTGGTCGTGAATCTCTACCCCTTTGAGGCGACGATCGCCCGTCCCGAGGTCACGGTGGCGGAGGCGATCGAAAACATTGATATTGGCGGCCCCACCTTGCTCCGAGCGGCAGCCAAAAATCATGCTCACCTGACGGTGCTTTGCAACCCCGATCGCTACAACGACTATCTTCAGGAACTGCGGCAAAACCAAGGCATTGCCTCCCTAGAATTCCGCCAGGCCCGCGCTCTTGAAGCCTTTCAGATGACCGCCGCCTACGATCGCGCCATTTCAGCTTACTTTGCTCAAATTGCCGACGCGCCCGCCCCCTTCAGCCTCAGCGCCGAACCCAAGCAAACCCTGCGCTACGGCGAGAACCCCCACCAAGCCGCGACCTGGTATCAGACCAATAACCAGGGCTGGAGCAGTGCCGCAAAAGTTCAGGGCAAAGAATTGAGCTACAACAACCTCGTAGATCTCGAAGCGGCCCGCCGGATCATCGCGGAATTTGCTGAGGGCGACCCCGCCGCAGCGGTGCTCAAGCATACCAACCCCTGTGGCGTATCTATTGCCTCTACCCTAGCCACGGCCTACGAACAGGCCTTTAATGCCGATTCCATTTCCGCCTTTGGCGGCATCGTCGCCCTTAACCGTGCCATTGACGCGGCGACGGCTCAGGCAATGACCCAGAGCTTTTTGGAATGTGTCGTCGCGCCCGGTTGTGAACCGGAGGCCGAGGCGATCTTGGCGAAAAAGTCCAAGCTGCGGGTGCTGATTTTGCCGGATTTATTGACAGGGCC
>JBMYQW010000005.1:0-12173 GCA_049601735.1 Spirulinaceae cyanobacterium
TCGGCGAGAAAAAGAAGGTTAAACCCATGAACAGGGGCACGGTGACAAGCGAGAGCAGGGCCAGCTTCCAACTGTAGATAAACATCACCGCGATATAGACCACGGAAAAGAGGGCGTCGAGCACCACATTGAGCGCGGTCCCGGTGAGGAAGTTGCGGATATTTTCCAGCTCATTGATCCGACTGGAGAGTTCCCCCACGGGACGACGGTCAAAGTAACCCAGAGGCAGGCGCAGTAGGTGGTCAATGATTTCCGAACCCAGACTCATGTCAATCCGGTTGGTCGTATCTACAAATAGATAGGTGCGCACCGTACTGAGCAAAAATTCAAAGACTGCCACCCCCAGCAAGAAAACGCCCAGAATTTGCAGGGTGTCTTTGCTGTTTTGCACGATCACCTTGTCGATGATCACCTGGACGATCAGGGGGTTAGCCAGGGCAAAGACCTGAACAAAGAAGGAGGCGACAAAAACTTCAACCAGGACGCGCTTATGCTTGGCCAATACCGGCCAAAACCAACTCAACCCGAACCGTTCCTGGGGCGTATGTTTCGAGGGTTGCAGCAGGAGCACCTGGCCCACCTTGTCCCAGGTATCGGTGAAGTCGCTGAGGTTGCGCCGTAGCACGCCCAGCTCGGGGGAGCCAATTACGATCTGACGATCGCTCACTTCATACAAAATCGCCAAGCTCTCTTGCCAGCGCACCAAAGCAGGGGTTTGGATTTGGGGGAGCGATCGCGCCGGTAGATTCACCAGTTGGGCGTTGAGGCCCATCAACTCGGCGATCGCGCCGCAGTTGTAGAGCGATATTTCCCCCTGGCGATTCATCTGGTCGTTTAAGACGCGACTAATCACCTCCCGGCGGAAGGGCATCTGGAAATATTGACTGACCATCTGGAAGCAGGCGATCGCCGCGTCAACGCCCGTTGCGGCCCGCACCAGCGGATAAGCGCCCCGCCGCGCCTTGGGCTCGCTGCTACTGAGCTGCGGGGGAGTCGGCGCTTCGACGGTGCGCACCTCTGGGGCATAGGGTACATCGACGGTGGTAGTCGCTGCGGTGGCCGCCGCTGGTTGAGCAACCCGCTCTAATGCTCCGCCCCGAGCTGGCTTCGCTGGGGGTGGCGGCGCAGGCGGAGCCAGCAACTCCAGCTCGGCGACCCCGATTAGGCGGGCGGGTTGCTCGCCCACAATCTCCAGGCTGAGTTGACTGGGGGGAACCTTCAGGGGCTGGTTGGGGCGCTGGCCCTTAACCTCACTGCCGCCACTGACAAACCAGGTGGTGTTGGGCGTCTGGCCCAGGGGCAGCTCGGCGACGACGTGGCGTCCGGGTTCCAGGCTACAAACCTGAACCTCGGCGAGCACTGAGCTGACCATTTTACAAAGGGCTTTGGGGCCCTCCACGTTGGGCAGGGACTGGTGTGAGAGCAGGTCAAAGACCTCCGAGAGGTTGGTCTGCTGGTGAAATTCCTGGGCGAGGCGGGGATATTGTTGCAATAGCTCGAAAAACTGCTCGGCGGCCAGGGTCAGACCAATGGTTTCCGTGGAGGCGATCGCCGTCTCGCAGGCAATGCCGCGCAGCAGCCCCATCCAGCCGATCATTGCCCCCGTGCCGAGTAACTCCAGGGTGGCGGGCATTTTGGTCGTGGGGTCGTAGCCCAGCAGCCGCACCTGGCCTTCGTAGAGAATGATGATCTGGTGGGGCAATTTGTCTTTGAGCAGCAGGGTCTGGCCCATGCGATAGCGCAGCGGCCGCATTTGGCTCACCACTTCCGTTAGCACTGAGGGGGTCAGTACCCGGAAGGGCGTCTTCTGACTCAAGAAGGTCTGAATCTCAGTGGCGGTATAGCTCATGGAACCCCGAACAGCGGACGCTTCTCAGGATACCGGATTTGTTTGCCCTTGGCGGTGGG
This sequence comes from Spirulinaceae cyanobacterium, assembly GCA_049601735.1. Taxonomy (GTDB): domain Bacteria; phylum Cyanobacteriota; class Cyanobacteriia; order Cyanobacteriales; family Spirulinaceae; genus SIO3F2. Next base: position 1,909 of record JBMYQW010000005.1, read on the forward strand.
GGTTGGGGTTGGTGAGTCGTCTACCCGTATCGTTGCGATCGCATCCTGGGCAGTGCTAGGGGCGATCGCCTGTTTGTTGGACAGAAAGTAATCATCGTATGCTGTGGGTAGTGGTTATAAATGGATGAAATCTGTCTTATTGACTTGGCAGTTCTCGTGATGATCTGAAAATGCTTCCTGAAGCAGTAAAGTCTCCCCTTCCGTAATACAACCGGGCAGGGCAGAGACTTCTGCCCAATATCCGCCTTCTGCTGCGGGATGAATCATGGCGTTGATCTTCATATCTGAACCTCCAGCCAACGCAATCCGCTCTCATTAAGCCTCCTCTCCACCAAACCGACCCATCGTCTTGGGATAGGCGAGGTTGTAACGCGCAAATGCCTGCTTCGCGCGGCGGAGGAGATCGGTTTTGTAGACAAATTCATCCCGAGCATCCATGGGATAGGAGCGCAGCTTGAACTGTGTGCCCCAGAGGTGTTCTTGCATCACCACCACAATGGGTAGCTTGAGCTGGGTATATCGGCTGCTGTAGGCGGCCTGATAGAGAATCTGGAGTACCCGCTCGCCATCCACATGATGGTCGAAGTAAAAGTCTGTAGCCACTTGGGCTTCGAGGCTGCCACTGTTGGCGTTGGAAATCGCTTCTGTCCAGGTTTTATTGTGAGGAATGGTGACAATGTTATCGTCAGGCGTTCGGAGTTGAATTCCTCGCAGACCGTAGCCGATCACCTCACCATAATGGTCTTCAATCTGGACACGATCGCCCACCCGATAAGGTGCTTCAAAGAGGGCAACTACCCCCGCAATGATCGAACTTACGTAGTCCTTAAAGGCAAAGCCCAAGGCAACTGCAATCGTTCCCGTCAAGGTGAGCAGATTCGCTTCGGAAAGATTCAGAAATAGGTGAATCAAATAGACAATCGTTACCACCAGCACTAAGGCCTTCCAGAAGGGCATGGCCTGCTTAATAAGCAGCCGAAACCGCCTGGGAACCCGTTCCGAGAGCCAGTTGGTAATGGTTTTAATTGCCATGAGGCTGCCATAGGAAAAGGCGAGGGCAATCACTGCCCAAAAAATGCGGTAGAGCGATAAATCTCGCAGCAACTGCTCCGAGAGATTCTGGGCATCTTCGGTGATATCTGCCTGGGCTAAAAACCGTAAATTCAGTTGCTGCGGCAACACAGAAAAAGGCGGCGGTAAGCCGTCAAAAGCAATGAACAGAATGAGCATTGTTAATTAGGACATTTCTCTAAAAGTTTATACCGCGTAGGGTGCTGTATAGCTTTGCAGGCATGGCTTCGCTAAAGCGACAGCATAACGCACCGTTCCCGCATTTTCATTGGGACATTCATTCCGAGAAGTCGCCTTAATCTTTCCCAACGAAAAAGTTATCATTGGCGAGTCTGCTTTTGAGTTTGGCATAATGGGACGCGTGCAAGATCAAGGTGTCTTTTTGCCAGACCAATAGTCCGGCCTGCACCAGTCGCTGCACTTGAGATTGATTCTGCCCCTCCGACTCGCCCAAACTGAGGGCCAAATGAGCGGCGGTGATCGGCCCGTGAATCAGCACCGAATGGAGCCAATAGCGATCGCGGTGCGTCAGCGACGGGAGGTGGGGCAACGTCGGTTTAATCTCCCGTAGCGTGAGTTGCGCATCCTCCTCTCGCTGCTCTGCACGCTCATCATCAGACTCTCCATCCGGCGTTTGCACCCGTTCAAGGGAGTTGGCGGGATCATCCTCATCAGCAATTTCAGCTGGCTGAATGCGTAAACTCTGGAGCCAGAGTTGCGCGGCGATCGCCCCCACACCGCCAGATTGGCTGGCTAAAGCCGACCAATAGGCTTGGCGACGTTTCTGTTTTTTCTGTTCATCTGCCTCATCCTCATCCTCATCGTCATCATCGCTGGGATCGTGACTCAGATCGATGAGTTCAAGATCGGCAAATTCGGTGGCAATCTGCGGATCAACGACCGTGCGCACCACCGGATCAAGCCAAGCCTGGAGCATTTCACTGTCCAGGTCGGGTAAGGTCAGCTCATCACTAAAATAGGCGCGGATCTGGCTGGCAAAATCCAGAAATTCCCAAGCCCAGCAGTTGCAGCCCATCACCCAAAAACAATCCCGGTTGCCAATCATAAGATTGCGCAGCCGTTCAATCCCCTCCCAACCACCGATACAGCGGAGGAAGCATTGCTCTAGGCAGGGAATAATCACCAGTGTTTGGCGCTCTGCCAGGACATCAGCGGCAGACAAGTCATCGCTTGCATCGCTCGGTTGCGTTTTCTGGGTTTGGATCGGCGCAGATTGCGCGAGCTGGTCTTGAATTTGCTCAGACAACTGCAGCGGATCGGTGGCACGACTGAGACAGGGCAGCGGCGTGATGATATTCAGCTCCGGCCGATCGGCCCAACGGGCCAGACTCTCGGGCAGAATCTGGTGCAAGGGTTCCACTGGACTGCTGAGGATGACCAAATAATTTGGGGTATCCAGTTGGCTCTGCCAGGCCTGGAGTCGGGGAGCGATCGCCTCCTGAATGGCAGTCTGGTAGGGAGCGGGAGCAGATAGCTCCTCTAGTTGGGCTGCAAGCTGTGTGACCATCGCTTCTGGTAGTTCTACCAGGTCATCTTGGCTGTCGGCCACCTCCTTTGCTTTGGTAAACCAGGACTGGAGTTGCTGCTGGAGGGCATCAAAGAGGGCATTATTCATGCGGTTTCTCCTGGGCTTGGGGTCGGGAGTTCAGGAGGGAGATCGCGGAAAGTCAAGGTATAGATATCGGTGGGCATCTCAATCTTCGCCCGCTCCAGTTGTTCTTTAATCGCTTGGGTCACGGCGGAGGTAACTTGTAAGAAAGACTGCTGCCGCGAATTGACCCAGAAGCGCACCTTCAGATTAACGGTGCTGGCGGCCAGTTCTTCTACGAGCACCAGCGGCGGCGGCTCGGCTTCAATGCCCTCGACTTGGCGCACGGTCTCGAAAATAAGGCGTCGGGCTGTACTGAGGTCGGCGTCATAGTCAATCCCGACCATCACGTCGCTGCGGCGGAAGGGCGAGGCGGTGTTGTTGGTGATGCTACTCTGGAAGACCTGTTGGTTGGGGATGTAGACTAGGCGGCCGTCGTAGGTGCGCATCGTGGTGGCCCGGAGTTGAATCTGCACCACGGTGCCTTCGTATTCTTCAATCTTGACCTGATCATCAATCCGGAAGGGGCGAGCGGCTAGCAAAATTACGCCGGAAATATAGTTGCTCAACACATCTTTGAGGCTAAAACCGATCGCCACGCTGGTGAGCCCCAAGGTTCCCAGGAGGGTGGCAAAGTCCAGACCCAGCACCCCCAAGGTCAAGATGCTGCCGATGACCCAAATGCCGCCGTAGCCCAGCCGCCCGATGAGAATTTCTGTGCTGCGATCGCCCTCAGTATTTTCTGCCCAAATCAGCGCCACCCGTCGCACCCCCCGCGCTACGATCCAGGTAATGAGAGCGATCACGGTGGCCCCGAGCAAGGCCGGCAAGAAGGCGATTGCCTCGCGCGAGGATTGACGAAGCGTCCCCGTCAATCGTCGCCAAGCCGTCACCGCTAAATTGGACTGGTCGAGGGCCGTATCGAGGCGATCGGCCCATTGCTCGGCCAGCTCTGACACCGAAACATCAAAGTCCTGGGCATCCTGCTGGGTAACGGTCATCAGCAGGCGATTGTTGACCTGGAGACGGGCCACCTGCTGCTGGGCGTCCAACTCCACCGTGACCGGGTCGATAGCAGGCGACTGGCGCAGCAGGCTGGCAATGCGCCGACTGATAATCTCGGCCCGTTCGCGGGCGCTAATCTCAGCCAAGCTGCCTACTTGCAAGGTAGGCTGACCCCGCACCATCACATCTGCAAAAAAGAAACTGCCGGAGTCGGGGGTTGTCTCAGATTCGGTGGCGGGAGTCGGTACGGTAGGCACCGGTAGAACCTCCTCCTGGGCGCGGCTCGGGGGGAGGTTCACGCTCACCGATATCAAGAGTATTGTCACTCCAATCATCCCTAAACGCCCCATTTTGCGCTGCCGCCACCCACCATCCATACGCTTACTTGCTCCCGGTTCCCAGTCCTACTCTACCAATCCCGCAGCGCCTGCCCACTTAGCGAAGATTATTCATCGGGCAGCCGTCTTGCCTGCAACGAGGGGCTCTTTGAACTTCTAAAAAACAAATCCTGGATTAGTCCAAAAATACCCCGAACCCACCCCGGTCATCGCTCCGCGAGACCGCCCCTCCCAAGAGCTATCCATTAGGCAGAAGTCGGTATAATCTTTGCTGTGCAAGGCTTGGGAGATTCTTTTGCAGCCCTGAAAAGCCGTCAAAAAACCAGCTACCAAGGCGCAAATCCCATAAGCCTGGGGCTCAACCCCCAGGCTCAGAGCGAAAACCCGCTCAAGCGGGTTCAAACCCTGCCGAAAGAATTGGCAATCATCTCCTGGAGCACCCTCTATGAGTGGCTTTGAGCGACTTTTGCGCAACGGATAGCTCCCAAGAGGGGATTTCTTGATCTCCTCTTGGGAGGAGTACCCGCAGGGGGAGGTGGGTCAGCCCACTCCGCTGCTTGGAGAAAGCTTCTTCCGCTTTTCTGTCCACCTTACCCCCCAAACGCCCAGAGCCAAACTGGCAGCAGGGCGAGCAGTAGGATTGACCCGAGCAAAATGACCGTAACGGCTAGATCCCGATCGAGGTCATAGGCTTCGGAAACCACCAAGGTGGCAAAGGCGGGGGGCATGGCCATCTGGAGCACGAGTGTGAGTTGCAAGGGCGCGGCGATCGCGCTCTCTGACCCCCCTAAGGAGATCGCCCCGAGCTTCAGCGCCAGGCCAAACAGCAGGGGAACCAGCACCATCTTGGTGCCCACGCTGACCCAAGCGGTCTGCCATTGTTGCCCGGCTTTAAGCTGGGCAAAGCGCATCCCGATCAGCACCAGGGAGGTCATGATCAACGTCCAGCCCAAACCCCGCAACGTGGTTTCCACGGTCGCGGGCAGGGCCACCGATCGCAAGCCCAGCCCCAGCAGAAAACTCCACCACACCGGGTTACGGGCAATCTCCCCCAGGCGTCGCCAGGACCAAAGCTCTAGGGGCCCGGAACTAAAGGCTTGGGCAAAGAAGACGCCCAAACCGTAGGCTCCCAGGGTTGTGCCCAGCAGGTCATAAAAGACCACCCAACCAAAGTAGGTCTCGCCCACCAAGCTCAGGGCGATCGGATAGCCGATATAGCCCGTGTTGCCAAACATCACCGAGAGGATAAACGTCCCCTCTGACTCTGGCGCTAGCTTGGCCCGTTGCAGCCAGAGCCAAGCGATCGCCGCCCCCGTAAAGGTCACGGCCCAAGCCAAGACCGGGGCCAGCCAGATCGCCCCGGTGAGATCCGCCCAGCGCAGAAAGATCACCATCCCCAGGGGCACGCCCAGCCAATATTGAAACCACCCCAGTTTTTGAGGGGTACTCGCGGGCAAAACTCGCCCCAAGAGCCAGCCGAGCGCCACTCCGCCGGTCAGTTTGCTATATAAGGTGGCCAGGGCCGCGATGCCAACCCCGATGCCAACCCCCATTAGTCCGTCCCTCCGATCGCAGCAGCACCTGGGTCATTGTTAGCTGGGCGATCGTCTCGTTGCAGCGCATCCACTTGAAGCACATCGGCCTGAAGCACATTGGCCTGGAGCGTATCGGTCTGAAGCGCGTCGTGAAGATCGTCGGTCTGAAGCACATTGGCCTGAGTCTTGTTGAGGGGTTGCCAACCGGCCTGCCAAAGGGCGCGATCGCGCAACTGACGCGCATTGAGCCAAAAGCGCACCGAGGCATCACAGGCCGAGACTAGCTCGGCAAAGACCCATTTGCCCTCGTTTTTGCGATTGACGACTCGGAAATGTCGCCAGCCAAAGGTGGTCTCCTGTGCCGTCCATTTGGAGCCCAGCAGGTGGGGAAATTTTTGCTTCTTGGGCATGGCGTAGATGTCACAACATAAGCGAGCGATCGCCTCGGGCAGGGGGACCCGCTCAACCGCGCCGACTGTGGCGTTGCTTGCTAATGTAGCGTGCCGCTAAGATCCCGCCAATAAAACCAAACAGATGACCCTCCCAGGAAATGTGCGATTGGGTGGGTAGAACCCCCCAAATAACACCGCCGTACAGAAAAAATACCAACAGAGAGAGCATGATCGAGGTCTGGTTGCGCTCAAAATAGCCCCGCAACAGCAGAAACCCCAGATAACCGTAGATCAAACTGCTTGCACCCACGTGTACCGATTGGGGCGCACCAAAGAGCCAAGTCCCGAGGCCCGCCGTCACCAGACTAAACAGGGTGACGATCAGGAAGTCGGCGGTTTCCTGGAGCATGACGAACCAGCCCAGGATCACAAACGGAACCGTATTGCCGATCAGATGGGCCCAGGATCCATGCAAAAAGGGCGCGAAAAAAATTCCCTGGAGCCCGAGCGCCTCGCGGGGCCAAATGCCGAAGCGATCGAGCTGTCCCTGAAACAGAACTTGATCGACAATTTCCACCAGCCAAAAAATCCCCACAAAGCTGCCCAAAATCCGGGCTTGGAGGGTCAGTTCCTGGGCGAGTGAAAGCTCATCATCGGGGTTGGTCATGCTGTCAATGCGCCAGTTGCCGTCTGCAGATACAGTTCTTATTGTAGGGTTTCACCCCACCGGTAGTCATGACCCAGCCTCAATCTACTGACAAATTGCGCTAGGACGCGTTACGCTGTCGCTGATGGAATGGAAAATCGGTCATAATTGCGATCGCGCCGACGGGTGACGTCGTAATTTTCAAGCCGACGCAAATTTCAAGTCGCTCTGCAACCCCGATGCTCAAACGCTATGCCCTGATCGCCCTTGCCCTAGTCAGCTTGGTCTTCAGCCTGGTCTTCGCCCTGCCCCAATCCGTGGCCAGCGACCCCCAGGCCGACCTGAGGGAGCTAGCCGACAATATTGAGACCCTCTTGACCACCCGGCGCTGCGATCGCTGCAACCTGGAAAACGCTGACCTGAGGGGCGCTCACCTGGAGCGGGCCTCGATTCGCAGTAGCATTTTGCACCAAGCGGATCTCCGCTCCATCGATCTGAGCTTTGCCACTTTACGCGGCACGACCCTGAGCCAGGCCGACCTGAGGGCAGCGAATCTCCGGAGCGCGGAACTGGTGGGCACAAATTGGCAAAAGGCGGTGCTCGATCAAGCTATTTTGGTTGACGCCCAGCTTCAGGGGGCGGACTTCCAAGAAAGTCAAATGAAGCGCACCGATGTCCGGGGGGCCAATCTGCAAGGGGCGAATCTTAGCTACGCCGTGCTGGCTGACCTCCAGGCCCAAAACGCTCAATTCACCGATGCTGACTTCACTTGGGTCAATTTACAGCGGGCCAACCTCAACGCGGCCAACCTGCAACGGGCCGAGCTACGTAAGGCCGACTTACGCCAGGCCGATCTCTCCGGTGCGGATCTCACCGATGCCAAACTCAACGGCGCATTGCTGGCGGGTGCCGATCTCACGGGGGTAAAGTTCTGTCGCACCACGATGCCGGATGGTAGCCGAGCCGCACCGGATTGCGAGCTTGTGATCGAAGCGTCACCCTGAGGTTGGGGCATTGGGAACCGTAAAGGAAAATAGACTGCCACAGCCAAAGACGCTCTCAACCCAGATCTTGCCGCCGTGCTGCTCAATGATTTGTCGGCAGATGGTGAGTCCGAGCCCGGTTCCCCCTTTCTCGCGGGTATCGGTGGCATCTACCTGCTGAAACCGCTCAAAAATACGCTCAAGTTGATCGCTAGGGATGCCGCGACCGTAGTCATGCACCTCAAAGAGGATGGCCTTCGCATTGGCGCGGAGGACAATCGTAACGGCGCTCTCGGGCGGGGAGAATTTAATCGCGTTGCTCAAGAGATTGGTGAGCACCTGCACAATCTGGGTTCCGTCTGCCCAGATGCGGGTTCCCTGATGCTGTACCAGCGTCGGATTGTAGATCACATCCAAACCCACCTGCTGGTCTTGTGCGGTAGGCTGCATGATTTCGATCGCCTGGCTCACCAAGTCTTGGGTATCACACCATTGCCGTTGGCTCCCGTCGGGTTCCTGCTCCAGGCGATCGAGGTCGAGGATGTCGTTGATCAGTTGCGTCAGGTGCTGGGTGTTGCGCAGGGCAATGGCCAGGGTTTCTTCACCCCGGTCATTGAGTTGACCAAAACAGCCGGTATTAAACAGTTTGAGCGCCGCATAGATCGAGGTTAGGGGCGTGCGGAGTTCGTGGCTGACGATCGAGATAAACTCATTTTTCATCTGGGCGATATCTTTGCGATCGCTGATATCTTGATGCGTCCCTGTCATCCGCAGCGGGTTTTGCCAATGGTCTCGCTCAAACACCGTGCCCCGCGCCAAGATCCATTTCCAGGTTCCGGCCTGGGTCAGGAGTCGATATTCCACTTCAAAGAACGGTTTCTCGCCACGAAAATGCTGCTGCAACTGCTGCCAAACCAGCTCGAGTTCCTCAGGATGAATCAAATGCTCCCAGAGTTGCCAGGGGCCCGCAATGGCGGTATTGGCATAGCCAAGCATCGCGTTCCAGTCTCCACTCAGGTAGACCTCATTCAGGGTCAGGTTCCAGTCCCAGAGGGCTAGACCACTGCCCGTCAAGGCCAGTTGCAGCCGCTCTTGGCTCTGGGAGAGGGCCGCTTGGGCGGCGTACTTGTCACTGAGGTCCAGCAGGGTGCAGGCAATTTGCTCCAGTTCATTAGCATCATTGCGCAGACTGCTGACGGACTGCCGCACATAGATGACTTGGCCATCTTTGCAGACATAGCGTTTATCCAGGGTATAGGTGTTAATTTGACCGCTGCCGAGCTGTTGATAGAGCTGCATCTCGCGGTCGAGATCATCCGGATGGGTCAGATCAAGCCAGCAACGATGGATTAATTCCAGTCGGCCATAGCCGAGCAAGGCGCAGAAGGCGGGGTTGACCTGGAGATACGTGTTTTCCGCAGAGATAATACTAATCGCCACCAAAGAGCTTTCAAAGTAGCTCCGCCAGAAGCGTTCGCTCCGGCGCAAGTTTTGTTGCTGCTGATGCTGCTCTGTCTGGTCGTAGATCTGTCCCAAAAAACCGATCGCCTGCTGCTGCTCATCTTGCTCGAGGGTGAGGCAAATCTCACACCAACGACAGCGCCCCGTTAGCTCAAACAGGCGCACCCAGCATTTTTGAGCCCCCGCGTTAGCTTTGTCTAACAGGGCTTGGCAGGCAGCATCAAAGGCCGGGCGATCGCTGGGATAGATATAGTCGGTGAGGAGGGTGTCTAGGGCTTCGTCGAGGGGAATGCCGATGAGCCGTTCCCAGGCCGGATTCAGAAAATGCAATCGACTGTGGCGATCGCATTGAAAAAACACCGTGGGCAGGGCGGCAAGCAGTGCCTCGGCAGCCGACGGGGCGGGGCGAGGCAGACTGACAGATTCAGCAGAACAGGAACTCATCGACAAGCATCAAGACTGAACATTAGATGAGAGAGGGTATTGCTTTAGACAATTTTCATGATCCCCTAGCCCCTAATATTAAGGGAAAATGCTCCGGGCTAAGTCCGTGGAATCCCGCAAGTATTTCGCCTCGCCCTGGGAAAAATTAAGTATAAATACGGTTGGTTTTTGCTGGGGTCTAACGCGATAGACGATCGCAAAATTGCAGTTGATGATAGAGCATCCCCATCTGGGGCAAGTCTACGCCTTGGGCTTTCGCCTGACGCCAGGGTTCGCCGACGATCGCCTCGTGTTCTAGGGCTCGTCCCGCATTGTAGTCCAGTTTCATGCTGGTGAGATAAGGCGTCATCTGCTCGGTATGGGTCAGCATCTGGTTGATGAACGCATCGGGAATTTCACAATGCCAAGCGGCCGCCCCCTGCTGGACTTCGCGCATCAGCGATGCCACGAGCTGGCGGCTGGCGGGCTCGGCCATGAGTTCCTGGGTCGTGGCATTCAACACCACCGAGAGACCGTTGTAGGGAATATTCCAAACCAGTTTCCGCCAGCGACTTTGCAGCAGGTTGGCATCGCAATAGACTTCAATGTTGGCGGCTTTAAAGTCGGCGGCGATCGCCGCGAGTTGAGGCGTTATGCCTGCGGGCTGATAGTGGGGGGCATATTGGGCCAAGGTGATCGCTTGGTAGTCGAGGTGGCGAATCTGGCCGGGGCCGGCTTTGTGGGCACAGATGAAACACAAGCCCCCCAGCAGCGGATTCTCGGGGAACTGGGTGGCGATCGC
>JBMYQW010000005.1:12183-36978 GCA_049601735.1 Spirulinaceae cyanobacterium
AGGCTCTGCCCCCAAACCATTTTGCAGCAGGATCAAGGTCGTTTCTGGGGCCTTGACAACCGCCGCTAAAATCTTCGCCAACTGGGCATTTTGAGTGCTCTTGAGGGCAATGATTACCCCATCGCAAGGCGGGATGGCGGCCGGATCAGCATAGGCCTTCACCTCGGGCAGTTGAAAATCACCATAGACGGATTCAATCTGTAAGCCCCGCTGCCGCACCCAAGCGTAGTCACTACGCAGCAGAAAATGCACCCCGAAGCCTGCCCGTTGTAGGCAAGCGCCGTAATAGCCCCCGATCGCTCCTGTGCCAATTACCGCATATTGACGTTGACCCATAGCCTTGAACAATAATCTGGAGAAACAAGCTCTAGAAAATGCCTTGCCCCAAAAGCGCAACGATAGACTGCACGGCAAATCCGTGCGACAAGTCCGTCGGGGCGGGCAACATTTCCCCACGCCAATCCAGAATTTGCACCAAGGCGAGGTAAAGCAGCGCCAGGGTAACGGAAATCACGCCAGTGATAATGGCTAGAATTTTGCCTCGGGTCATGGTTACACAGGGGGGAATCAATGGATCGGGGTTGGCGGGTTGGCACTCGGTTTGGCGATCGCGCCTGCCTCTATTCTACGGGGCGATCGGTTAGCAGCAGCAAGGGCCACGAACCTTCAAAGAGCATTTACAACTCATTCTTGCTGAATAGAATTTGACTCTCACAACTTCACCGAGACGGAGGGTTGGCAATGCCCATCAGCCCAAAGCTTCAGCTTCCAAAATGCCCTGATTACCAATATCTTTCAATGCCTTCCACCGACTCATAACTTATAGATGCCCCGTCATCGTTCCAGCACCCACGCTGACTGAGTGAAATCGAAGCCACAATCCAGCTAGAATTTCCCCTTCGACTCCGCTCAGGGGACAGTTACGATGCCCCTAACACAGGCTCAATACTTTCATTCCTCACTGATGCTTCAGCCAGGCAAAAACTTCCGCCGCAGTGAGGTCTAGTCCTTGGGCGAAGTCTGGCACGGGCAAAATATCATCTGCCCCCTTAAACAATTGCGGTTGTTGCTGAGTGGGGTAAACCAGCACGGAGCGGGTGGCTGGATCAACTAACCAACCCATCTTGCTCCCGTGGTTGAGGCTATGCAAGAGCTTATCAATTACGTGAATGGGGCTCTGATCCGGCGAGAGAATTTCAATCAGCCAGTCCGGTTCGCGGTTAAAAATATTCTCAACCATGCCCTGCACGTTGACCGGAATGCGTTCCCAGGCAAAGACTGCGATATCGGGTACGATCGCGCGTCCACCAAAGATGCATCGTAATTCCGTGTAAGCCTTGGCAATCTTGGGGCGCTTCACCACAGCATTAATCGTTTCAGTCAGTTCCACTTGCAGCGTACTGTGTTGTCCTTGGGGCATGGGTTTGGCGAAAACATGACCATCGATATATTCACTAGCAGGTTCGGTATCCGGCAAGGCGAGAAATGCGTCGAGGGTGAGGGGTTTGAGAGGACTTTGTACCATGGCGGAGTCCAGCAGTGGGGCGTTGCTTCGATCGTACCGTAGCGCATCGTTCAGGCGATGAGTTGACCCAAATTCACCATCCTCCCTGATCTAGCTACACAGACCAAACTACGCAGACCCCGCAGGGCAGGGAAACTCAGCCCCTACGATCGCTCGATGCTCGGTTTTGGCTTTCCGAATGGGATATCACCACTTGTTACTCGTCACTCGTTACTTCCTCCTCATTACTCCCCTTCCTTCCCAAGCCAAGATGTTCTCCCCGCACAATGTAGCCCGCCGCCACCGTGCTATAGAATGATCTGGATTTCACCCTCGTCAGGATTACCCCAAGCCCTATGCCCCGTCGCGACGACCTCAAAAAAATCTTGCTCCTTGGTGCTGGCCCGATCGTGATTGGTCAAGCCTGTGAATTTGACTATTCCGGCACCCAAGCCTGTAAAGCTCTGCGTCAAGAGGGCTATGAAGTGATTTTGGTCAACTCCAACCCCGCGACGATCATGACCGACCCGGAGACGGCCGATCGCACCTATATTGAGCCCGTCACGCCCGAGGTGGTCGCCAAGGTGATTGAAAAAGAGCGCCCCGATGCCCTGCTACCCACGATGGGGGGACAAACGGCCCTGAACGTCGCGGTGGATCTGGCGAAAGATGGCACGCTCGATAAATATAACGTCGAGCTGATTGGGGCGAAACTGGATGCGATCGAAATGGCCGAAGATCGCAAACTCTTCAAAGAAGCCATGGCCCGAATTGGCGTGGGCGTTTGCCCCTCCGGGATTGTCAGCACCATGGACGAGGCGCGGCAAATTGCCACTGAGATTGGCTCCTACCCCCTCATTATCCGCCCCGCCTTCACCCTCGGTGGCACGGGCGGCGGCATTGCCTACAACCAAGAAGAATACGAAGAGATGGCCCAGGGCGGGATCGACGCCTCGCCCGTTTCGCAAATTCTGGTAGAGAAGTCGCTGCTGGGCTGGAAGGAATACGAGCTAGAGGTGATGCGGGATCTGGCCGACAACGTGGTGATCATCTGTAGCATTGAGAATTTTGACCCGATGGGTGTCCATACGGGAGATTCAATCACGGTTGCGCCCGCCCAGACCCTCACCGACAAGGAATACCAACGCCTGCGCGATGCCTCCCTCAAAATCATTCGGGAAATTGGCGTCGAGACGGGGGGCTCGAATATCCAGTTCTCCATCAACCCGGAAAACGGCGAGGTGATTGTCATTGAGATGAATCCCCGCGTTTCCCGCTCCTCGGCGCTGGCGTCTAAAGCTACGGGCTTCCCGATCGCCAAATTCGCCGCCAAGCTGGCGGTCGGTTACACCCTCAACGAAATTGCCAACGACATCACCAAGAAAACCCCCGCCTCCTTCGAGCCGACGATCGACTATGTCGTCACCAAGATTCCCCGCTTTGCTTTCGAGAAGTTCCCCGGTTCTGAGGCAACCCTGACCACGCAAATGAAGTCGGTGGGTGAGGCGATGGCGATCGGGCGCACGTTCCAAGAGTCGTTCCAGAAGGCCCTGCGCTCCCTGGAAACGGGACGCTACGGCTTCGGCTGCGACAAGCATGAGACCCTGCCGACCCTCTCCCAGGTGGCCGCCAGCCTGCGCACGCCCAACCCCGATCGCATCTTTAGCCTCTACCATGCCCTGAAGCTGGGAATGTCCGTCGAAGAAATTCACAGCCTGACGGCGATCGATATTTGGTTCCTGGATAAACTTGCGGATTTGATGGTGACGGAACGCTTCCTCAAGCAGACCCAACTGAATGAGATTACCGCCGCGCAGCTGCGCCAGATCAAGCAGCAGGGCTTTAGCGACTATCAGATTGCCTTTGCCCTCAAGATCAGCGAAGACGAGGTGCGCAGCTATCGCAAGTCTCTGGGCATCATCCCGGTCTACAAGATGGTGGATACCTGCGCCGCTGAGTTTGAAGCGGCGACACCCTATTACTATTCCACCTACGAACCCGACGAGAGTGAGGTCGCCCCCTCCGAGAAACCCAAGGTGATGATCCTCGGCGGTGGGCCCAACCGGATTGGTCAGGGGATTGAATTTGACTATTGTTGTTGCCATGCCGCCTTTGCCCTGAGTGACGAGGGCTACGAGACGATCATGGTCAACTCCAATCCGGAAACGGTTTCCACGGACTACGACACCAGCGATCGCCTCTACTTTGAGCCCCTCACCAAGGAAGATGTGCTCAATATTATTGAAACCGAGGGCCCTAAGGGCATCATTGTCCAGTTTGGTGGCCAAACGCCGCTCAAGCTGGCTGTGCCCTTGCAGACCTACCTGAATGACAGCAACACGGAAACGCAGATTTGGGGCACGTCACCGGACTCGATTGACACCGCTGAAGACCGGGAGCGGTTTGAGAAAATTCTCCAAGATCTGGAAATTTTGCAACCGCCTAATGGGATTGCCCGCAGCTATGAGGAATCCCTGGCGATCGCCAACCGGATTTCCTACCCTGTGGTTGTGCGCCCCTCCTACGTGTTGGGCGGTCGGGCGATGGAAATTGTCTATGCCGATAGTGAGCTAGAACGCTACATGACCTTTGCGGTGCAGGTGGAACCGGATCACCCAATCCTGATCGACAAGTTCCTGGAGAATGCCGTGGAGGTGGATGTGGATGCGATCGCCGACACCACCGGCCAGGTCACCATCGGCGGCATCATGGAGCATATTGAGCAAGCGGGGATTCACTCGGGCGACTCGGCCTGTTCGCTACCCTACACCTCCCTGAGCGAGACGGCCCTAGCGACAATCCGCTCCTGGACCATTAAGCTCGCCAAAGCTCTCAACGTGGTGGGCTTGATGAATATTCAGTTTGCCGTCCAGGGCGACACGGTCTACATCCTCGAAGCGAACCCCCGCGCCTCCCGCACTGTGCCCTTTGTCTCCAAAGCCACAGGCGTGCCTCTGGCGAAGATGGCCTCGCTGGTGATGTCGGGCAAGACTCTAACGGAACTCAACTTCACCGAGGAAGTGATTCCCCCCCATATTGCCGTCAAAGAAGCGGTGTTGCCCTTCAAGAAATTCCCCGGCACGGATGTGCTCTTGGGGCCGGAAATGCGCTCCACGGGTGAGGTGATGGGCATCGATGCTACCTTTGGCCCGGCTTTCTCGAAGGCGGAACTGGGCGCGGGTGAGATTCTGCCGCAATCGGGGACGTTGTTTGTCTCGACCAACGATCGCGACAAGCCCCTGGTCATCCCCATCGTCAAAGAATTTATCGAGCTGGGCTTTAAGATCATTGCCACGGCAGGAACCTATGAGGCGCTGCGGGGTGCGGACATTGCCACCGAACTGGTGCTCAAGCTCCACGAGGGTCGCCCCCATGTGTTGGATGCGATTAAAAATAAAGACATTCAACTGATTATTAATACGCCCTCGGGTCAGGAGGCGCGATCGGACGGGATGCTGATTCGCCGCAGTTGTTTGGCCTATAAAATCCCGCTGATTACAACCTTGGCGGGGGCGAAGGCGACAGCGGCGGCGATTCGGGCGCTGCAAGCCGGGCCCATGCAGGTGCAGGCGTTGCAGGATTATATTCAAGCCTGATCAGCCCTGATTAGCGTGGCGGCTGAGGATGTGTTGAGTGTGGCGCTTCACTGGCTCGGTCTCCGCTACGGAATATTGTTCAGAACGTCCAGGTAATGCTCAATTTCTGGAATAACTGCCCCGACCGTTGCCGCGCCTTGTGCTGCTAACGTGCGATTCAGGGCAACGTCTGTGGTGAAAACGTTGTTGCCTTGATAGAAGTAAACCGTGGCGACAGGAAATGGCTCAGACCCCCTGGGGCCAGCGCCAACAATAAAGTCGGCGATCGCAATCACATCTGGCCCCAAACCATCTTGGTTATAGTCGCCAAACGCGATGGCTTTCACCTCCCATAAAATCCACTCGGGAATAGCTTCCGCAACCGGCAGCGGATAGTAGGCGTTCTCACTCGTCGAGGGTCGCCAGTCGAGTCGGAGCCGAGTTGCCCCCTGGGGGTTGAATTTAGTCGTGACAAAAGCCACTTCACCCACATTAGGAACATCCAGTAAGAAGCTCTGGTCACCGACCAGTTCTCGGTCAGGGCTGAGTTCACTGAGGACTAAATCTAGGACGCTAGTGCTCAGGGGTTGAGCATCGTAGATGATGCGATTGTCGGGGGGAGGTGCCTGGGCAAGGGTTGTATCGGATGGGCTCTCTGGCTGAGGCGCATCCCCTGGGGTTGCGGTGGCCGGATTGCTGCTCAATAGGCTGGCGATCGAGAGTAGAACAACGCCGAGCGACGGGTGGAAAAGACGGTTAGAGAACAAAGTGGTTTTGGCATAGGTTTTCTTTCGCCATTGAACGCAATATTTTGGCGATCGTCCACTGAATTATTGCGATGCATTGGGTGGAATGACTGCCAAAGAAGGGGGCGTTGAGAGGAGGACGTTCATCGAACCCATGGGCAGCCTCCCCCGTTAATGCGGCCGAAACAGATGATGATGCTCGGGGTGGTAAAGGCGCGATCGCGCCTCCCCCGCCGCGAGTGCAGGGCTCACCAGATACATCGTCGTGCGGATGAGATTTTCTTGCTGACTGACCGATGCCATCTGTTCTAGGGGCACAAGCCAAATTTTTTCATCAGGCCAGCCAATCCGAAAACAAATGGCCACCGGTGTATCGGCCGGATAATGGGCCAACAGCTGGGCTTGGGCTACCTCCACATGACGAGCGGCGAGGTAGAGGCATAAGCTGGCCCGGTGCGCGGCTAAAGAGGCCAGCTCCTCGGCCTCAGGAACTGGGGAGGCCTGGCCACTCACACGAGTGAGGATAATGGTTTGCACCAAGTCGGGGATCGTTAACTCGCATTGGAGCTTGGCGGCGGCGGCTTGGAAGGCACTGATCCCTGGAACCAATTCAAAGGGGATTTCAGCCTCCGCAAGGCGGCGCATTTGCTCATGAATGGCGCTATACAGGGTGAGGTCACCGGAATGGAGCCGCACCACCGCTTGACCAGACCGGACGCGATCGCCCATCAAGGGCACAATCTCTTCCAGGGTTTTATTGCCCGTGGGGATGCATTCAGCCTCGGGACGGACGGCTTCCAAGAGCTGGCGCGGTACCAGTGAGTCGGCGTAGAGCACTACATCGGCTTGACTGAGAATCCGATGGGCCTTGAGCGTCAACAGTTCGGGATCACCTGGCCCTGCGCCGAGAATATACACCGCCGGATTGAGTGGAGAAGAAGGGGTCATGGTGAGCCATTGGCCTCAAGCCAGAAAGTCTCCATGATGACAAGGGGATGAAACAGCCGTCAATGGCGGGGGATCGAAATTATCGGTATGGGATCAGCTTCTTCTGAGTGGTGCTGACGGAGCGATCGCGCCCCTCCCAAACATCACGCCGCCAAAACGTCCGGATCAAGACCTAGCGTAGAGAAGAACAGAAGTGGTAGATGCACCCTGATGAGTTCAGCCCCGAAGCCGTTAGGC
Organism: Spirulinaceae cyanobacterium; assembly: GCA_049601735.1. Classification (GTDB taxonomy): domain Bacteria; phylum Cyanobacteriota; class Cyanobacteriia; order Cyanobacteriales; family Spirulinaceae; genus SIO3F2. The sequence goes on from JBMYQW010000005.1 coordinate 19,194, forward strand.
GTCGGGGCTTTTTTTGTCTAAACTCCAGTCCAGTCGCTTACACAAAATCCTGATCAGTCTCGGATACCTATCAGGGCTTGTTTGGGCAGTTTGTTTAATCTTCGTCCAGCTCTGAGCGATCGACACCCAGCCGCTTCAACCACGGCTCCATTGGTACACCTACCCCTTCAAACAACGGTACAAGCTGCCGCAGGAGCTTAATGTACCCCTTGCGAATACCACGCTGCTCACCCTTCTGGATACCGATTTGCTCACCCTCCCGACGCCCCCGCTCCAAATGCTCCTGAACCAAATCCTGATAAAAAACCGACTCCCGCATCGCCCGACTCCTCATGATTCGTTTAATCACATCCAACTTCAATTTTAGTCCGGCAAACAGCGCCGTCGCCATCTCCAAATTCCCCTGCATCCCCACATCCGTCGTCACCTCCCTAATCCGCTCCTTCATCTCCTCCAACAACCCCTCCGCATCCTGACTCGCCGCCTCAGATAAAATCGCCAACGGCAACAACCCCGGCGCATTCCAGAACACCGCCTTGGGCTGCTCCCACAAACGAATTACCCTAAATCGATGGGTCATCCCACCTGACCGAAACACTGTCTGCTTGACCAATGGTGAAGCCGTCTTACGCAAATACATCACCACCTGCACAATCCGCTTGCTGGCAAACTTCTTGCGAATCCGCAGGTAGTAATTCGCCATCCGCTCGGGGAGTTCGGCATCGACTCCTGTTTGAAACTCCACGTGTAAGACTACGTCCTCACCTTGGAGTAGCAATGAATCGGCCCGAATGGGTTCCGTGATGAGTTCAGTGGGTTCGAGCTTGGTGAGGGGCGTGACTTTACCCAACAGCCAAGCGACAAAATCATCGGGATAGGTTTCGATGAGATATTTGCAGAAGTTGTCGTACAAATTGATGGTTTGATCTAGTAGTTTAAAAATACCATGTTTCGCTTCGGTTAGGCATCACCCCGAAGAGCGTGAGTCTGAATCCAGAACTCAGATGATGGGCAGGCTGAATTTTCTCAATGCAGACGCGTCAGCGTACAATCTGGGTGGCATTTTTTGGTGGCGTTCTTCTGCCCATGATGGCTGAGTTATTACAGCAAGTTCGAGTCCTTGACCCCTGCTCGCAGACCGATCGCACCGCCGATGTCTTGCTCGATCAGCAGCGCATTCTGGCGATCGCACCCCGGATTGAGCCCGAACCGGATACCCGAGTCACGCCAGCGGCGGGCTGCATCCTCGCCCCTGGATTGGTGGATCTCTACAGCCACAGTGGGGAACCGGGCCACGAAGACCGCGAAACCCTGCGATCGCTCACCGAGGCGGCGACAGCGGGGGGCTTTACTCGACTGGCGATTTTACCCGATACTGCGCCCCCCCTGGATCAGGTGAGCGGGGTCCAGAGCCTCCGCCAGCGATTGACGCGGCCCGGCCATGCCTCAGGCGACTGGCAGTTTTGGGGAGCCCTGACCCAGCAATGCCAGGGGGAGCAGATGGTCGAATATGGCGACCTCCAAGCCCAGGTGGTGGGCTTTACCGACGACCGGGCGCTCGCCGACTGGACGCTGCTCCAGCGCATCTTGACCTATCTCAAACCCTTGGGCAAACCGATCGCCCTCGTGCCTCGCATGACATCACTCCAGCAACAGGGCATCGCGCGGGAGGGCCCCACGGCGCTGACCTTGGGGCTCCCCCTCGACCCGGCTTGCTCCGAAACGGTGGCGATCGCCGGTCTCTTAGAACTGGTCGCCACCACGGAAACCCCCCTTCACCTGATAAAAATCTCCACGGCGCGGGGTGTCGAACTGATCGCCCAGGCCAAAGCGCAGGGGTTGCCGATCACCGCCAGCACCTCCTGGCTACATCTGCTCTGGGAGGTGGGCGACTTGCAGAGCTACGATCCCAGTTTGCACCTCTCCCCGCCGCTGGGCACAGCGAACGATCGCCAAGCCCTGATCGAAGGGGTGAGAACGGACGTGATCGATGCGATCGCCATCGACCATACACCCTATACCTACGAAGAAAAAACCGTCAGCTTTGCGGCTGCGCCCGCAGGGGCGATCGGCTTGGAGCTTGCCCTGCCGCTGCTCTGGGAGAAGTTGGTGCAGCCGGGATTGCTCTCGCCCCTCGAACTCTGGCAAGCCCTGAGTACCCGTCCGGCGCAATGCTTGCAGCAGGAACCAGGACGCTGCGTCGCGGGAGCAAAGTTAGAGCTGGTGTTGTTTGACCCGGCGGTGGCTTGGCGGGTGGAGGCGGGGGCGCTGCGATCGCGCAGTTGCAATACCCATCTGCTGGGTCAAACCGTGCGTGGTCGGGTACGGCGGGTCTTTGCTGTAAGAGACGCTGGGGTAAAATAAGCCACAGCTTTTCATGTTTCTGTCGCATCTCCATCTGCTGCCATGTCTACCGCCGCCCAGCAAAAATACCGTACCGGACTGCGCTGGCTTTTTGGGGCCGGGGCGATCGCCCTCACGGGGGTTGGGGGCTATTTTGTCTATTTCACCTGGCTCGGGAGCAGTGCCGGAGCGGTTGAGGTGCAGGTCATGGCAGTCGAGGCGGGGGATGTCACCAAAACCGTGTCGGCGGGAGGCGTTGTGCAGATGGGCAACCAGCAGACCCTAGAAGCGCCCACGACCTCGAATGAGAGTGCGATCGTCGATCGCATTGAAGTGAGCATCAATAGCCGCATCAACGAAGGGGATATTCTGGTGCGCCTGCGCAACCCAGCGGGCCTCGCCGAGATTGAAGCCCAGCAGTTTGCGGTCAATAAACGGCGTCTGGCCCTGGCAGAACGGCGGAATGGGGTGCAAAAAGCCCAGGTGGAATTGGCAAAGGTAGAGCGGGCCTATCAAACCCAGCAGGCCGATGACGCGACGGTTCAGGAAGCGGAAATTGCCCTGCGCCGCGCCGAGAATGAACTGGCGCAACAACAGGCCGAGATTCCGGCACTCCAGGAAGACGTGGCAACCATCGCCCAACTGGTGGAGCAGGGCTACCTCGCCCAAAATGCACTCCGGGAAGCCGAAGACGATCTGCGCCGCGCCGAGAATGAACTAGCCAACCGGATCCAGGCCGTGCGGCAGGCAGCGGTCAAACTCAACAGCGCCCGACTGAGCGATCGCCAGCAAACCGCTGATCAACGCGCGGCGGTGCAAAACCAAGAATTGGCGGTTGCAGACGCGCGTCAACAACTAGCTAGTGCCCAGCAAGATCTCGCCGAAGCCAACCAACGGCTCCGCAGCGCCGAAGCCGAATTTGCCCAAACCAGCCTGATTCGCGCCACCACCGAGGGTCGGGTGTTGGCAATCCATACCGAACCGGGGGCGGTGTTAGGTCAAGACGACAAACTGGTGACGATCGGCAACCCCCGCCGCGAAGAAGTGGAGTTGCAACTGACCACCCTGGATGCGGCTCTGGTGAAAACGAGCCAACCGGCCGAAGTGACGGCGATCGGGGTGGTGTCCGGCACGTTTCCCGCACGGGTGCAAAGCCTCGATCGCGTCGCTAGTGCCCAAGAGGAGAGTGGCGGCTGGGGCGGCGGTGGTGATACGGGCCGCGTGCAAGCGGTGGTCGTGCTCGATCGCCCCAGCGGCAGCCTGATCCCCGGTGGGCAGGTGAGCATTGAGATTGAGGTAGATGCCGCTGAAGATGTGCTCAAACTGCCGCCCCAGTTTATCCAGGGCGGCGAGGAGGACACCTTTGTCTGGGTCGTAGACGATGACGGTCGGGTGGAGCAGCGCCCGGTAGAGCTGGGTTTGGTCGGCGATGCGGAAACCGAAATCAAGGCGGGGTTAAAGGCGGGCGAACAGGTCGCCAGTCCGCCGCCTGAAGCAATCCTGGAGACGGGCATGACCGTCGAGCCGCTGGAGGGGAGCGGTGAACCCCCCGGTGAAGCGGCGGGTTAACTTCGATCAAGGCGTATGCCGCAAGAATCGCTTCAAGCTCGCCGTAAAGATCGGGGATCAAGGGATTAGGGATTCATTCCCAGATCGGAACGTCTGTAGGGACTAGGTTGCCCTGCCCTACTGCCGTGGCGCAGCTAAAAAGATGGCATGGCGTTCGCGGAAATGATCAAAAACATCACCAAGATTGGGGACAATAGAGAGGAATGTCTCGCCGCTCCCACCATGATGACCCTGACCCGCCTGATTCAACTCACTGAAATTACCGCCACTAGCATTCCTCCTGAGCAGGCTCAATATCGTTATAAATGCGAGGTGACGGTGCGATCGCAGGGAAAGACTCGACTTCGTAAAACCCTACTCACCCGGCTCCAGCCCAACTGGCTCGTCGATGTCCAGCACCCCGGTGACTGCGACCTAGCGATCGCCCTGTTTATGCGGGCGGGTGATGCCCATCAACCGTGGCAGGTGATCGGGCAGGTGGAGCTAGCCACCGCCGCGATGCTTGGGCAGGAGCGGAGTAAAGAATTCGAATTTCCGCTCCAGTCCTGGGCCGAAGCACCCAACCTAACCCTCAAAACACGCCTGACGCAGACGGCCCTGGAGAACTCGGAGACGGACGCCTTTACGCTACTGAATTTGAGCGATCGCCTCGGTGCGGCTCCCAGCCGTCCTCCGCTCACTTCAACCGAGGAAACCCCTGTTGAACTGCCAGAAGCCATCCCCCTGACGCTCCCCGAAGCGGTGATCGTCAAAGATGTGTGGAATAAGCTACGGGCCTGGAAAGAGTTGCAAATCGAGCTGTTTTTTAAACGCTGGCTCCTCGAAGTGCCGGAGTTGGAATACCTGCTGGGTGAGACGATCGACCAAGTGCCCGACTTCTTGTACGAGATGCTCGACTGTTGTGTCCGTCAGCTTTGCCCTTACACGGAAAACGTCGTCGGGGAGCCGTTGATGGGCATCCCGCCCGATCGCCACAACGAGTTCAATACCGTTGAAGAATACGGCGCGTTGTTTGCCGATATTGGTTTGGGCCCCAAGCATTGGCTCAAGGCGCGGCAGGTGTGGATGTGGATGCTGCCGATGATCCCTTACCTCGAAGACTACGACCGGGAAGATTTAGCCAAAGGGGAAGCATCGGCTCTCTATAAGTTTTTTAATACCCATGTTATTGGCGCGATGGTGGAGGCGATCGAGACCTATCAGGCGGCCCTCTCGCCAGAGATCTTGCAGCGGATGGCTTCGTCTTGGGACTATTTTGGCGCGCATAAAAAAGAGATGGGCATGGAGTTTTACCAGGCCCTGTTTGCCAAATATCCGGAGGTGCTGCCGATTTTTGGCCGGGCAGACATGGACTATCTCTCCTCGCACCTGTTCCAGTCGTTAGAGTTTCTGTTTACCTGCCTGGCGGGTGGCGATAGCCAAGCCATGCTCAATAGCTTGCGCCATTTGGGGCGACTCCATGGCAACGCGGGGGTTCCGTCCAGTGCCTACGCGGCGATCGCCGACATCATGTTCCTGCTCTTTGAGAAATACGTGCCGGACTTTGATGCCGAGCTGCGCCAAGCCTGGCAGACGCTCATCGATCGCGTCTGTAATGTGATCATGCTGCCGAAGCTCAATGAGGAACGATTGCTCAAAAAGGCCGCGCAGTTCCTGGAGGTGATTGCTACTGAACAGGCCTGGGAGGCCAGCGATCGCCAGCACCGTTGGCAAGCAATTCAAGCGGAAGTTGAAGCCACGGGAACCTATACCCATACCTACGAAGAGCTGGCCTACGGGGCCAAGCTGGCCTGGCGCAATGCCTCCAAATGTATCGGGCGCATCCAATGGAACAACATGGTCGTCCGCGACTGTCGCCATATCAGTCATCCCGACGAGATGTTCCGTGAGCTCGAAGAGCACCTGCGCATCGCCACCAACGGCGGTAATATCCAGATCACGATGACGGTGTTTCGCCCCAAGCAGCCCAAGGAACGCTGGGGGCCGCGGATCTGGAACCCACAGTTGGTGCGCTATGCGGCCTATGAACAGCCCAATGGCTCGGTGTTGGGAGACCGGGCTAATTTAGGCGTGACGAAGGCGATTATGAACTTGGGTTGGCAGCCGCCGAGCCCGCGCGGCGACTACGATATTCTGCCCCTGGTGATTGAAGTGCCGGGCATGAAGCCCCAACTGTATGAACTCCAGCGCGAAGATATTCTTGAAGTGGAACTGGAGCACCCGATGATTCCGGGGTTTAAAGACCTGAACCTGCGCTGGTACGCTGTGCCCGCGATCGCCAACTTCCGCATGGATATCGGCGGCGTCACCTACGCCTGTTTGCCCTTCAATGGTTGGTATATGGGCACGGAAATTGCCCGCGACTTCCTCGAAGACTGGCGCTACGACAAGCTCGAAGCGATCGCCGCAGTCTTGGGCCTCGATACCACTTCAGAACAGACCCTCTGGCGCGATCGCGTCGCCCTCGAACTCAACCTGGCGGTACTTCATTCTTTCCAGAAAGCCAAAGTGACGATGGTCGATCACCAGTCGGCGGCCCAGCAGTTTTTGACCCATGACCTGCGGGAGAAGAAGGCCGGGCGAGAATGTCCGGGTGACTACGGCTGGGTCGTGCCGCCGGCCGGTGGCAGCGCCTGCCCCGTCTGGCACCATCAAATGCGGGACTTCTACCTCGACCCGGCCTATCACCATGCCGCCGATCGCTGGGCCGTTGAAGATGGCATGGATCTCGAAGCCGTCATCACCACCGCGAACCTTGAGGACGATCGCCGCGATCGCATCGTGATCCTCTATGGCTCGGAAACGGGCACAGCAGAGGGCTTTGCGCGCCGAGCGGCCCGGCAATTGGCCCGCTATCGCCCCCATGTGCTGGCCCTCGATGAATATGATCGCCAAACCCTGGCCCAAGAACAGCTCCTGCTGGTGATCACCTCCACCTTTGGCAATGGCGAAGTTCCCGCCAACGGTCAGCAGTTTTATCACTGGCTGCAACAGCAGCCTGTTGGGTCTTTGGCCGGGTTGAATTATGCGGTCTTGGGGATTGGCAGCACTGTGTATCCGGCCTTCTGCGCCGCTGGCATTGCCCTGGATAAAGCCCTGCGCAAGGCTGGTGGTAACGGCATCGTGCCCCTGCACAAGGCCGATGAAATTAAAGGCCAAGCCCAAACCTTCCAAATCTGGCTTGACCTGGTGGGTCGGGTCTTGGGCGAAGATGCCACCCGTGCCCATGCGGCGTTACAAGCGCCACAACTCCGGGTGCAATGGCTCAATGCTGCGCCGCCTGTTCCGACAAGTCAGGGAATCGCTGTCCCGGTTGTGGCCAATCAAGAATTGCTCAAAACCGTCGTCAGCGGCAGTCGTTCGACGCGGGCGATCGCCTTTGATCTCAGCCAGACTGATTTGCAGTATGCGACCGGGGATCATGTGGCGGTCTATCCCCAAAACCCGGACGCCTGGGTGCAGGCGCTGGGCGATCGCCTCGCTCTGGCCTGCGATCGCACCTTTACTGCTGCTTATGTTGGCCCTGATGGGGCCGAACTAGAGATTCCCGCGCCGATCACCGGGCCCACCACCGTGGGTCAACTGCTGCGCGAGGTCTGGGATCTCACCCTGCGGGAGCCCCTAGACGCCCTGCTGCGCTATCTCCACCAAACCGCCCAGAGCGAGGTAGACCAGCATCGCCTCGGCACCTGGCTAGAAATTTTGGCTCAGGGCTCTGCCCATCCGGATGCGATCGCCCTGACCAAAAGCATCACCGACAACTTCTTGACCCTGGTGGATCTGTTCAGCGAGTTTCCCTCTTGCCAGCTAGACCTAGCCCCGCTTCTGGAACTGGTGCCACCCCAAAAACCCCGGCTCTATTCCATTTCCTCTTGCCCGCAGCTCTACCCCAGCCAGTTGCAGCTTACGGTAGGCGTCTTGCAGGTGACAACCGATGCAGGTAAAGTCCGTCCGGGTCTGTGCTCCAACTATTTGGCCGCTCTTGAACCGGGCACAATCGCCCAGATTGGTATTCGTCGCTCCGATTTTCGTCCCCCCGCCGATCCCCAAGCCCCCGTCTTGATGGTGGGGCCAGGTACAGGAGTTTCACCCTTGTTGGCCTTTTTGCAGCAGCGGCAATTTTTGCAGCAGCAGGGCACGGCCTTGGGTCAATCTTGCCTCTATTTCGGCTGTCGCAACGCTGATGACTTCTTGTACGAAGACCAGCTCAAGACGTGGCTAGCCCAGGGGGTGTTAACGGAGCTTCAAGTGGCGATGTCACGGCTGGGCGATCGCAAAACTTACGTGCAAGACCTGATGCAGCAAAACGCCGCCCAGGTCTGGCAGTTCTTGAGCCAGCCGGACTGTCATTACTATGTCTGTGGCGATGCCAAAATGGCCGACGATGTGTTTGCAGTCTTCTTACAGATCGCTCGCAGCCAAGGGGGCTTGGACTACACCGACGCCGTGGCTTTCTTTGAGCAAATGAAGCAAGAACACCGCTTCTTCACGGATGTGTGGGGTGTGACGTTGAATTACCAGGAGGCGATCGGCCAGGTTCAAAAGGACAACTATGCCCAAGCAGAACGCTGGCTCCAGCGAGTACAGCAAACGGTTTAACCTGCATTCTTCGTGACTGGGCTGGGGCTAGATGCAATCATCCGTGTTAGCTGAAGCACAAAACCCTCTCTATTAGACTAAAACGAGAACGTTGTGCGCAGCGTCAAGATACTCGCGCCATCCTTGATCTGGTTGGGACTACTCAAGAAGATAATCCCCGGCGTGATCGAGATATGTTGGTTGAGCGGATAGCGATAGAACAGCTCTAGGTGACGCGGGATCACCGTGTTACGGTAGCTAAAGGCATCCGTTTCCACACCGGCCACGTAGGGTTGTGTGCCCGCAAAGATGCCCAGTAAGCCGCCATCGGTGAGCAAGTCCGGGAAGGCGATGCCCAGGCCGTAGGTCCAGATCTCGTAATCCCCCGATCGCACCGCTGGAATATGCGCGTCTACGAAGGTGAAAAAGCCACTGAGGGCGATCGCATCGCTAGGCTGCCAGGCGACTTCAACGCCGTAGGCATTGGTGATCTTCGGGACGGTCGAGCCAGAGGCGGCAACGTTGGCGATCGCGCTCCCCACCACGCCCTGACTGCCTAAGCCGCCCATTTCAAAAATGGCCGTACCGCTGGGATGGTAGCCATGGTTATAGGTCAGACCCAGGGCCAGGCGATCGTCTAGCTCAATATCTGCCTGGGCCAGCATGGCGTAGTCGCCGGAGAACAGGCCACCCCGGCTCGGCAAGTGGGCCGAACCGGAGAGATAGCCTAGGGAGAGACCAATATTGTCGCTGAGATCCCAATTCACCCCGGCCCCTGCGCCGCCACCAATGCGATAAATCGGGTTATGGGTGGCAAACAGCGTCAAGGCCCCATTGCCATTGTCGTAGTCTTCAAAATAGGGGTTCAAGGTCGGCACAAAGTCACTCCAAATGCCGCCCGCCGCAAAGACATGGGCATCCAGGTGCTCACTGATGGGCCGGGAATAGAAGACCGTTGCGTTATTGGTTTGGAACGTGGCGTTATTGTTGCCGAGGTTAAAGGTCTGGGTGGTTTCGCCCGTGACCGAGACCACGCCAGGATTATTGATGCCGCTAAACTCATTTGCATCGTCAAACATGGGCAGATTGCTGCTGGTAAAGCGCATCAGCAGCAGGTCTTCGCCGGAAAAACTGGTGCGTGTCCAGAGCCGCCCCCGCGCCCCAAAGACCGGTCGGTGATCATCATTATCAGTAATCGCCGCCAGCTCAACCCCATTCGCTGTGCCTCGGGAAAGGATGCGGGGCACACCATCGACAGCCAGATCACTAAAGGCAAAGATCACCTCGCCCTGGAATTTGGTCGTGGTAGAAAATTGATAACTCTCTAGGCCAGCAATGCGGGCTTCAAGGGCATCAACGCGGTTCTTGAGGGCAATAAACTCGGCGGCGAATTCTTCTTGTAAGGCCTGAACCGCCGCCCAGTCTTCCTGGCTGACCAGGTCTTCGGTGCTACGGGACAAAATACGTTCCACGCTTTGCAGACAGGCGTTCAAGGCGGCGGCCAGTTCGTAGCGGGTCATGCTGCGATCGCCCCGATAAGTGCCATCCGGGTAGCCTTTCAGGCAGTCATAGCGTCGCACCAGGTCATCCAGGGCTTGATAGGCCCATTCTTCTGGGGTGAGATCGCCAAACTGCGCCGCCCCGGTCTGCTGCTCCAACGCCCGCCGAAAAATCATTTCCCGTTGGACGCTCTCTTCAAGGTATTGTTGGCCCTGCTCGTTGTGGGTGAGGGCGGGGAGATCGTCAGCGGTTTCTGAAAATTGTGGTAGCGGGGTTGCTTTGGCGATCGCCGCCCCTAGCGGCAGGAGCAAAATGGCAGCGGCGATCGGGCTAGAGATGAGAGCAGGGGTCTTCAACATCAGCAAAGTTCCTCACAGGGAGAGTTAGGGATGGGGTCATCCAGTTCAGATCAACCGCTAATGATACAGGGCAAAAGTAAAGATCCGGAGAAGCAAGCATTGAGCAACGGTAGCGGGCGATCGCAGGATTGACAAAAGTTGATGGGGGATTCTGCTGCTGCGTTCTGAACGGTTTCTCCACAACTGAGTGCCATGCCGTATCTTGCACGGGCGTGAAAGATCAGGGCAAATCCTGGCGGGCCGCTGGTTGTCAATGCCACCATGACAACTGTTGGTTATTGCCAGAGAGAGGATTCCGATGATGCTTTCCCGTGATGTGACGAGCGATCGCGCCACCCACCCTGCCCCCAGCAACTGCCTAACCCGCACAGAATTGCTCCAACGCTACGACAACGGTCAAAGACTATTTTGGAATCAAGATCTCAGTGATCTCAACCTGCATGAAGCCGAGCTTCCGGGCAGCCAATTCATTGAATGTATCCTGGAAGCCATCGATTTACGCTTTGCGAATTTACAAGGTGCAGACTTGCTGTTCTGCGATCTGGTCACGGCACAATTGAGCGGCGCGAACCTCACGGCGGCGAATCTGAGCGGTTCAGACTGCATGGGGGCCGATTTCGATGGGGTTCAGTTAGCGGGCGGACTACTGATTGGCACAGACTTACGCGCGGTCGATCTCACCGATGTGAACTTAGCGGGGGCAGATCTCTCCGCTGCGGATCTCTCCGCCGCCCACTTGACCCAAGCCTGCCTGAATGGGGCCGTCATGACTGGGGCCAAACTTGAGAGCACTACGATTCACAGCAGCAGCTTAGACAAAGCCAATCTGGACAATGCCAATGTGCGTTGGGCGCAGTTTTTTGAGAGCAGTTTGCAAGCCTGCAACTTCCGCAATACTGATCTGCGCTATACCCATTTCACCCGTGTCGTGGGGAATGAGGCCGCGCTCTCCCACCCAACCCGTTTGCGCCGAGATCACAGCCCCCAGCCGCACCAAGTCACCCGTCAGACTGTTCTGCTCCCCTGTTCTCCGTCAATGGGCTGAAACTTTACAGAAAACCCTGCCTTCCCTACATAAACTTCACCAACCAAAGTTGATTTGGGAATATTCTGTATTCAGTGAGACGAAACCAATCGCTGACTGCCGCTCACCCACAATTCATCTATATCTACCCAAATCCTAGGGAGGGATTTAAACCCATGAAAGGACTACTCGCTAAGACCGCCGCCGCCGCCCTCGTCACCTCTAGCCTCATCACCCTCGGGGGTAACGAAGCCCAGGCTTACGGCTGTACCGCTACTGGTGCAACCACCGACCTCTTCTCCTACGCCGCTTGTACCACCCAGAAAGGGAACGATGTCGGTAACAAGGGCACTTTGATTCCGGGTTTAGAAGACGGAACGCTCTTCGAGGGTATCGATACCTCAGGGGATTGGGACTTACACAAAGATGTGCTCGGTAGTGCAGGCAAGACGGGGAGCTGGAACTTCGACCTGGGTTCAGACTTCTACGGTGATGTGGTCGTGAGCCTGAAAGCCGCGAACGGCTATGCCGCCTATCTCTTCGAGAACGTGGATGGTTCCCAACTCAATTCCGGTCTCTTCGCGGGCAACTTCGATACTGGCAGCAAGCATGACCTCTCCCACATGACGATCGCCACGATCGGCAAAACGGCTCCCACTCCCAATGAAGCCGTACCCGAGCCCTTCTCGATGATTGGTGCAGGTCTGGCCCTCGGCGCGGGGGCGCTGCTCAAGAACCGCAAGAAGTAGATACTTCTGTTGACGGCTCATTTCTCTAGCTGGGTCTGGCTAGTTTAAGGTTTCCCTCCCTCGGAAAAAATCGCCCTTAGCCGGTTGGCTGGGGCGATCGCCTTGGGAGGGTTGATTGTTTGAGCAGAGGTTGAAAGCAAGTCATCAGCGATGCTGGAGGAGCGTTAGCATAGATAACAATTGCGCCCCCTTAAAATTTCTCTACATCCAGGCTGGCGCCGACCTGCTTATCGGGAAAGGTTCCCCTTATCCTTGAGAACGGAGTCTGTATAGAATGCGTGATTATTATTGAACTCTGAATCCGTGATGCAGTTTTCCGCCAAACTCAATGCCGCCATGACCCGCACGGGGAGTTTACTCGTAGCCGGGCTAGATCCGAATCCCGAACTTTTACCGTTGGTATATGGCGATGTCTCGACCCGCGATCGCCTCATTCCGGCTTTACGCCAATGGTTGGGCTGGGTCATTGAGCAAAGCCAAGATTGGGTCTGTGCCTACAAGCCCAGCTTGGGGTTTTATCAGGCGCTCGGCGCTGCGGGGCTAGATTTATTGCAAGATGTGCTGCGCTTGATTCCGGACTCGATTCCGGTGATTTTGGATGCCAAACATAGCGACCTGAACACCAGTACGCTGATTGCGCGATCGGTTTTTCTCGACTACCCGGTCGATGCCATTACCCTGAGCGCCTATCCGGGCCAAGACCTGGTCGCGCCATTCTTGATCTACCCGAACAAGGCGGTGTTTATCTTGGCTTGCACCTCCAACCCTTCGGCCGCCGAGTTGCAACAAGCGCCCGCCCCCGAAACGCCGTTTTATCTGCAATTGGTTCAAGCCGCACGGCAATGGGGCACAGCGGCGCAACTGGCCCTAGAGGTGGGCACAACCGCGCCCGAGGTCTTGGCCCAGGTGCGGGCGATCGCTCCCGAACGCTTAATTTTGGCCCGGAGTATCTGGCAAGAAGGGGTAGAACTCTCGCGGATCTTGGCGGCGGGCTTGAACGCCAACGGCGAGGGGTTGTTGATTCCCCTGCCCCAAGACTGGATGAGCCAGCCGGACTTGGCCGCCCATTGCCAGGCCTTGCATCAAGACATTCAGCACCTGCGCGATCGCGCTATCCCCACCCAAGCCAGTTGTGAACTGTGGTTTTCGGATGTCTGCCTGCTGGAGCAACATCCCCACCTAGATTTGATCTTGCAACTCTATGATCTCGGCTGCATTTTGTTTGGCAAGTTTGTGCAAGCCTCGGGGGCAACCTTTCCCTACTACATTGATCTGCGCAAAATTATTTCCAAGCCGCAACTGTTCCAAACGGTGCTCAATGCCTATGCCGAGATTCTTCAAACCCTGAGTTTCGATCGCATCGCGGGCATTCCCTACGGCTCTCTGCCCACGGCGACGGGCCTCGCGCTCCAGCTCAATCAGCCGATGATTTTTCCCCGCAAGGAGGTCAAGGCGCACGGTACGCGGCGTTTAGTGGAAGGGCATTTTCAGCCCGGTGAAACCGTCGTGGTGGTGGACGATATTATGATCAGCGGCAAGAGCGTGATGGAGGGGGCGGCGAAGTTGCAATCCGTGGGCCTAGAGGTGGAGGATATCGTGGTACTCCTTGACCATGAACAGGATGTGAAGCAGACCTTGCAGACCAATGGTTACCGTGCCCATGCGGTGCTGACGATCTCGGAAGTGGTGCAGACGCTACATCAAGCGAATCGCATTAGTGATGCGGATCTGGAACTGTTTGCCGAGATCGGCTGAAAGGTGCTCTAAGAGTACTCCTGGAAACTAATTATCCCGAGGCAGGCGGGACGCCTGCGCTACGGGTGATTCTCAGAAATATCTGTAGCGCGGGCATCTTGCCCGCCACCCACACCGCCCACCTCACTCTAGTCCCGACCTGTCCAGCGATGACCGCTGTATCAATTTCCGTAACACACCCAGATTAGCTGCCAGATCCCTTTATATCTAGACTGGGGGACTGATCTCTCAGGGGAGGGCGATCGCTCCCACTGTGCCCAATAGAAAATTGCTCAATGACCATGATTCAATCTCTCAAATCCCAAACTCACCGTGTCGTTGGTTTTGTAGGTGCTGCGGTGCTAGCGGTGAGCCTGCCCCTGGCCGCAGTTGCTCAGAATCCACACAATCTGCGCATTTTCTGTAATGTTCGGGGCCTCCAGAATGGTCAGTTGGCGTTACGCTCTGAACCGGGTGGTGAGGCGATCGCGGGTCTAGAGAATGATGACCTGGTGGAATTTATGCAGTCGGTCACGCTGGAGACCACCGATTGGAGTTACGTCCGTGTCTTCGATAGCAACGATGCGACCCTTGAAGGCCGTGAGGGCTATGTCAACAGCAGCTATCTGGCTTGCTGGGCCAATGACTAGAGTCAGCTCGTGGTGTGCTGCGCCCGGTTGCTGACGTCAACGCTACGCCATGCCCCCGCCGAGCAGCAACTCACCCGTTGGCCAAAGGTGGGTCGGGTGGTGATCGATATTGTCTTGGCGTATCATGCCCCGATCATGCGCCAGTATGACGGTTTTGCGATCGCTTGATCAAGCATCAATATGATAGGCAGTGATTGCTGTGTTTCCATCAGGGCTGTAAATCGATTCAATGCGTCGATATTTTGGATGTGTCCACCACACTTTGAGTCGGTTGCCTTTAGCTGGTGCTGACACAATCTTTGCGTAACCTGAATTAAAGAGTAGCGATTCAAACTCTTCCGTGGATAATGTTTTGGCGGTGATTTGCGCAATGCCATTGAGTTTGTGTTTACCGAGGGTCATAGCTGCCTACATCGGTGCTATAGATGCGGTAGCCAGGGAGGACGATCGCAATGCCTACTCCACTATGAATTGTGCCAGGATAGTCGTCTTCGGGAGGGCTACCACCGAGCCGGATTTGGACGGGGCCAAGCCAAAAATAAAAGCCGGGGATAAGACAGTCTAGGCTGTAGGCAATAGCCTGCCGTTGAGTTTGAGGCGTTGTGGTTTGGGGTTCTGTAAGAGTCATGGATGAAGGGGCAATATTTGACCGTCTTACGATTAATTTAGGTTTTCTTAGTAAGCTCTGCCATCGCAGTTTGCGGAATTGCACTTTGAGTTATCAATCCAGGTAGAATCTGTCAAGTCAGCTCCTTCCAAATTGACTTCAAATCCAAAAAAATCTGGCAAAAATATGGTTGCTTCAAATAAGTCAGAAAATCTCAAATTAGCTTTGGAAAAATCCGCCTGGATCAAATTAGCTCTAGATAGGTTTGCAGATCTTAAATCAGCACCAGAGAGGTTAGCCTCACTCAAATTGGCATCAGATAGGTTTGCAAGTCTTAAATCAGCACCAGAGAGGTTAGCCTCACTCAAATTGGCGCTAGAGAGATTAGCCTCACTCAAATTGGCATCAGATAGGCTTGCTCTCCTCAAACTCGCTCCAGAAAGATCAGCCTCTTTTAAGTCAGCTCTGGATAATTCGGATGCTTCCAAGTAACCCTCAGATAAATTGGCTGTATTCAAGTTGGCCTTAGTAAGGTTTGACCAACTTAAATTAGCCGCTGATAGATCTGCTTCACTCAAATCTACTGCTTCAAAAGTGAAGCCACGCAGATCAGCTTCTCTTAAATCAATCCCTTGCAGATTTGCTCCTTCAAAGCTAATGACTGCATCTTCTCCTTTATGCAAACCCGATGCTTGAATAAACGCAATGAGTTCTTGGCGTCGCTTCAAGTCTAGTTTGCGGAGTGTGGCAACGGTTCTTCCCCTGGCAAGCACCACAGCACCGGGACTCGGTTCTTCCGTGAGCAGTCCATGCTCAAACGTAAGCGTATCGATCTGATTGAGATATTCATCAAAGGTTTCAACCTGTTCCCGTTCTCGTCGCTCGTTAATGGTTGTGGCGGTGGTGATAATTGCTGCCACGACCGGGACAGCCAGTATTTTCACAATGTCAGACTGCAAAAATAGCTTGAGGGCAGTGATGTTCCACTTCGGAATCTCCCAGACAAAGAAGCGAATGAATTTAATCGTGGGTGCTTTGGATCGATTCAATGCCTTAAGTTGTTCTCCACCCCACCAAATGACGAGCCGGATCGGGTTCGCCGCAATTCTTTCGCCAGTTTGCCAGTCTTGGAGCGCGGCTAACCGTTCTGCTTCTTCAGGGCTAACTTGCGGTTTGTTTCCACCGGTTCGCGTTTGCCACAGACGATGAGCAATCTTCTCTGGTAGTTTCTTATACTCCTCTTTAAAAGATTGGATTCTCTTTGATATAGCAGTTTTCATGAATTATGCGGTGTTTCCATTCCCCTACCCTGCGGGAAGCCGCAAGCGTCTAGCAAAAGGGGAGAGTTCCAAATTCTACGGATATCGTTTCAGCGGGGGCGATCGCCCCCACCCCAAAAAACAGCCCAACGCAAAAAAGGAACGGCCAACGAGTGGATCGTTCCTCAAAAGGATATTAATGTTTTTTGAGAAAAGGTTCTCTAAAACTTAATAAGCAAGACCCATGCTGCGGGTGGTTTCTGCGCCGAGATAAACGCGGATGCTCAAGAAATCAGTTGGGCAAGCCGTTTCACACCGCTTGCACCCAACACAGTCCTCTGTGCGGGGTGAAGACGCGATCTGGCTAGCTTTACAACCGTCCCAGGGCACCATTTCGAGTACATCCAACGGGCAGGCCCGTACACATTGTGTACAGCCGATGCAGGTGTCGTAAATTTTTACGCTATGAGACATTGATTAATCGACTCCTTAGCGAGCGTTCTGTTATGGGAGTGTTTAACTCATGACATAGCTTACCCCAGGGATCTCCCTCCGCTCACCAAAGCGACATGAACCTTTAAATTCTGTAACAGTTGGCGGAGAGCACCGAATATCGGAGTTTCGAAAATCCCCCGCCGTGGGTGAATGGATGACGCACCCTAGGACGTTTCGCTAGAGTAGAGCCGAAGTGCCAGGGGACGCCGATCGCCGCCCTTCTCTTTTACAGCCATGCCAGATAACCCCGCCACTAATATCAATACAACCGCCGTGGGGCGCAGCCCCGCCTTTCCGTTGCAATGCAATGTCCAGGGCAGCCTCAAGCTCACCGATACCGCCCCCAATGTGGAAGAATCGATTCATTTAATTCTCAGCACTAGGCTCGGGGAGCGGGTGTATCGACCCAACTTTGGCTCACGCCTCTCGGAGCTGGTGTTTGCCCCCATGAACACCCAGACGCTCTTGCAAACTCGACTCTATGTAGAAGAGGCGCTGCGGCAATGGGAGCCCCGGATTATTTTGCAGGGCGTGTTTACCCAACCAGACCCGATCGCCGGCCGCTTGGATATTACGATTCGTTACCAAATCAAGTCAGAGCACGACACGCGCAGCCTGGTTTATCCATTCTATGTATTACCGCCGAGCTAACGGGCCAAGCTAACGGGCCGATGAACAAATCGCTGTCTTGGTGATCTCTTCCCCCCTTCTCTGCCATGGAATTTGACTTTCTGCCCCAGCTGCCCAAAGCCAACCTCGACGATCGCACCTTTGAAGACCTGGTTCAGGAATGCTTGCTGCGGATTCCCCGCTACTGCCCGGAATGGACGAATCATAATCCCAGTGATCCGGGGATCACGATGGTGGAGCTGTTTGCTTGGCTGACCGATCAGATGCTGATGCGGTTTAACCAAGTGC
>JBMYQW010000006.1:0-35389 GCA_049601735.1 Spirulinaceae cyanobacterium
CGTATGGACGCGCATATTCAAGGGCATGAAGCTCTAGCCACATCTTATGGGTTACTCACCTCCATCACGGGCATCGCGGCAGTGACCGCGACGACCTTGCTCGCAGAAATTGGTGATATTCATCGGTTTAAATCAGCCCGCCAACTGGCAGCTTATGCGGGTCTAACCCCGCAAGAACGAAAATCTGGCACCTCTCTGACCGGGAAAACCCGCTTGTGCAAAATCGGCAATAGCGTCTTGCGAAAAGCACTGTACTTTCCTGCGATTACGGCAGCCCGTCACTGTCCTGAGCTTAGGGCTTTTTACGACCGTCTGATTGCTGCGGGAAAGTCGAAGATGCAAGCGATAGGGGCAGTGATGCACAAACTCATCCGGATTGTTTTTGGTGTGTTGAAATCGGGTAAGTCGTTCGACCCTGACTTCTTGACCAAAAATAATACACCTAAACCAGTTGCCGTCTGAACTCCGACACAGTATCTGAGATAGAGATTGCCACTTCAGACTCCTGCAATACCGGACAGCAGCTACATCTTGCTGAGGCAGACAGGGATTTGGCGGAATTCCTTAACCGAAACTCACGTTACTCAGCTTCTCTGGGGCTTTGCCCTTACTTGTTCTCATCCATTCGCTTAACCCATGATGCGTCGATGTTCTGCTCTGTTATCTACGGCCCTGGGGCGCTGGCTCCCCTATGCGCTGCTGGGATTCCTCTTCAGTTGGCTGGTGGCCTGCACGGCTGGTGGCGGCGGTGATGTCGAGGGGCTGGAGTTTTGGACGATGCAGCTCAAACCTCAGTTTAATGATTACTTTGCTGAGGTTATTGCGGAATTTGAAGCCGAGAACCCTGATGCCCCAGTGACCTGGGAAGATGTGCCCTGGGATGCCATGGAAACCAAAATCCTCACCGCAGTTTCGGCTAAGACCGCGCCGGATGTGGTCAATCTCAACCCCAAGTTTGCCTCTCAGCTTGCCACCCGCAATGCCTGGGTCGATCTGGCAACTACAGTTCCGGAGGAAGTGCAAGCGGAATATTTGCCCAAGATTTGGCAGGCGGGCACGATCGCCGACACCAGCTTTGGCATTCCCTGGTACTTAACGACCCAGGTCACGGTCTACAACCAAGACCTGCTGGCTGAAGCGGAGGTGGCGGAACCGCCGGCCACCTACGCCGAACTCGCCGAAGCCGCCCGCCAGGTCAAAGAAACAACCGGGAAATATGCCTTCTTCACCACGCTCGTACCGGAAGATTCGGGGGAAGTGCTCGAATCGTTGGTCAAGATGGGCGTGGAACTGGTGGATGAGGACGGCCAAGCCGCCTTTGAGACGCCCGCCGGCCTAGACGCGTTCAACTATTGGATTGACTTGTACCAAGCAGAGCTTTTGCCGCCGGAGGTGCTAACCCAGGGCCATCGAAGGGCGATCGAGCTTTACCAAACGGGTGAGATTGCCTTGCTGGGTACGGGGGCGCATTTCCTCACTAGCATTGAAACCAACGCGCCAGACATTGCCCAGGTCTCGGCGATCGCCCCCCAAATAACGGGTGAAACAGGCAAGAAAAACGTCGCCGTCATGAACCTGGTCATTCCCCGCGATACCGACCAAGAAGACCTCGCCCTCAAGTTCGCCCTCTTCGTCACTAACACAAAAAATCAGCTCAAGCTCTCCCAGGAAGGCAACGTGTTGCCCTCTACGACCCAAGCGGTTGCGGACTATATCGCGGCCCTAGAAGCAAAATCCGAATTGACCCCCGTGGAGCAAGCGGCTAAAATCGGGGCCGAGCAGCTCGCTGAAGCCGAGGTGCTAATCCCCCCCATGGAGAAGCTAAACCTGTTGCAAAAGGCGATCTACGAGAACTTGCAGGCGGCCATGCTGGAGCAAAAGACGGCAGAGGAGGCCTTGGCCGACGCGGCTGCTCAGTTTAATCAGGGCTGAAGGTTAAGTGGTGTGAGTCGATGGTTCCGGGCCGCTAGAGACCGTTGCCTAGCGTCGTCGCCTGGCTAACGCAGTTGCGATCGCCCGCTCCTGCGCCGCCACATTCTCCCGCGGCGACCAAGTTGCCATTCGCTGGCGGGCATTGTTACCCAAGCGTTTTAGGGTCTCTGGTTCCACTAACAGGCGTTGCAAGATCCGTTGCAGCGCCTCGATATCCTCACAAGGGTAAATCTCACCGTTATACCCTGGCTCCACAATCTGCCTCGCCCCGACGCGATCGCTCACCACCGCCCCACAGCCACAGAGCATCGCCTCACTGACCACCACCCCAAACGGCTCATAATCCGACCCCAGGCAAAACAGATCCGCTGCTGTATAGATCGCGGGTAATTGAGGCTGATTGACGAAGCCCAAGAACCGGACGCGATCGCCCAGTCCCAGGGACTGGGCGCGGTTTTCCAACGGGACTCGCATTGTCCCATTGCCCACAAACAGCAGATAACTCCCCGCCACATTCGCCGCAGCAAAGGCTTTGAGGAGATCCTGGGGGCGCTTCCAGGGCTGGAGCTTGGCGCAAAAGACCACCACGGTCGCCGCGAGAGGGATCCCCCAGGCTTGACGGATTGCCGCCCGATCCACTTGCGCCGACTGGGCCAGCCACCAGTCGTTGTCGACCGCCGAGGGTGTCAGTTCAATGCGATCGCGCGGCATCCCCAACCCCGCCACGACCTCGACCCCAAAGCGCGTCGAGACTAAGATCGCATCCGCCACCTGATGAATCGGCGGCGAGAGCCAACGTTTGAGCCAGCGTTTGAGGGGGTTTGCGCCCTGGCGGGTGTCGAAGCGGCTGGTATCGGTGCTAAAGATAAAGCCCTTGTTATGCCATTTGGCACTGAGAGCCGCAATCCAGAAGCTGGCGTAAACGTAGCCTGTATAGACCAGCACCACATCCACTTGCTTGACCTGCGACCAGAGCTGCGGGTTAATCAACCCCCAGAAGCGCCCCAGGCCTGGTCTTAGGGAGCGATTGGGCGGTTGATACCAGGGATACCCCTCCAGCAGCGGCAGATCCCAGGTGATGGTTTCATTGAATTCTGGGTCAATGTAGGCTTGGGCCCCCTGGAGTGAGCAATAGGCTACTTGCAGTTGCCAACCCTGTTGCTGCATCAACCGGAACAGGGGCGCAAGATAAGGAACCGGGTGAGAGGCGATGATCAGGACTTGGGTCATTCACGAAGACACCGCCGCTTGGGCGTTGAGCACCAGACGCTCAATCTCGTAGGCAATGCTGTCCGACCAATGGACAAGCAGGTCCCGATCGCCCTCCTTGAGCAGCCGCAGTTGGGCCGCCGGGCAACCCTGGACAAAGGCCTTGCTCTGGGCAATGACGGCAGAGTCATCTTGTCCCCCCTGGAGCACCTGCGTCCGGACTTGGAGTTGCCCGAGGCGCTCATTAAGCAGTTCTGCCTGAATCTCAGACCAGCGACGCTTGAAGAGGAGCCGGCAACTGGCTGGAGAAGCCAAGAGTTGGTGACGATAGGCCCGTTGGCGGGCGATCGCCCCATGCTTGCCCACCAGCCGCGAGAAGGGAGAGGCGAGCTTGAGCAAGGCCGGAACCACAGGCACAAAAGCCGTCAATTGTTTTTCCCGTTGCCAACGGTTGGGGAACGCCTCGGTAAGGATCCCTTCGGGCGAGATCAAGACCATGGCCCGGAGTTGAGTCGGCTGGGTCAGGGCAAAATGGCTGGCCACCCAAGCCCCGAGCGAATGGGCCACCAGCGTATAGTTCTCCAGGTGCAGTGCTTCTAGATAGGCAGCGAGACAGTCGGCTTGAAGGGCGATCGACTGGTGCTTCTCTTGCCGCTTCTCTGGGAGGAGGGATTCGCCAAACCCCAGGAGATCAGGAATCAAACAATGGAACCGACTGGCCAATTGTTCTACCAATGGCAACCATTGCGTCCCATCCTGAAACGAACCATGCAAAAAGACGAGCGTTGGCCCCTCGCCCACCTCGCGCCAAAACAATTGGCCCTGGGGTAGACGGATACGGGAGATGCGAGTCGGACGAGCTGGATTAATCACTTCAAGGGTTGGGCAAGCAATTCGGGCAGGTGTTTAAGGGCAAATCATCTGGATTGGCAAACTTGGCCCCCAATTCTACCAAGAATTTTCCCTTTCTACCGATGCCAACCAGTTGCCCATCGGTCCTAAGACCTGGTCAGGCAAGGCGCTGGTTTGTGGGGAATGACAATTGTAAATTGTGTCTGGCCCATCTGTTCATGGGTCGCTGGCGCACTCCAGAGCTTGATTGTGCCGTTGAGATGTTTGACCAAGGCCTTGACGATCGCCAGCCCTAAGCCCGTGCCGCCGATCGCTCGCTGCGCAACCCCTTTGCCCCGGAAGAACTTCTCAAAAATATGCCGCTGGGACTCAGGACTGATCCCCTGACCCCAGTTATGCACAGCCAACTCCACCGTCGCGTCCTTGAGTGTGACCCCAAGGCGGATGGTCGTGTTGGGGTCAGCATATTTCCCGGCGTTGGTGAGCAACTCATTGATAATGCGCTCCAGACTACTGGCATGGGAATAGAGCTGGAGATCAGGGGGCACATTGACCTGGAGCGAGAGCCCTTGGGGCTGCCACCGCTGCTCAAAGGGTTGGGCAAGCTGGTTGATGAAGCTGGCCGCCGCAATTTCTTGCAGCGGCAGCAGGCTCTCGGAAGACTCCATCTGTTGCAGACTCAATAGATTTTGGATCAGGTCAAATTCCCGTTGCCATTCTTGCTCTAAGAGATCAAGATATTTGGTCTGGCGATCCGCGGGGAGGTTAGTTTGCCGGAGCATCCGGATGGCCACCTTCATACTGGTAAGGGGGGTGCGCAGCTCGTGACCGACCGAATCGAGGAACTCGTTTTTGAGGGTGATTAATTCTTGGAGTTGCTCCACCTGCTGGCGCGTCTTCTCGTAGAGACGCGCTTGAACTTCTAAGCTGCCCTTGAGCTGTGCCGTCCGGGTATCTACGAGGTTTTGCACTTGCTCGAGGGTGTTGTTATGAATCAGCGCCGTGCTGATTTGGCTGCCCACCCAGTCGAGCAGGGCTTGCTCGGTTGCGCTCCAGTCGAGGGGGTTTTGGCGCTGAAAGCCCATAAAGCCCAGCACTAGGGGGCGCTGCTCGTTAGCCTGGGCTGCACCCAGCAGCGGAATCAAAAGAAGTTGCGGGAAGGTGAGCCAATCGAGCCAGCGATCGCAGGCTTTGGCATTCAGGGGCGGCGCTTGGTTCACCTCCAAGGGCTCCGGTGCGCCATGCCAGGCCTGGAGGCAAACAGGCGCATCGGCCAGCAAAAAACTCTGGGGTGCATCCGCGTCATCCGGGTCATTGGGGCGCAGAATATTCGGGTCTTGCCATTCTTGGGCAATCTGGATGCGGGCCTGGGGAATTAGCGATCGCCCGAAGGGATTTTTGTACTTGAGTAGCAGCACAAAGCTGCGCCCGATGGGTAAAACTTGACCGAGCTGACGGAGAGTTGCGGGCAGTAGATCCTCAAGATGGGGCGAGGCCTTGAACGTTTGCGAGAAGTGGTTAATCACATCTTGAATCGACTGTTGATAGTGATTCTGCTGACAGAGTTGGAGGTGGGCGTAGGCGATCGCCGCCGTGTTGAGCAAGTTGTGAAACTGCTCCGTGGACATCTGCGGCTGCCAAGCGGCATCTCCATGGGCCAAGCGAATCGTCGTGCCGTTGGCACAGGTAAACTGCTTGACCAAAGGATGGGAATGACCTGCCGGCCGAAAGAGGCTATCCCAAGGTAGGGTATTGGGGTCAAGGGCGGCCTCGTACCAAAAACAGGGCAGTTCGGCAGCTAGGACGGTGGGCGGCGTAATCCGACAGGCTTGAGCCCCAAGCCCCTGACCTAAGCATTCCGCGAGGGCAACCAGACGACTATCGACTTTAATGTGGTCAACCGTCGTCAATTGCAGGAGCCGATCGCTAATCTTCTGAACGTTAACTTGAGCCATTACTGTGCCAGGATTTTCCAGAGAATAATCCGGGATCTCACGTCTAAACTTTAACGGTTAAAGGGGGATTTTAGGGCGAGGAGCTATCACTGTTTAGGGCGCAAACCATTATGGTGTGACTAGCTTATAGACCCTTTTCTTGTTTTTGGGGTCGGGCGCTCTCTCACTATTTCTAATCAGACTGCTCTTATTGACTAAGATGACGTGCCCGACAAGCAACATTGCCCTGCCCTCGCAAGATGGTGTCACTCTCCCTGAGACTGGAAACCATAAACCATGGACTGTTACGGCCATGGCGGAGGGATATCTTTATGAGTTTAGCGGTAGGTGGCCAAGTTTCGATCAATGGCTTTGATCAATGGGATAGATATTCCTCATGTTCCCGGCTGTCCCCCAAAGGATGTTTAAACAATCGTTGTGCGGGAGCGTAAACTGAAGACCTGAGCACCGAGGGCAGCCAGCGCCCTAAACCTATTAGCAGATTTGAATGGTCTAGAAGGATGTCAGCATTGCATATTCTAATTATGCTGCATATGCCCCTATCTCGTGAACTAGGGGGCGCACGGGTGCAACTGGAGTTAGCGCAGCAATGGCAAGCGCAGGGCCATCACGTTGAAAGTTTTGATGTTCATCAGGCATTTCCCCCTACAACGACTCAGACCCCCGTTCTACTGCGCAATAATCTAAGACGGCCTGCCTTTGCCCAGCGTGCGCGGGCCTACGTCCAGGCCCAGGGGCATCGGTTTGATATCATTGATGCCCACCAAGGCAATCTCCCGTTTACGAAGCAAGAACTGGGGTTTAACGGCTTACTGGTGACCCGGTCGGTGGGTCTCTACCCCTTCTACAGTCTGTTTAATCGACAAATTCAAGCCCAGCAAGGATTCAAAGCGCGGTGTTGGGGGAGCTTCTCAAATTGGCGCGATCGCCACCAGTCCACGGATTGCTGGCGCAGTTACCAGACCTGCGATCTGCTTAATTTGCCCAACCCTGACGAGAAAGTCTACCTCGATCGCCACCTCCAGACCCAGACTAAAAGTCATGTTTTTCCCTTTGGCTTAACCGCCATCCGAGCCCAGCAGTTGGCACAAGCACCAGACGCATCCAAAACCGAGCCCCCCACAGTTGTCTTTATTGGCACCTGGGGACGCCGCAAAGGGTCAGGAGACTGGGCGCGGATCATCACCACGATTCGGCAAACGCTCCCCAAGACCCAATTTCGGTTTCTGGGTACGGGTGTGAGTAAAGACGTGATCTATCGAGATCTCACCCGCACCCCTGGCGTTGACCTGACGGGCCTGACCGTAATCCCGCAATATACCAGCGCCGACCTCCCCCAACTCCTGACCGGGGCAACCGTCGGAGCCTTTCCCACCTATGTGGAAGGCTTTGGCTTTGCCGTGCTGGAAAAGTTAGCAGCGGGCATTCCCACTGTTGCCTACGCGGCAGCCGGGCCCAAAATGATGCTGCGCGGTTTTGAGCCGGACTGTCTTGTGCCCATTGGCGATGCGATCGCCCTCGCCCAACGACTGCTCACGATCTTGCAACTGCCGCCCACCTCATACCAAGCCTTGGCTCGCCAAGCCCAAGCCAGAGCCGGACAGTTTCGCTGGGAGACAATCGCCACCGAGACCCTCGAGACCTATCAAGCGGCGCTGGCGAATCTTGGTGAAGGAGGTTTTGAATCTTGAAGGACGAATCTTGAAGGATGAATGAAGACATCCTTCTGCCTTCTGCCTTCACCCTTCTGCCTTTAACCATGCCTATCCCCATCCAACTCAGTGTGGCGCTGATTACCCGTAATCGTCCGGACTCCCTGGCGCGGGCCCTGGCGAGTATTCGCGCCCAGAGCCGCCAGCCCTACGAAGTGCTGGTCTCGGATAATTCTGACCTGGACTATGCCGGGGCGATCGCTGCCCTGGCCCAGCAATGGGACTGTCGCTACCTGCTAGCGCCAGTGCAGGGGATGTACCCGAATCGTAATTTTGCGGCCACCCAATGTCGCGGGACACATATCCACACCATGGATGATGATCATGTCTGGCCGGCGGGGCATCTTGAGAAATGCTTTGGGGCCCTAGAGCGCGATCGCCAAGCCATCTGGACAACGGGCGAGCGGGGCTTTATCGATGGCGAGTTCTTTGCCCATGTGACGCGGGCTAATCAACTCAGTCCCTCGGGGGTGGGGATCGGCATCACCAACCCCGATGACAATTGGGGCATTGCCGATGGCTCGACGATTTATCCCCGCGCAGTCTTCGATCGCGGCTTTCGGCTCCTGGAGAACTTTGGCGGCTATGGCGCAATTTACCTAGAATTTGGTGCGTATCTCTACCAGCAGGGTTTCAAAAGCCGCTCAATTCCGGGGGCTTACGTTGAGCATTATGCCGATCGCTCGATCCTGACGCGTCGTCCCCTCAGTATGTATCGCAGCCGCCTCTATGCCAGCCTTGCCTACAATCGCTACTTTCGCCCCCATCGCGGCCGCCTCTTGCGCTATGGCCTCACCTACAGTTGGCATCTGCGGCGATCGCACAACCCCGTGACCTATCTCCCCCAGGTCTGGTCTGCGGTGGCGCACCGCTGGGGCCGCCCACGTCCTAGCGACGCCCATCCCTGATGCTCTGGACACCTGAAGGCAAACTTACTGAATCAGAGCTTGAATTAAGATGCGCAACAGCGATTCGATATCTTCCGGGAAGCGATAATTCTCTAGGCCCAGTTGGATCAGTTTTGCCGTGCGATCGAGTTCGGCAAACTGCCAAAAATTCCCGGTAGTGATTGCGCCCAAAATGGTCTCTTGTCCCGGTTCTAACCAGCGATCGAGGGCAATCATTTCTACCGCCAACTGCTTCATGCCATTCACAAAGTCTTCTTTTTTGGCTTCAATCACGATGACTTGATTGTCCTTGCGCAGGAGGTAGTCCAAATTCCCCTGCAACTGCTCAGAAACCTTCAGCGGATATTCAATTCGCAGTTGCGCCTGGGTATAGTCCACCACCTCGGTTACAACCCGCGAAATCAAGATCTCTCGGCGCGCAATCTCGGTATTGAGATTGACCAGGGGTAAAATCCGCTTGATTTTTTGATGGAGTTCGGACAAGCCCGTCAGCTCACCGGGAAATTGGCTCAGATTGAGATCGGTGCGACTGAGTTTATAGTCAAAGTCAGCCACCAAATCATCAATCTCAGCCTTGATTTCAAACAGGGTACTGAAGGTGTAGGACTGGTGAGGATCGAGGATTTTCATGACGACCTCTACGGCATTATTTCAAGCGTCCCGATCGCAGAATACTAATAATCAACCACAGTCCCAACAATGTCGCTGCGCCAAAGAGCACATCACTGACAATGCTCAGTTGTGGCGTTGGCGTACTGCGCTCAATGATTGCCGCCCCGATGATCAGCGAGCCCACCACAATGCTATAGGAAAGACGATTCGCCGAATCTTCCAGACTGCGGCGCACGAGGGCAAGATCGCGCAGATTGAGGTTCCATTGCAGGGTTTCGGAACTGAGGCGATCGAGAATCACTTCAAACTGGCGGGGGCTCTGGAGCGAGAGGGACTTCACATCCAACGCCATGCGGAGGGCGTTCTGGAGCGGTTCATCCCCGAACAGTTGCCGACTGAAGAGATCGGTCATCAGCGGTTTGAACTCATCCAAGAGGTTGATCTCGGGGTAGAAGCCCTGGGCGACCCCTTCGAGGTTGGCAAGACTCTTGGCGTAGAGCCCCATGTTGCCGGGGAGCCTGATCTTGTTTTGCCGTGCCACCTGCAAGATTTCGTAGAAGGCTTCGCTGAAGTTGATGTTCGAGAGGCTGACATCAAAGTATTTGCGCAGCATCCGGTCGTAGTCCACCTCCAGACGGTTGAGGTTGACTGGCTCTGAGGATTCCGAAAGTTCGAGGGTGAGTTGGCTACAGCGTTTGGCGTCGATATTGACGATCGCCAGCAACAGCTCCACCAAAATATATTGCGTCCGGGGGTCGAGGCGGCCGATCATGCCACAGTCGATCAGTGCCACCTGATCACTGCCTTCGAGGTAAAAAATATTGCCCGGATGGGGATCGGCATGGAAAAAGCCATCAATATAGAGCTGCTGGAAAAAGGCGCGAAACAGCAGCGAAGCGATCTGCTGACGGCGCTGGCGCTCCCGCACCCCCCGTTTAGCCGGGACGATCTGGGCGTCGAGAATCGGCTTGCCATCGAGCCATTCCATCACCAGCACCTTCCGGTTGGTGAGGTGCTGATAAATCTGGGGAACGACCAGTTGTTGGGTATCGAACCAGCGGCTTTTGGAGAGGTTCTGGCGCAGGCGATCGGTAAAGGCCGCTTCTTTTGTGAAGTCCAGTTCCGCTTGGAGGGCGCTGGTGAATTCCTCAGCCAAGGCGACCACATCGTAGTCCTGACCAAAGTCCGTGCCCGAAACCAGCTCGGCGATGCCTTTGATCAAGGCTACATCGCGCTTAACAATGCCATCAATGCCGGGACGCTGCACCTTCATGGCCACTTCCTGGCCGTCCTGGAGCGTGGCGCGATAGATCTGGGCGATCGAGCCCGCCGCGATCGGCGTGGTGTTGATCGTGGCGAAGATTTCCGAGAGGGGCTTGGAGAACTGCTGCTTGAGGGTGTCTTCCACCGCCAACCAGGGCACGGTGGGGACTGTGCCTTGCAGCGCCGTCAGGGCTTGAATGTAGCGGGGCGGCATTAGGTCAGGGCGGGTACTCAGGAGCTGACCCAACTTGACGTAGACGGGGCCGAGTTCCACGAGAATATTGCGCAGCACTTCCGGCGAAGGGATCTGGGGCTCACTCGCCTTTCCCCCTGTGAGCACCCCGCGCATATAGTCCCAGCCATTGCTTAAGACAACTTCTAAAATCTCACGCTGTCGGGAGGTGTTTTGGGTCAGGGCCAGAACCATAGCGTTTTAAAACGGGCGAAATGAAAATTAACATTGCCTTCAGTTGTAGCGTGTTTTGAGGTCAGCCGCTTGCTTGCGGTGCTGCGACCATCGGGTCAGGGAACGATGATTTTGCTGAATTTTGCTGATAACGGGGCGATCGCTTTCTTGAGAGAGTCTAAAAGTTCACCGGATTCTCAGAATCACCTCCCTATCATGCAAGGGTAGGAGGCGCTCAGGTTCAGTAACAAATTTTGATCAGAAATAATACCCTGCTGGATCTAAGGTAACAACGCTCCTCACCCCTTTTAAATTTGTTTGGCAACGGAGAATTCTGCTTCACCTATGGTTGCTTCCGAGTCCGCTTCCACAACTCCCAACAGCCTCGATCGGGACTGCACCACGCTCTCCCGCCATGTCCTCCAGCAACTGGTTGGGTTCAACGAGTCTGATTCTCTCCTGGCGCCCGATGCCCAAGACATCAGCGCGATCATGAATCGTCTGGCGCTCGCAGGCAAACTCATTGCCCGACGCCTTAGCCGCGCAGGCTTGATGGCCAATGCCCTCGGCTTTACGGGGGAGGTCAATGTGCAGGGCGAATCCGTTAAGCGCATGGATCTGTACGCTAATGATGTTTTTATCTCGGTGTTTAAGCAAAGTGGCTTGGTCTGTCGTCTGGCCTCCGAAGAGATGGACAAGCCCTACTACATTCCGGAAAACTGCCCGATCGGTCGCTATACCCTACTCTACGACCCGATCGATGGCTCCTCGAATGTGGATATTAACCTCAATGTGGGCTCCATCTTCTCGATTCGGCAGCAAGAAGGGGAAGACCTCGACGGCGAAGCCAGCGATCTGCTCCAGGATGGCCACAAACAGATCGCCGCAGGCTATATCCTCTACGGGCCGGCCACCGTCCTGGTCTACTCGATTGGCAAGGGTGTCCATTCCTTCATCCTCGACCCCAGCCTCGGCGAATTTATCCTCTCGGCAGAAAACATTCAAGTCCCGAGTCATGGCCCGGTCTACAGCGTCAATGAGGGGAACTTCTGGCAATGGGAAGACTCGATTCGGGACTACATTCGCTACGTCCATCGCCACGAGGGCTACACCGCTCGCTACAGTGGTGCCCTCGTGGGGGATATGCACCGTATTCTGACCCAAGGCGGCGTATTTTTGTACCCCGGCACGAAACAAAAGCCAGAGGGCAAGCTGCGCCTGCTCTACGAGACCGCGCCCCTGGCCTTTTTGATCGAGCAGGCTGGCGGACGGGGCAGCACGGGCCAGCAGCGCCTGATGGATGTCATCCCCAAGCAGATTCATCACCGCACCCCGGCAGTGCTGGGCTCGGTGGAGGATGTGCAACTGGTCGAGTCCTTTATTCAGGAGCGCCAGCGGGAAGCCGAGCTAGAGGAGCAGATGAGCTAACGATATAGAAACGATGCAATGCAGAAAGATCGAGACCCGAGATCCCCCCTGCCCCCCTTGAAAAGGGGGGATTCTAGATTGCCCCCTTTTTTAAGGGGGGCGGCGCAGCCGGGGGGATCGCGCTAGTCCGTCCTCCCTAGCCACAATCACCTCAGCCCTACAATCTCCCCCCAAGTTTTTTACTCAACCTCACAACTCAGGAGAACTGAACCTTATGACGGCGCAAAACCCGATCTTCACGATCGAGAACCAATACGGTCAAAGCATTTGGATGGATAATTTGAGCCGTGACATTATTCAGTCTGGCCAGCTCAAAGCCATGATTACCGACCAAGGGATTCACGGCATCACCTCCAACCCGGCGATTTTTGAGAAGGCGATCGCGGGCAACCAAGTCTACGATGCTCAGATCCAAGCGGGTATCGAAGCAGGGAAATCCGTCACGGAAATCTATGAATCGCTGATCTTCGACGATATCATCAACGCCTGCGACATCTTCAAGCCCGTGTATGCACAAACCAATGGTCTAGATGGTTACGTGAGCGTGGAAGTGCCCCCCAACCTGGCGAAAGATACCGAGAGCACGATTCGAGAAGCCAAGCGGTATGCAGCGGCGATCGGCCGCGAGAACGTGATGATTAAGATCCCCGGTACATCGGAAGGGCTACCCGCCGTCACTGCGGTGCTGGCCGAGGGCATTAACGTCAACGTCACCCTGCTCTTCTCGGTGCAAAGCTACATCGACACCGCCTGGGCCTACATTACAGGTCTGGAGCAATTGGCGGCCAAGGGCGGCGATGTGAGCCAGATAGCCTCAGTCGCCAGCTTCTTCCTCAGCCGCATCGATAGCAATATTGATGCGCGCCTCGATGCCAAACTCAAGGCCGAAGGCGTGAGCACCGAAACCGCTAGCAAGCTGATTGGCTTAAAGGGCAAAATTGCGATCGCCAATGCCAAAGATGCCTACCAGAAATATAAAGAGATTTTCAGTAGCGATCGCTGGCAGGCGCTCTCCGCCAAAGGCGCATCGGTACAACGTCTGCTTTGGGCTAGTACCAGCACCAAAAACCCCGACTACAGTGATGTGATGTACGTGGATGAGCTGGTCGGCCCGGACACAGTGAACACCTTGCCCCCCAACACGATCGAAGCCTGTGTTGATCACTGCGACCCGGCCCCCCGGATCGAAAGCAAACTCGACGTCGCCGATCAACAACTAGCCAGCCTCAAGGATCCCGATGTCAGCATTGATCTGGATGAAGTGATGGCCGAACTCCTTGATGAGGGGATCGAGAAATTCATCAAGCCCTTTGACTCCCTGATGGGCTCCCTTGAGGCCAAGGTCAAGCAATTGGCAACGGTGTAGCGATCGCTGCCTTGGCGGCTTAGACCCGACCCACCCCGGTCGTCGCTGCGCGAGACCACCCCTCCCGAGAGGGGATTTTAAAATCTCCTCTTAGAAGGAGTACCGCAGGGGGAGGTGGGTCAACCCACTCAAACTCCCACCAGGAGCTGAATATAGCGTTTAAGCTCTCCCTGCCCAACGCTCGTCGAATTGCCTCTGCAATCCCTCCATCCCGCACAATCTGGCTGTGGTGGGCATTGCCCACCCTACAACTTGCTATCCCTCGCGTTGACCTAACTGCGAACTGTAAACTGCGAACTGCCAACTAAACCTATGGTTACCTTACTCGACAATCCGCTGCGCGTCGGTCTGCAACAGGAACGCACCCCCGACCCATTGATCATCACCATCTTTGGCGCCTCGGGAGATCTCACCCAGCGCAAGCTCGTCCCGGCGCTCTACCAGCTCAAGCAGGAGCGCCGTCTACCGCCTGAAGTGACGATCGTCGGCTTTGCCCGCCGTGACTGGAGTCATGACTATTTCCGGGAGCAAATGCGCCAGGGCATTGAGGAGTTTGGCAAGGGCATTGGCTCAGAGGCGGTTTGGGAAGACTTCGCCAAAGGGCTCTTCTACTGCTCCGGCAACATGGACGAAGCGGATAGCTATGAAAAACTCAAAAACCTACTAGCCGAGCTCGATGAGCAACGCGGCACCAGGGGCAATCGCGTTTTCTATCTCTCGGTATCGCCCCGCTTCTTCAAGCCCGGTCTGCGCAACCTGGGGGCCATGGGTATGATCGATGATCCGGTCAAGACCCGAGTGGTGATTGAGAAGCCCTTCGGCAAAGACCTGCGTACGGCAAAATCCCTCAATCGGGTCGTGCAAGAGGTCTGCAAAGAGCAACAGGTCTATCGGATTGACCATTATCTGGGCAAAGAAACTGTCCAGAATATTTTGGTCTTCCGCTTTGCCAATGCCATTTTCGAGCCCCTTTGGAACCGCAGTTTTGTGGATCATGTGCAGATCACTGTGGCGGAAACCGTGGGCGTTGAAGATCGCGCGGGCTACTACGAAACTTCGGGGGCGCTGCGGGATATGGTGCAAAACCACCTGATGCAACTCCTGGCGATTACGGCCATGGAGCCACCCAACTCCCTGGAAGCCGATGCGATTCGTAATGAAAAGATGAAAGTCTTCCAAGCCATGCGTTTGGCGGATCTCCATAACCTCGATCGCTCGGCCATTCGCGGTCAATATTCAGCGGGCTGGATGAAGGGGCAACCGATTCCGGGCTATCACGAAGAACATGACGTTGACCCCAACTCCACGACGCCCACCTTTGTCGCCATGAAGCTAATGATCGATAACTGGCGCTGGCAAGGGGTTCCTTTCTACCTGCGCACGGGTAAGCGGCTGCCCAAGAAAGTAACCGAAATTTCGATCCAGTTTAAGCAAGTACCCCTGCTCATTTTTAAGTCGGCGGCACAACAAACGAGCCCGAATATCCTGGCGATGCGGATTCAACCCAACGAGGGGATTGCCCTGCGCTTTGAGGCCAAGATGCCGGGGCCAGACTTGCGCACCCGTACCGTCGATATGGACTTTAGCTACGGTTCTTCCTTTGGCATGGACACCGCCGATGCCTATCATCGTCTCCTGCTCGATGCCATGCTGGGCGACCAAACCCTCTTCACCCGTGCGGATGAAGTGGAAGAGGCCTGGCGCGTCGTGACCCCGGCTCTGACAGCTTGGGATGCGCCGGCCGATCGCAGCACCGTACCGACCTATGAAGCGGGAACCTGGCAACCCACCGAGGCGGAGTTCTTGATCAACCGCGATGGCCGCAATTGGCGACGGTTGTAATTCCCTGTTTTAGCTGTGTCACGGCATTACGCCGACAAAATTAATCCCTCTGCCTTCACCTTTCATCCTTCATCCTTCCGCCTTTAACCACCATGTCTACTTCTTCTGCTCCCGTCGTTTCCCTCCAAGCGCCCAAAGATGTCTCCCTAGATGATCTCGAAGCCTCTCTGCGCGAGATGTGGCAGAGCTATGAAATTGGTGACGAAGGCACGAGTGCCACCCGCGCCACCACCTTCAGCCTGCTGGTCTACGAACCCGATGGCACCCAACAATATCTGGCCGACTTGGGCTTTTACACCGGGCCGATCGATGGCATCAGCGGTTCTCGTACCCAAGCCGCGATTAAAGCGGCCCAGCAAGCCTATGGGTTTGAGCCCACGGGCAAAGCCAATGCGGCATTCCACGATCGCCTCCGTCAAGAACGAGAGCAGCACCTAGCCCAAGACCCCAGCACAACGGTCTCGAAGAGCCCTGACTTAGACGGGGCGGGTCTGGCTGATGCGATCGCCGCCTCCAATCCCTGCCGCATTATCACCCTCTGCCCGGTCGTGGGTCGGGACGAAGGGGTACAGGCCCAAGTTTCGGCCTATTGCCCGATTCACAAGCGAGGCGGCAACACCTTGGTTTGCTGTGAGTACATTACATTGCGCGGCACCGCCGAAGCCTTAGAGCGCATCGGCGGCGTGATCACCGCCTTGCTCATTCCCGGACTCCCCAAATTCATCTGGTGGAAGGCGACGCCGAGCCCTGACTATCCCCTGTTTAAACGGCTGTTGGCGGAGGCGAGTAGCTTAATTGTGGATTCGAGCACCTTTGCCCAACCCGAAAGCGATCTGGTGAGTCTCGGGGAACTGGTGGCGGCGGAGAGCCCGATCGCCGACCTCAACTGGCGGCGTCTGGCCCCCTGGCAAGAGCTGGCCGCAGAAGCCTTTGACCCCCCCGAGCGGCGATCGCACATTTGGGAGGTGGATCAAGTAGTGATCGACTACGAAAAAGGCAACCCCGCCCAAGCTCTGATGTACCTAGGCTGGCTTGCTAGCCGCCTGCAATGGGTTCCCGTGGAATATCACTACGAGGGCGGCGACTACGATATTCGCAAGGTGAAGTTTGTCGGTAAAGATCAACGCCCCATCCAGGTAGAGCTGGCAGGTATCCCGACCGCCGATTGGGGCGAGATTGCCGGGGATATGATCAGCCTCAAACTCGACTCCACCAACCCCAAGGCCGATTGCTGCACAGTGCTCTGCTCGGAAACCACGGGCTGTATGCGCATGGAATCCAAGGGGGGCGCCCAGTCTTGCCGCATCAACCAGGTCTCGGCCCTGACGGAGCAAAAGACCGAGCAACTCCTGGGGCAACAACTCCAACGCTGGGGCCGCGAGCTGCTCTATAGCGAGAGCCTCACCGTGACCCACCAGATGCTACAGCTCGGTGCGCCTGCGTCTGACTAGGATGCATTACCGCGACCCTACCCCAACGTCCAGGGGAGCTGGGCCGTTCCTGCGGCGATCGCCGCATCCAGCACAAAGATCATCAGCCAGGTGGTGACAACGGCTTGGGTGGCCGCTTCGCCCACCTGTTGCGCTCCGCCCTCGGTGGTCAGGCCCCAGGTGCAGCCCACTAGGGCAACCACCCAACCAAAAATACTGCTCTTGAGCAGCACCAACCCCAGGTCGCTGAGGGTCAGGCTGCGGGCGATCGCCGCCCAGAACACCGGGGGAGCAACTTGAAAAAATTGCGCAGCCGAAAACATTCCCCCGACTAAGCCCAGACCCAGACTCAGCACCGTTAAAATCGGCAGCATGGTACAGCAGGCCCAAACGCGGGGCAGCACCAAAAAATCGATCGGGTTGGTCTGGAGCATGATCAGGGCATCCAGCTGCTCACTGACCCGCATCGCACCGAGTTCGGCGGCAAAGGCCGAACCCACCTGCCCCGCAAGGATACAGGCAACCAAAATTGGATTCAGCTCCCGGCAAAAAGCCAGACTAAAAGCCGAGCCAATCAGAGAAACTGCGCCAAAGTGACTCAGTTCTCGCGCGGTTTGGATGGTAAAAATGGCACTGGCGCAGAGAGCGACGATCAATATGGGGATCAATGACCCTGGCCCGACCCGAAACAGTTGCTCTCGATAGCAATGGGGATACCGTATCCCGAAGCGCGATCGCCAAATCACCTGTCCCGAGAGCGCGATCGCCATCCCAAAACGCTCCAATCCGCTCGGCCCTACTCCCACTTCAGCACCGCCGCTTCAATGCCCTGCTCCCGACGCCGTTTGCTGTCCGTTTCAAACCATTGAATAATCTGCTCCGGTGTCAGGGCTTCAACAGCAACACCCTCATCTTCAGCAATGCGGAGCAAGACCCGCCAAGAAGACAGGGTCAGGCGCGTGAGGAATTTTTCGGGGGTGGAGAGGAGGGCAGCATCCACAGCGGCCGACTCGGCCGGGGTGAGAAATTCTGGGCCAGGCGTTGGGGAAGTCATGGAATGGGCCTCAAAAATAATCATCGAAGGCAGGCGTCCCGCCTGCGCGACGGTTCTGCCCTGGGATATCGGTAGCATGAGCATTAGGGGCTGTCATCATTTAGATTTCAAACTCTGACTGGGACTGACTTACAGCCCCTTTCCTTGTTGTTTGGGTCGGGCGTTCCATCCCTTGTCCCATAAGGCTTCTGAGTTTAATTAATGACACGCCCTAGTATCCCTCCGAAGGGATGCGCTAACGACAAGCTCACCGACCATTTGCCCGCTACGGATGCAGATCACGCCCAATCTGTTTTCGGCTGGGCATACTTCGTCATCGAGATCATATGCAGCGCAACTGAGAGCAGGCTGAAGTTCAAACAAGGATAGGGGCTGGTTTGAAACCAGCCCCTACGCTATCGCTTTACATCAGCGCAATCAGACTAGCAGTAGGCGGCGTAAACGCCATCTAGTAACTGGTTGAGGGCCTTGGCGGCGGTTTCCGTGGCAGCGATCGCCGCATCCTGAGCTTCGGGTGTGTCGCAGAGCTTGGCCAGGGCCTGACGAGTCACGCGGCTGTGGACTTCATCGGCTTTCTCATGCACAGTGAAGAAGGAGAGCGTCGCATCTGAGTCGATGCCGTAATAGTCCTTGAGTCCGGCGATCTTGCTGGTCGAGACGGCGGGAATTTGCGACTCGTAGGCGTAGAGCGCAGCAAGACCCACAGCGGGATCCTCGGAACGCGCCAAACGCTTGAGGGTCTGCACAGATTCTTTCGTTTCTGGCAAATGCTCACGCTCTAGAACAGCGGTGCGTTCTACGCCCAAGCCTTCGGCGAAGCGCAGCCAGAGTTCGGGGTGATGATTGGGGCCTTGCTCTTCCTCAATCAGGTTCTCAAGCAGCATCTTGCGGGTTTCTAGGTCATCGCAGGCGGCGTGGGTGGCACTGACATAGGTGGGAAAATGATGAACCTGGAGGTAATATTCCTGGGCATATTCCTGAAGTGCCTCGCGGGTCAGCTTCCCTTGGTTCCAGAGCTGATAGAACGGATGATTGAGGAGATGATGTTGCTCAATTACGGCATCAATTTGGCCGAGAAACGCCTGTTGCTGGGGAGAACGTTGAATCGTTTGCATAGGTGCGTACTCAAAACGGACGGGTCAATATCTGCTCAATGTACCATGGCAGGGCGGGGAACGCAGCCAAAAACCCTGCTCTGGGCCAGGAGAGCCGGGCCTTGTTCACAGGGCTCACCCCAGCACCAACGGCTCAAGAATTAACCCCTCGGATGGTGGCATTGTTTTGGGGTGGGCGTCGGCAAAGAGCGGCGATCGCAGCAAGGGTTATTGTTGGGAAGAGAGGGGTTAACCCCCTCATCCTTTGGTTTTTTGGGAGGTCAGCCCCTAAGGGGCGATCGCCCCCATTTTCTAGGGCACAGTCCATCCCTTGACAGTCAGCAAAGTAAGGGCAGTGGGCTGTCTTTTGGTGACAATCAATACAATAAATCTTGGTGTCGGCAGAAGAAATAGGCACAGCTTGAGTTTTACTGAATCTTTAAACACCCCTGTCCCTCCTTAAAGCTGCTATGAATCCTGAGGGAGGATTCCTGAATCTTGGGCGCGCTATCGCTGCATTGGGCATCTGGCATTATTGGAGCATTATTGGACGTTACTGGTCGTGGTAATGCTGGTAGGCGTTGACCCCGGCATTGTGACTGTGGGGGCAGTTCTGACGGCGCAGGATCAGTCTATTCGGGTGGTGGTAACAAGGCGAAATGGTTTGCTTGTGACGGGTTTTGTGGCGGAGCAGCTACAGCAGGGTGATTTATAGCGGTTTTCATGATTATGGGGTACGCAAATCTCCCTCAATCCCCCTTGAAAAGGAGGAGGCTCGATCCTCATATTTTCACAAAAGGCTATATATTATGGGTGCTCGACTCAAAAGATGACAGTCCTTAGCGACATTGAATAATCCCCGAGAGAATACCGACTAAAGATTTTAAGTCGGAAGGCAGAGTATGCAGTCGAATATCCTGTACCAGCTTTTTTTCGGTACGATCGAGACAACCAAACCGCCAAACATCTCCTGTTGTAATCGCTCCATAGAGTAAAGAAGCCGTTGAATCCGTCCATTGATCGAGCGCGACTAATTCAGCACCCAACTGGACAAATCCTCTTGCTAAATCCGCTTGCTTCGCTTCAATAATGAGCAGGTTTTGCTGACCCGGAATAAAATAATCAACATTGCCCCGTAACCATTGATTGACCTCGATCGCATATTCAATCTTGAGGGCTTGATGAGCTTGAGTACAGACGGCCAACAACACGGGGGCAATCAAGGTTTCTCGCCGTGCGATCTCGGAGGTTAAATCCACCAGTTCAAGGGTTTGCAACAGCCGCTGTTCTAAATCGGATAGAAAATCAAGGGTATTGGCTGTCATGGGCAGGTGCAGAAGTTTTTTCTGGAATGTAAACCCCAACTCAGCAAAGATCGCTTCTGGATCAGCCGTCAACTCGAAATATTTGCTAAAGGTATAGCTCTGGTTTTTATCGAGAATGGGAGGACGGGCCATGGTCTAAAAGTCTATTTGGGGACTGCTGTAATTTAACTATAGCGAGCCGAAATCATCTTGAAACCTGGCTTGGCGCAACCACGGGAGGATTGCCCCGACCGAAACCGTACAATGATTGAGAACAGCTTATCTGGTGCGACGATAGTAACGTGCCACTGGATGCTCCGTCTTCTGGAGTTGACCCGGTAGCGCATCGTTAAGAAAGCCCTCTACGATCGGAAAGCGGCCAATCACAAACTGCTGGAGATCGTAGTCTTCAATCAACTCAGCCATCAGCTCGGCCGTAAAGTCTTGGGCGGCAATCCGTTTGCGCGAGAGGGTGGCAATTTCAAGCGGAATTTGGCGCTGGGTATAGACGCCATACATGGGAATATCGGTAAAAAGCCAGGGGTTAGCATCAGCGTCAGCCCGCACCTGAGCAATCACAGCTTGATGCTCTTGGCTCTGGCGCAGGAGGTCTTGGTTGTTGAGGTGCAGGACAGCGAGCTTGATGGGACTGGCGATGAGGAGAAACGCGATCGCCCCCACCGCTGGGCTCAGGTGTCGCCAGCCCTCTTGACGGACACGCTCCACACAGGTGCGTAAGCCCAGCGTCGCTAACCAGGTCAAGGGCAGCGACAGCAGCATATAGTGGTGATACCAAATGGGTTTGTGCTGCACTAAGAAGAGCGTCACCCAAACCAGCCAAAGCAGGGGCAAACCATTCAGGTCGCGTTGGCTCTTGGGGGTAGACGATGGGGGCGGCGTCGCCGGGTTGCCTCCAACCAGAGGCAGGCGTTTGCGCCCTGCGGGTCTCCAGGAATATAGCAGGCCCAAGAACATCAAGAGGCCGTAGTCGAGATCTTGGAGATAAAACAGCGCCACATCCCGCAGGCTATGCTCTCGGACGAAGGCGCTCTTCACGTCCTGATCGACATGGAAGAGGAAGAAGTCTTGCAGGGCGATCGCACCCAAGAGCTGCCCCAGAGCCAGAAACGTCCCGCCGATGATACCCAACCAGCAACAGACCCGGAAACTAGCCTGGAAACTGGTCTGGAAATGAGCAGAGCGCGAACTGTGCCCCAGATAGAGTCCCCAGAGGGGCAGCAGCAGCACGGTAAACATCTTGAACTGCAAGGAGCAGCCAGCGGCCAGCGCCGCCACGACCAGCCAAACCCAGCGCCGGGACTCGTGATGACGCACCAAGGCGTAGAGCGAGAAGAGGAGCATCGCAAGGGCGGGCAGACCAATCATCACCGAAACGCTCAGGCGCAAAAAATTCGCGGTCAAGACCAGCATGACTGTTCCCACCAAGGCGTAGCGATCGCCCACCGAGCGCCGCAGCAGTTGAGCAAAAGACCAGACCAGCAGCGTGGCAAACCCTAGCATCAGCAGCCGCGCGGCAACCACCGAATCGCCCCAGAGTCGCAGCCAGGGGGCTAGCAGAAAGGTCAGGAGGGGGGGGTGATCGCTCCAAATCTCCGTAAACAATGCATAGCCTTGATTGTAGAGACTGGCTTTGACCATTTCCTGGCCCTCATCCACATCAAACTGAAACACCCGGGCGATCGGCATCAGTAGCAGGGCGATCGCCCAAAACCCCACGGGTAAAGCCAGATGAAAGACCCACGGCGGGAGCGATGGGGACGAGGTGGGAGGGCGATCGGCTTTTGGCGCAAGCGGTACAGTCATGGGACAGATTCGCCCTACATCATCCGCAGCAGACCCTGCTGGCCCACCAGCAACTCCCGCAGCAGCGACATAATACCCACCCAAATGATGGGGCTAATGTCCACGCCGCCCAGAGGCGGCACAAGCTTACGAGTAACCATCAGGAACGGCTCAGTGGGCAGGGCGATCAGGCTCCAGGGCAGCTTGTGCAGTTCCGCTTGGGGATACCAGGTCAGCACGATGCGCAGGATGAAGAGAAAGATCCAGAGCCCGAACCCCAAGCTCAAGCCAATGTTAAGCCAGTCCATAAGAATGTAAAGTTTTTTATCATTTTCGTCTTACCCAATCATTGTACGGGTTTAGGGGCTGTCGTTAGTTCGACTTGATTTCTTTCGCCTTTCCGTCCGCACCCAGCGAACTGGTATAAAATGTGATAAATCTAAATAAACCTGTAATTAAATCCCACGTTATCAAAAATGACTCCCACCCTAACCAATTTTCTTCTTAGCTTGCTCGCTGGTACGTTGGTTGTGGTTGTTCCCGCCACCATCGGTCTGATTATCATCAGCCAAGCAGATAAAATCCAACGCTCTTAGGTCTGATTGGCCTTTCCGCAAAGCCCCAGCCCTGATGTGGATTCCGATCGTGAATCTCAGGATTGCTGGGGTTTTCGCTGTTTGGGAACCACAACACGCCCTGGCGCATTATCGACAGGATCTATCATGCCTCAAGATAGGAGTCCCCACGATCGGGGACATATCGTACAGATCAATCGCTCTGGTGGTGGTGTGCCCAAGTTGCCCGTGCCTGAGGTGGAAATCACGGTAGAGGGGTTGGTGGGCGATCGCCAAAA
Organism: Spirulinaceae cyanobacterium; assembly: GCA_049601735.1. Classification (GTDB taxonomy): domain Bacteria; phylum Cyanobacteriota; class Cyanobacteriia; order Cyanobacteriales; family Spirulinaceae; genus SIO3F2. Next base: position 23,024 of record JBMYQW010000006.1, read on the forward strand.
AAACCTCAAATATCACGGCGGGCCAGACCGGGCCGTCTGTCTCTGGTCAGCGGAGGTTATTCAAACCCTCCAAGCCGAAGGACATCCCCTTGAACCGGGCAGTACGGGCGAAAATATTACGATCGCAGGCTTAGACTGGCATGACCTAACTCCCGGATGGGAATTGCGATTAGGAAAGCAAGTTGAGTTACAGATCACCGACTACGCTGCCCCCTGCCGCACGATCGCCCGCTACTTCATCGGGCGTCGCTATGGTCGCATTAGTCAAAAGCGCCATCTAGGGCTCAGTCGGCTCTATGCACGGGTGATTTCACCGGGCAGAGTCCGGTGCGGTGATGCGGTTACAATCCTGAACTGCTCCTGAGATATCTAGTGATCCAAGGCGATCGGGCCACAAGAAATGTTACAAATGGTGAATATTCTCAATAATGATTCACTCTGTAGCAGGAATTAATCGAGTTAGGACATCGCGTAGGGTGGGCAACGCCCACCGATCGAGGGTTTCAACTTTTTGCAACGGTCTTAACGCTTGATCGTGCTGCTACAGTTACTCCCTCCCAGCCAGATCTAAAGCCTATGAGTAGCCAACGCCCCGATATCCTTTTCCTTGTTCTGGATACCCAACGAGCCGATCGGCTCTCCTGCTACGGCTACGCCCAACCCACCTCGCCCCACATTGATGCTTTAGCCGCCCAAGCCACCCGCTTCCAAAACGCCGTCGCTCCGGCTCAATGGACAGTTCCTTCTCATGCCTCCATGTTCACGGGGCTCTATCCGTCCCAACACAGCGTATTGCAGTCCTATTCCGTACTGCCGGATGAACTGTCCACCCTGGCCGAGCGCCTCAGCGCCGGGGGCTACTTCACGGCAGGCTTTTGCAATAACCCCTTGGTGGGCGTGATCAATAACGGGTTGCGGCGCGGCTTCCAGAGCTTCCTGAACTACAGCGGCCTGCTCACCTCCCACCCCAACCAGGCGGGCCAGCGTCCGGGGCTGATGGGGCGCTATCGGCAGTTCTTTAAGCGCACTGTAGCCAAGTTGCTCAACCAGGTGCAGGATGCCTTTGCCCGTTCAGAATGGCTCTTGGCGCTCTCGCTAAACCCGATCATGGTTCCCCTCTGGCAAACGGCCTTGAGCTTCAAGGGCAGTACCCAAAAGTCCCTGGCGGATACAGCCAAGCTCTTCATCGATCGCCCCAACGTCGCCCCTGAGCAGCCCATCTTTGCCTTCGTGAACCTGATGGGGACCCATATGCCCTACCATCCCCCGCTCAAATACATTGAGCAGTTTGCGCCCCATGTATTGCGCGACCCCGAGGCACGGAAATATCTGCGGCATTTCAATGGTGATGTCTACGGTTGGCTCGCGCCCCTGGCGGGGCCGCTGCCGGAGAACCAGAAGCAGACGCTGGATGGAATGTACGACGCCGAAGTAGCCCATCAAGATGCCCAGCTCGGGGTGTTCTTTGAGCAGCTCAAAACCAGCGGTCGCCTCGACAACACGCTGGTGATTATTTGCTCCGATCATGGTGAACACCTGGGTGAAAAAGACTTCATCGGCCATAGCCTCTCGCTCTACAACGAGTTGGTGAGCGTACCGCTAATCATCCATGACCCGTCAGGTCAGCTGCCCCAGGGCACTGTGCCGAATCATGTGGTTTCGACCCGTCGCCTCTTCCATACGGTGTTGACGGCGGCACAACTAGCCACGCCCGAGGAGCAGGAGTTGAGCTTAACGGCAGATGCCCAGGGTGATCCAGAACAGAACCAGGTCTTTTCTGAGGGTGTGCCGCCCCAGAATGTGCTCAACTTGCTGCATAAGCGTCAGCCAGAGCTCATCACCGAGCGGGCCTGCGACCAACCCCGCCGCGCCGTGTGGATGGGCAACCATAAGCTGATCGAAACGGGGTGCGATCGCCTCGAACTCTACGATATCTGCGAAGACCCAGACGAGAGTCTTAACCTCAGCGATATTCTGCCGGAGAATGTGGAGTTACTTCAGGACTGTCTGGCGCTGTTAGCAGATGCAGAAAACTCGGACGATCGCCAGACGACCGCCCAACGTGCGCCGGGGTTTGATGACCCGGAAGTGCAGCGCCGCCTGCGGGATTTGGGGTATTTGGAGGATTAGCGATCGCCAATTCTGACGAGGTTAAAAATCAGTCCAGAGACCATTAAACAGGTGCTCTGGTCAGAATGTTGGCTGCGGCTGGGTGTAGACTTCCCCCACAGAGCCAAAATCGCTAAATCCAAATGCAAAATCCCGATCAACATAGTCGAGCGTATGGGTAAGTTAGAAGAGCATCTCATCTTCAATAGCGCTCCATCATTCTGATGGGGAAAAACTCCATTTCAGATCAGCTTCATAGAGATTAGAACGGATTTCTCAGCTAAAATTGCGGGCAAACTGCGGTTTGAGGGCAGACTGAAGGCATGAAGGCACGGGAAGTATTGCGACGCTACACAGACGGGGAGCGAAATTTTCAGGGCGCGAATCTGCGGGGGCTGTCGTTTAAAGGCAAGTGCTTGGCAGGGGCAGACTTTAGCAGAGCGGATATACGAGGGACAAATTTTACTGGGGCAGACCTGACAGGAGTAAAGTTCTGTGGGGCGAAGGCGGGTTTACAGAAAAGGCAGATGGTAGTCAATCTGGGGATTGCCCTGATTATGTCAGCAATTTCAGGTTTCTTTGTGTGGTATCCAGCCGTTCTAATTGCATCAATTTTTGATTCAACCAACTTAGAAGAACACGTTATGGCTGGTCGGATTTCACTCGCTGTAATACTAGTGCTTGTTTTCGTGGTTATTCGCAGGGGGGTTGTAGCCGTAGCAGTAGCCTTCGCCTTAGCAATAGCCATAGCCGGAGCCATAGTCTTAACCGGAGCCGAAGTAGTATCCATATTCATAACTTTAGCCATAGCATTAGCAATAGCCATAGCCGGAGCCGGAGCAGTAGCTGTAGTAGGAGCAGTAGCCGGAGCAGTAGCCGGAGTCGGAGCGTTAGCCGGAGCAATAGCCATAGCCGGAGTCGGAGCAGTAGCCGGAGCCAGAGCATTAGCCGTAGCAGTAGCCGAACCCGGAGTCAAAACCGTAGCCTTCTTGCTGACAGGTCTTAATATATATCTAGTCTGGCGGGCCATGTGTGGTGATCCTCGCGACCCTTGGATTCGTTCCACTGCCATTGCTTTTGCGGCTTGGAGGGGCACAAGTTTCCGAGGAGCTAACCTAACCAATGCAGATTTCACGGCTGCTCAACTCAAGTGCTGTGATTTTCGACCCGGCAAGGTTAAGCAAAAAATTGAGCCAACGAAACTGATTTGCACCTGTTTCAACAAAACCACCAAGCTCGATCTTTCGCGACCTCGCAAAACACTCCTTGCCAACGCCAACGTCCGTGATCTACTCATCAATCCTGAATCAGGCTACAACCAAGACTTCCGCAAAGCTGACCTACGCGGTGCAGCTCTTGCAGGCGCAAACCTAGAAAACGCTAATCTTAAACAAGCTGACCTCAGCGAAGCCAACCTCCAGGGCGCAAATCTCAAAAACGCCAATTTAACTGAAGCGCTTGCCGTTGGAACGAACTTTACCCACGCATACCTCACCAGCGCTTGCCTGGAATCTTGGGTGATTGATCCCACGACCATTTTTCAGAATGCTGACTGCCAATTCATTTACCTTCGCGAACACCCCAACGAACTCGGTAGTCGGGAACGTCGCCCCCACGACCCCGACAAAACCTTTGCTCCTGGTGACTTTGAACGGCTCTACACCCAACTGATGCACACCGTCGAGCTTTTGCTCAAAGGCGGAATGAACCGTGATGCTTTCGCTGCTGCCTTCAACACCATCGTTGAAGACAACCCTGAACTCTCCTGGGACTCGATTCAATCCATCGAGAAGAAAGGCCCCGATGTGCTGGTTATTCTCGAAGTCCCCCCTGAAACTGATAAAGCTCAAGTTGAGCAAACCTTTGATGCTGCCTACGTCGCTCGCCTCGAAGCCCAAGTCGAAGCTCAAGCACTCCATGCTCAAGACTTGAAAGGCATTATCAGAGACCTAACAACACAAAAGCGTACGGTTATGGAATTCAATGCCCCTACCTATGGTGTAGCAGGCGAAGTCCAAGGCGATCAGACTAATGAATCCATCCAATAATCAGAATGCGCAGCCCTCTATTGTGATGAGCAGTTGTTGGTTCCCTGCACCTCTAGCCAGTCTGCCCACACAGTCTAACTATGCTGCCATTGCACTGGAAGCTTTTGGCGCAATTGTTTATAACAGGATTAGTAAACTTGTAAGGTAAGCAACCATGGCTGAATCCGAAAGTAAGGTCACGATGAACTTCAATGCGCCAATCTCTGAGTCTAATGTAATTGCTGAGATCAAAGGCGATCAGATTAACCACTACCATCGAGGGACAAGCGAATCAGCAGTCGATATTCTACAGTTGTTGCAGCAAGTTGAGCTGACGAATAATGCAACAGTTGCGCCAGATGATAAAGCGAGGGTTGATGAGGCAGTTCAAAAAATCAACCAAGATTCTACGTTGCGCGATCGATTCATTGGTGCGTTACGTGAGGGAAGTTTGGAGGCCTTGAAAGAGATAGCCAAAAACCCTTATGTGAATGTGTTGGTCGCAGCCTACGGTGGCTGGCGGGAGCCTTAGAGCGATGGATGAGAAGGGGCAAAAGCCCTCTGACATCAAAGTGACACTGAATGAACCAGCTCAGACAGCTACGGGGAATGTCCAAGGTGATCAGCACAATCATTTCTATCTTGGCAACAATCCCCAATCACCAAACTCTCTAAAGGAAGCCCCTCCACAATCAAAACAACGTATTTGTCTTACTCTCTCTGGAACTTACGCAGAAACTGATCGTGCCAAACTAGAAGGTATTGTTGCACTGCTACAAAAACTAAGTGGTGACACTTCAATTGTCATGCTTGATGTGAAGGAAGGCAGTATAAAGCTAACAATTGAAGGCTCTGAAGAAGGAATTCAAAGACTGATCGCTTTACATAAATCTGATCAATTGTCTGAGCTGGATGGGTTAGATGTACTTGAAATTTTCACCTTGGATTCAGATACTGATGAACAGGAGAAGGTTCGTTATGTTGATAAGTCTGACGACGAGGAAGAGCCTTTTTGGGGGAAAGTTATTAGAATAGTTACGATAGTATCTATCGTCTCGATGATAACTTTTGGCTTTTTATTACAGTCTATTTCTGAAGCTGTAATTGAATTAACCAAAATTGGATTTGCAATTAGATTGATCCCATTTTTTTCTTCACGAAGGGATAATTCAGAAATCAATAAAGTTGACAGAGATTGATTTTCTTATGGTTAGCCGTAGGATGGGCACTGCCCAACACACCCCATCACTCAACCAACACATCCTGAATCTCCTGAATCTCCCGCTCAACCCCAGCCCGCCACTCCGCCAAAGCTCCTTCCAACACCGCAATCCGCTGCTCCGCCGCTATTAGCTGCCGTTGCAACGCAACCGTCTACCCGTTCCTTCAACACCCTCAACCGCCTCCACACCACATCCAACGGCGTCGGCTACACCAGCACCTACCGCCGCGTCAGCGGGTCAAGGCTCGTCAACCACAGAGAGCGTTCCAGCTTTCGTAAAATGTCCTCCCAACAAAAGGACAGGGCTCAAAAAGAACCCCGTCTATTCCTGTTGTTTGATGACTCAGCCTAGCTCGGTGCTGGCTCAATCACCTTCGACACAACCCCTGCACCGACAGTGCGACCCCCCTCACGGATCGCAAAGTGCATCCCCGGTTCGATCGCGATCGCCCGCAATCACCATACTTGATTGCTCCCCGTCATCTATCTCATCCTTCGGAATATCCAACATCGTCAGCATCTCTTCAATGCTGTAATAACCCTCACTCTCCACCACCGCCTAGAGCCAAGTCGTCCTAAATTCCACCCATAAAACAGCCCGGATGCAGCAAGTTATCGGGATCAAACTCTTTCTTGATGCGCTGCATCAGCCAGAGAGCATCTCCCGTGTAGCCCCAGGGTTCCACCTCGGTCTTGAGGGCATCGGGGGCGTGGAGCAGGGAGAGAAAGCCCTGATTTTGTTCACAGAGCCGCCGCAGCCGCTTGAGTTCGGTGGCGGTGGGGGCAGTGGGGAAATGGACATGACCCAACCCTGACCCCGCGTAGAGACAACCGTAAGCCGTTTGCGGTAACTGGTTGATCAGATCAACCGCCGCGGTCGGCAAAACGCCAAACTTGATCGTGACGGCAGCGGACGTTTCGAGCTGACGGACTAACTCGGTAACGGTCTCCCAACAGGACTGAGAGTCTGGCTCGGGCAGCAGCGTGAGCTTGAGCCCTAGGGACTTTGCCCAATCTTGTACAGCTTGCGTCTGGACGGTGATGCTCTCGGGAATCGTCGCAAACTTCAGCAACAGTCCTAGGCCCGTATCGGTGCTGATCTTACGGACAACCCCTGCCGAAACCAGGTCAAAAGCGATCGGCGTAAGGGCAGAGCCCCGAATTTGGGCCATTAATGCCGCGATCGCCGCCGCTTTTCCCGTCAGCCAAACGGACGTCTGGGTGGGCGGCAGCGGATAGGCCCGAAACGTGAGCTGGGCGATCGCCCCCAACGTGCCGTAACTCCCGGTCAGCAGTTTCATCAGGTCATAGCCCGCCACATTTTTAACCACGCGCCCGCCGGCCTTGGCCCGCTGGCCATCGGCCCGGATGATCTCAATCCCGAGGAGCAGATCACGCACACCGCTGTAGCGTTGGCGCAAGCTGCCCGTATCGGCCGTTGCCACAATGCCACCCAAGGTCGCAGTCTCGGGAGCGGCCGGGTCGAGGGGCAAAAACTGCTGGTGCGATCGCAACTGATTCTGCACCTGGGCCAAGGTCGCCCCAGCTTCCACCGTCAGGGTCAAATCTCCCACCGCATGATCCAGCACCCGATTGAGCCGTTGGCTGCTGATCAGTAGCTGGGGCCGTTGGGGTGGGTTGCCCCAGCTCAGTTTGCTACCGTTGCCCAGAACAATGCTGGGCCAGCGTTCTTGGTGGGCGAGGCCCAGGAGGGCACTGAAGGCATCCTGACTCCTCGGCAAGACCAACGGTACATCGGGCCACCGGGTCAGGTATTGCTGGGCAGCCGGGGCAAGACAGCTCACGTCAGCGAGTTCAAGCTCGGGGAGCGCCTGGAGTTGAGCGATGAGGGGGCTGGGCATCAGTTCGCAATTCGCAGGTTGCAATTCGCCGTTTTCAATTCGCAATAGTTTCAGAGGGGCGATCGCAAGCGGTGACGGTGTTGAGGTGGGCAATGCCCACCCTACAACTGCAAACTGGCAACTGGCAACTCCGAACGGTTAATGGCTTAGGCCTTTGGGGCCAACACACCATTTAAGAAGATATCTGCGATGCCTTCGGCCATCTCTTTTTGCGCCTGGGGCGAGGCATCGGGCTCTAGCAACGTGCCTTGGGAGAAGCCCGCGACGGTGAACATTCCCAGAAAAACACCCGCGACAATTTTAGTGTCCATCTTGCGATAAATCCCCTTTTCCATGGCGGTTTCAAAGAAGGCTTCCGTGACATCGGTCATTTTATTGATCACCTCGCTCTGGATGCGCTCGCGCAACTCGGGATGAAACTGCGCTTCCATAAAACAGACGCGCATCAGTTCATGGTTGTGAGCCATGCGCAGCATCCGCCGCCGCATCACCTGGGCGATCGCCTTGTAGCTGCCCATTTCGCTCAGTTCGGTGAGCAACTCGGTCAAAATATCCACCCAGCCCTGAGTGGCGACTTCAATCAGAATGGCTTTTTTATTGGTGAAATGGCGGAATAGCGTCCCTTCTGCCACATGAGCTCCGGCGGCTAAATCTCGCGTGGTGGTGGCATCATAGCCCTTGCGAGCAAACAGATGGAGCGCCGACTCCAGAATCCGCTCACGGGTCGTGGCTTCGACGGGTTGGGTGGGAAGCGATCGCCGTTGAAAAACTCGCATAGCTGTACCAGGTTGTGTGCAGGGCGTGAAGGTGGGTTCTTAATGGGGTCACTGGCGACTCAAGGGAAACAGTCCTGGCACTACCGCAAATCTAGCTATCTCTAGCCATGAGTACTCACTAGCATTAAGAACGTCTCGATTAATCACCGTACCTTGACTGAGTCGGTCGGGATCAAGTTTCCTGCAAAAGGTTCACAAAAATTGCGATTCGTTTATTAAGTTTTAAGTATATTAAAATACATTAACGATGTAGCTACCGTACCCCGTCTTAAGATTTGCGATCGAACCATTGTAGTCTGGAGAATGCCGTCGGACTCAATCCTGATCAACAAAATGATGTTGGAAACTCAGGGTACAACATTTATTTATAAAATGCGATAACGCCGTGCCAGTTGGGTGATGCTCATCAGCAGCCAAAATCCTCAGACAACCGCCGCCGCCCCGATTGCCTCAGACTCTCTATAAATGTTTGAACTGCCTTGACTCTGATTCCCACCCCGATCATCACGCTCCAACTCTTGTCCCTGCTCTTCGCGACAGCGATCGAAGCCTATGTCTTTTTTCGTCGGCTTCATTTTCCCCCGCAGCGTTCGGTGCAATATGCCCTCATGATCAACTTGGTCTCGACGACCGCCATTTGGATAGTTGGACTCATTCTGCAAGCGGTTTTACCACCACAATTAAAGCTCTATGTGATGGGATATGTTTTCTTTGGTACAGCTTACACCTTTGAGCAAGATTGGCGCATCCAAACCACATCTTTGCTCATTCTGCTTTCACTCATTTTCTGGTTTCTTTGCTTGATTGAATTCAAAGGAATTGATATGCTAGAAGCAATTTTGGAAGAATCGAATGAGACAGAACCTGTAACAACCGATGAAGAAAAAGATGCCCAACTAGAGGCTGAACCCAAACTAGATCTTGGCCAGCGAATCTATCAGGCGTTACTCGAAAATGACCAAGAACGCCTCTCGACTATTTTTATTGCCAACCTCTTTAGCAACAGTATAATTTTGCTAATTATTTTGGTGATATTCGTGCAACGTTATCGCTAGCTCAAGTCATGATCAAGTTCTTTGAGACGTTACGTCCCCCGAAACTCAGTTCTTGGCAAACCTTTGTCTGTGTGATGTTGGCATTGTTTATCTTGTCCATCTCGGCTGAGGGGGTGGTTCGAGAGTCTTTAGCAACTGGGAGTTTCCTCTCCGGCACGGTGGGCGCAACATGGGCTGGTCTGGAAAAAAAATGGCTCTTTACTCCCTGGTTGACGATCGCCCTCCTGAGCGTCATTGTCTGGGAAAAACTCCAAATTCCGGCCGGATTTTTGGTTGTGGCTTGGCCGACCCTTTCCGCGCTCTTGTGGCTGGTGCCGAAGAGCTTTAGCTGGAAAAAAAGCCAATGGAAAATGCCAGATGCGGCGACGCGTCAACGCTTTCTGTTGATTTTTTTGAGTCAATTGTTGCTCAGTTGCTGGCTACAGTTCAGTTTTGTAATTCAGACCTGGCTAGAGCGTTACCCGAGCTTTACCGTCGATAGCTTTGAGCAGAGCGTGTTCGTCACGCGACTCGATGATGAACAGAGCCTTGAACCCCGAGGCTTAATCCTGCTCCAAATCATGCAACCCCAAATGGAAGACCGTCTTGATCAGCAAGATTGGTCGAGCTTGGAGTCCTGGTTCCGCGAGATTTGGGTGCCCCATCAGTTTCCGGTTTATTTGCAAGACCTCAAAGACCAATTGGAGATTACGCCGCTGCCGGAAGATGATCTCTGGGAAATGACCGTTGCAGCAACGCCCTTTGACTCTGGCCCGGTGGGCTACGACGTGGCTTGGCTAGCGCGTTGGCTGGGCCCCAAGTCCAGCACCGCTCAAGACCTTGACCCCTACACCAGTGTGTTGCGCTGCACCGTAGTGCGCCAAGACGAACGGAGCGAAGCCACCTGTGATGACCCCGTGGTCGTAGCTCGGGCTGACCTTGAGTCCGGTGAGGAGGATGCCCCGGAACGGCCCTGGTGGCGGCGACTCCGCTTTTGGCCGGGCGGGGAACCTCGTGAGACACGATAAGATGATGCGGATTAGGCAAGATTGAACAAAATCCATGAAAGCTCTCGTTACAGGTGCAAATGGCTTTACGGGCTCCCATCTCGTTAAGGCCTTGCTCAACCGTCAGATTGAGGTGGTCGCTGGGGTGCGATCGCCCCAACGGGCCGAGCGATTGGCGGGGTTGCCCGTCACCCTGGCCCCTGGGGATATCTGCGATCGCCCCGCCCTCGAAGCCGCCATGACCGGTGTGGATTGGGTCTTCCATACCGCAGCCGATGTGGACTTGGGCATTGTTGATGCCAAGCGTATGGCCCGGGTGAATATCGAGGGTACGCGTACGGTGCTGTCGGCAGCCCACACCGCCGGGATTCAAAAACTGGTCTATTGCAGCACCATCGGCATCTACGGCGATACCCAGGGGCGCACAATTGACGAAACCTTTGCGCGAGAACAGTCTGACTTCTCTTCGGCCTACGACGAAACGAAATATAAAGCCCAGCAACTGGTGGATCAAGCCGCAGCCGAGGGGCTTCCCGTGGTCAGTGTCATGCCCTCAGGGATCTTTGGCCCCGATGACCCCCATTTTGGCCCCGTGATTCGGCTGTTTTTGCAGGGGAAACTGCCGTTTTGGCTCGGGGGCGATCGCGTCACGGGCATTGTTCATGTGGATGACCTGGTGGCGGCAATGATTCTGGCTGCCGAGCAGAGCCCACCCGGTGAGCATTACATCCTTTCCACCGCAGATTTGCCCACCCGCGAGATGTTTGCGATTCTGGGTCTACGCGCCGATCGCCAGCCGCCCCGTGAAATTCCCAAATGGCTAGCCTATGGCGTCACAGCGATTCTCGATCCCATCGGTCAGCTCTCGGGCTGGAATCCGCCCCTGAGCTACGAGCGCCTGCATTACATCTACGATCGCTGCGTCCGGGTCACGGGCGAGAAGGCTCGCCGGGAGCTGGGCTGGCAACCCCGTGATCTCGAAACCCTGTTTGCCCAACTGGTGGAGCATCACTTGGGGGAGCAAAATGCAAGCCAAACATCACCATGACTGGTCGCCGAGCTTCGAGCTGGCCAAGGCGATTCAATATGAATGGCGATCGCGGGTGATCACAACCGATCAACTGAGCGAGGTGCGCTACGTGGCAGGACTCGATGCCGGATTTGATAAAGCCCAGAAGCTCACGCGGGCGGCGGCGGTGGTGCTCACGTTTCCGGAACTCGAACGGGTCGAAGCGGTGACGGCGCAGGTGTCGACGGCATTCCCCTACGTGCCGGGGTATCTCTCGTTTCGGGAAATCCCGGCGCTCTTGGCGGCGCTGGAAAAACTCACGACCACGCCGGATCTGATTCTCTGCGATGGCCAAGGCTATGCCCATCCCCGCCGTTTCGGGCTGGCCTGCCATTTGGGTGTCATTCTCGACTGTCCGACGATCGGGGTGGCCAAGTCTCGCTTTATTGGCGAACACGACGCGGTTCCTGCCGCAAAGGGCCAATGGACACCCCTGCGCGATCGCGGTGAAACGATTGGTGCGGTGGTGCGATCGCGCCTCAACACCAAACCGATTTATGTCTCGATCGGACATCGCATTGCCCTGGAAACAGCGATCGACTATGTGCTGCGTTGTACACCCCGTTATCGCCTACCCGAAACCACCCGCCAGGCCGATCGACTGGCTTCCGATCGTTGAGTCACAGCCTCATCAAAGGTCTCCGCTGGGACAATCGCTATGATATTGAAATGCCCAGCAACGTCATCGCTCAAAACACGCTAAAAATGCCCCCAACCGTACTTTCTCGCTACATCACCCGTGATCCTCAAATTCTCAACAATGAGCCGATCGTCGTCGGTACACGCACGCCCGTTCGTGCGATCGTGGAAACCTGGCGCTTAGGCACACCTCCCGAAGAAATTCCCCAGCACTTGCCCCACCTCACCCTTGCCCAAGTCTTTGATGCGCTCAGTTTTTATCTTGATCATCAACGCGAAATCAACCAACATATTGAACAAAACCGCATTCCCGATTCATTGATTCATCCAGCCATCAAAGCTGCATTGAACTTGTAATGAAGCTGTTTTCAACGGTTTACACAGATGAAGATGTTGAGTACAGGACAAAAAATCAATTATTGGTTGAAGCCTTTGTGATTTCCTGGGTTGGGTAGAGCGATAGCGAAACTCGACGAGATAGCTAAAAGCCTTATCTGGCCTTGGGTTTCGTGCCTTGCTTGATGCTGTCGGCGAAGTTCACATTGCACAACATGGGTGGCAGGCGGGACGCCATGGCTGTCAAGTTAAGCCGAAAACCTTGTTGTCAAGGGGCTTTGAGCG
>JBMYQW010000007.1:0-32539 GCA_049601735.1 Spirulinaceae cyanobacterium
CCCCCCTTTTTTAAGGGGGGAAGGGGGGATCACTCTGGGTCTAGATCCCTGCTGCGGTGGGCATTGCCTACCCTACTTGCGATTGGGAGTGCCTTCCTCTCGACCGCTGCGATCGCCCAAGTCACCGGGGGCGATCGCATCTTTGAAAATGTCCGCCTCGGCCCCTTTAGCCCACCAGCACCGCTCACCGTAAAGGGTATCAGTGGCGGGCCGATCGCCGCCCGACTGCTCACGGAACAGGAAACGACTGCCACGGGAACCTGTATTGGTTTTATTGACCGAGCGCCGGATCATCGCCTGACGCTGGATGAGTTTTTTGATTACCTGAGCCTGAATGTGCGCAGCCCTGAAGATACAACATTGGTTTTGATCGGCCCCGGCGGCCTCTGGTGTAGTGATGACTACGAAGGACGCAACCCAGGCTTGGCCGGATCTTGGCTGCCCGGAACCTATGAAATTTGGGTCGGTTCGTATCGCAGAGAAACCTATCATCCCTACGTGTTGGAATTTAATACGGAGCCCTAGGGCAAAAGCCAGAATATAATGCGGAAGACCATAACGACGACTGGCTGCTAACGAACGGAGATAATTTAAGGATGGGTTCTGTCAAATATAGAGGTTCTGTCAAGCAATGGTGCTGTAATGCCGCGATGGTCAGCAGTGGCTGGACAATAGCTCTCGGCATCGCATCTTCTGCCATTGCAAATGCCGAACTCCCCCCCCAGACGCACATCGAGAAAGCCAGCAAAGCGATCGCCCCGGCCCATTCCCCTCACCCAGATTCAGCCGCGGCTTTACCCGGATCGCAACAGCCGACTTTCCAGTCGTCCTTACCACCTCAGTTCAACGGGGCAGCTCCCGCAGCTCAACCATCTGCCCCGATCGCTGCCGCACCAATCCCATCGCCCAATTCTGCCGCACCAATCCCATCGCCCAATTCTGCCGCAGCCTCATCCAGCCGCCCCGAACCCACAGCGGCGGTGGCAGTTGCCCCACAACCTCTTCCTGCTCAATCTCTTCCGGTTCAACCCATAGAACCGTCCGCTGCGCCCGTCGCTGAATCGGCTCCGAATTCCCCAGCCGATGGAGAGACCATCAACAACGCGATCGGGGCAGACTTGAAACCCAGCCCGACAGTAGACGTCTTGGCGTCTACGTCCAGGATGGCCAATGACACCCCATTGGTAGACCCCGCACTAGAAGAGCTGGAGGTCTCCTCAACCATTGCCGCTTCGACCCGTGCTGCTTCAGCCACAACCCAACCCACCACCTGGACGACGCCGTTAACGACCAGCCGCCATCTCACCGAGTCCTTAGCCCAAAACTTACCTACGCCCCAGCGTCCCCAGGACTTTGAAACGCCGGACTCTAATGACGATCGCTTTTTACAGCCCGGTGAAGAGGAGCCCCAGCCCTTCGAGCCTGATGAGGAAGACGAGGCGATCGAGGATGGCACCGACAATGCCGCTCCGCCCGCCTCGGGAACGGCAGAACCCATGCCAGGCAACATCCGCGTGGAGAACCTCACCGTCAAAGGCAGCAGCATTCTCGATGAAGCCGAGATCAACCAGTTGGCTGGGCCCTTTGTGGGGCGATCGGTCAGCGAAGACTCCTTGCAGCGCCTAGCCGATGCCATTACCGAGCAGTATCTCGAACAAGGCTACATCACCTCCCGCGCGATTCTGAATGCCAAAACCCTCGGCACGGGCCAAATCGAAATTCAAGTGCTTGAGGGCGGCATTGAAACCATTGAAGTGGAGGGTCTGCGCCACCTCAATACCAGCTACATTCGCAGCCGGGTCGCCCTCGGCGCTCAAACCCCCCTCAACACGAGTCGCCTAGAAGATCAACTACGCCTGCTGCGCAGCAGCCCCCTGGTTGATAATATCGAAGCCAGTTTACGCCAGGGAACGCAGCCCGCTAAAAGTATTTTGGTCGTGCGGGTGACGGAAGCGGAGCGGTTCCGGGCGTCGGCGAGCGCAGATAACTATTCTCCCCCCAGCGTGGGCTCGGAACGGCTCGGCGTTTCCTTTGGCTACCAGAATCCAACGGGGATTGGCGATGATGTGAGTCTGGGCTTCAAGCACACCGCTCAAGACGGCTCAGATACGATTGACTTCACCTATCGCGCACCGCTCAACCCGATGGACGGCACGCTCCAGTTCCGCACCTCGTTCAATAGCAACCAAGTAGTGCAGGAGCCCTTTAGCATCCTGGACATTAGTGGTAACTCCGAGCTGTATGAACTCAGTTTTCGTCAACCACTCAAACGCACCCCCCGCGAAGAATTTGCCCTCTCGGCTGGCTTGACCTACCAGACGGGTCAGACCTTCACGTTTGCGGGCGGAACCCCCTTTGGCTTTGGCCCCGAAGCCGATGGCACGACGACCACCACGGTGCTCAAGCTGGGGCAAGACTATATTAAACGTGACCCTCAGGGGGCTTGGGCATTGCGATCGCAGTTCAGCATTGGTCTCGATCTGCTCGACCCCACGATTAACGATGGCCCTACCCCCGATGGTCGGTTTGTGAGTTGGCTGGGCCAAATCCAGCGGGTGCAGGTGCTCAACGAGAATAACTTTTTGATTTTTTCCACCGATGTGCAGTTTGCCTCAGAACCCCTGCTCTCTTCCCAGCAGTTTGTCATCGGCGGCGGGCAGTCGATTCGGGGGTTCCGGCAAAATGTGCGCGCAGGGGATGGCGGTTTGCGCTTCTCGGTCGAAGACCGCATTACCCTCGCGCGCGACGAAGCGGGTCGTCCCGAGTTCATCATTGCCCCCTTCTTTGATATGGGTTGGGTCTGGTACGACCCAGATAATCCGAATAAACCTGATGAACAGCAGGACTTTATTGCGGGTACAGGGGTTGGGCTCATTTGGAGCCCCGATGCGGGCATCACCCTGCGTTTTGACTATGCGATTCCGTTGGTGGACTTGAGCGATCGCACCCAAAATGCCCAGGACGATGGGGTTCACTTTAGTGTGAATATTCAGATTTAGAACGATACGATTGGGTCATGCAATTGGGTCATGGGCTTAGAATAAAAGCGATCGCCTTTAGCTTCGTGTCGTGTGCGATCGCCCCCAGGAGGTCAGCGACCCATGCAATTCCTCAACCCCAAAATTGACTTCGCCTTCAAAAAAGTCTTCGGCTCCCCCCAAAGTAAACCGATCCTCAAGAGCTTTCTTGAGGCTTTGGTTTACAACGAAACCCAGACGATTGCCGATCTGGATATCATTGATCCTTACCAAGCTCCCCGGCTCAAGGGCTTCAAAGACACCTATCTCGATGTCAAAGCCCGACTCAACGATGGCACGATCGTGATCATTGAAATGCAGGTTTTAAACATTGAGAGTTTTGAAAAGCGGGTTCTCTACAACACCGCCAAAGCCTACGCCCTTCAGCTCGGCAAGGGCGAAGACTACAAAAAACTCTTTCCCGTTGTCGCTCTCACGATTACCGACTTTGTGATGTTTCCTGAGTTTGCGAAGGTGATTTCACGCTTTGTGCTGCGTGAACGGGAAGAGTTAAACCAGTTCTTCTGTGCTGATGAATTTGAGCTGATCTTTGCGGAGCTGCCCAAATTCAAAACGCCATTGGCAGACTTGGCAACGTTAACCGAAAAATGGCTCTACTTTATGAAATATGCCCGTGAGCTAGAAACCGTTCCAGAGACCCTGAGTACAGTAGACGCGTTAAATCAAGCCTTCGATGTGGTGAATCGGAGTAATTTCTCACCTGAAGAGCTTGAAGACCAAGAGAAGCGAGAAATGTTTGTTTGGGATCATCGCAATGCGCTAATTAAAGCCGAAAAGGTGGGTCTGGAACAGGGTAGAAAAGAGAAGGCGATCGAAATTGCTCGGCAACTGCTGGATGTGCTGGATGTGGAGACGATTAGCCAGAAGACTGGGCTGACGGTGATCGAGATTGAGCAGTTGCGGAATTCTTCTATGACCTAACCGAATCGACAAATCACCTTTCCCAAGATGAGCGATCGCCCCACCGGGCCAAACTGACGGCTATCGCTGCTCTGGGCTAGATTGTCACCGTAGATTACATAGGTGCAATCGGGCAGGCGCTCGGCAATCCGTTTGATGATTTCGAGATCGGGTTTTTGGGGATGGCGCGCGACGACTATCTCACCGACTTCGGGGGCGATTTTTCGATACGCCTGGGGATCAACCAATACCTCCTCCCCGGGTTGCAAAAGCGGCAACATTGAGTCCCCCTCGATGCGGCGGCGATCGCGACGGCGCAGCAGCCAGAGGCAAAATTCGCGCCAGGTGCAATCGGGTAAGGTTCTATCCTGGGTCATTGCTTCCTGGCCTCCCCACAAAATGCTATAGAATTTGAACCCGAAATCAAAGCGGCACAACTGAGAGAGAGCATCATGCTAAATGTGGGAATCATCGGCACAGGGTTTGGGCAGAAGATTCATTTACCGGCCATCCAGGCGCATCCGGAAGCCCGAGCTTTCGCCCTTTGGAACCGTGACCCCGCCAAAGCCCAAGCCCTTGCGCAGAAGTATGACATTCCCCACGGGAGCGATCGCCTTGCTGACCTTCTGGCGCTTCCAGAACTGGATGCGGTGATGATCTCCACACCCCCCTTCTTGCATTATGAGATGGCTCGGGCGGCTCTGGCAGCGGGCAAGCATATTTTTTTGGAGAAACCTCTGACCTTGAATGTGCAGGAGGCGCAAGAGCTGTATCGGTTGGCGCAGCAGCGGGGTTTGGTGGCGATCGCCGATTTTGAATTCCGTTTCGTGCCCCTCTGGCAGCAGGCGGCTCAATTATTGAATTCAGGTGCAGTGGGCCCCAAGCGTCTGGTCAAAATTGACTGGCTGGTGCCGGGTCGTGCCGACCCGGAGCGAGCCTGGAACTGGTATGCCCGCCAAGACCAAGGCGGCGGCATCTTGGGAGCAGTGGGCTCCCATGTCTTTGACTATATCCATTGGCTCTTGGGTGACGTGCAGCACCTCTGCGCCCACTTGAGCTGTGCGATCGCCAGCCGACCTGACCCCACCGCAGCAGGCAAACGCAAACCCGTAGATGCACCGGACGTGGCGAATCTGATGTTGCAACTCACCGATGGCACGCCGGTACAGGTTTCGCTCAGTTCGGCAACCTACGAAGGGCGGGGCCATTGGCTAGAGGTCTACGGTGATGACGGCACGCTCGTCTTGGGCAGCGACAACCTCAAAGATTATGTGCATGGGTTCCGACTCTGGCACGCTCCGGCTGGGCAATCCCTCCAAGAAATTCCGGTTTCTAGCCAGCTCGATTTCCCCAAGGTCTACCCGGATGGTCGTCTCGCGCCCGTGCTACGGGTTGTGGATCATTGGTTACGTTGCATTCAGACCCAGACAGTGACTGCGCCCTCTCTCCGAGAGGGGGTGCTCTCACAGTTGCTAATGGATCTCACGTTGCAGTCTCACCAGCAGCGTCAATGGGTCGATGTACCGAGCTATCGACAGGTTTTGTGATGCTTGATTCAAGGGGGTTCATGAGCATAACTTTCAATCTATTTGACTTTTTTCTGGCAATGCATGCAATAGGCCTTACCGCCAAATATAGATCTTTGGTCAAAGCAATACTTTGCAACATTTTTGGTGATGGGTATTTTGCACTGGTAGCAATAATATTTCGAGCGACGGGATTTATTAGTGAGCCTCTGCGGTGATTTCGTTTCTGTTTTATCTTTCTTCCTAGATCGACTGGCAGGCTTCTGTGGTGATTGAGCTTCTGTTTGATCTGGAATCTTAGACGGAGCAGTATCAGTGTCAATCTTGTTATGGATAGGTTTCTGTGGTTCTTGGGTTTCTGCCTGCTCTGGCGTCTGAACTGGAATGGGCTCAATGCTAAACCGTTTGTAATAATTGGGCTTGAGGGGTTTGTGATAACTCAAGATTTTCCTTCCAATCCTCCCAATCCTTTCATGGTCAACGATTTGAGCCAATGCGCCAAACGTGTCTCGAATGCCACGATTTTCTAGATCCTGTTGGAGTTGTAGGTAAAACTGGTCGGCTTTAACAACAGTACGAGTATTGATTTTTTTGGCATCAGGGCGAATCAGTCGGGATTTCGGTGAAATTAGAACATAAAGCCCAAATTTAGGCTTGATTGCTGCACCAAAACGCTTAGGTAGCGTAACTTCATTAAGAATCAACTGCTTCAGAACTTTAACATGACGCCGAGCTTGCTCGATCGGTGATTCAATGGACACATAATGTTTTTTGAACCAGGTTAGAAATTGACCATCTTCAGTGATTTTGAGTCCTTGTCTGTAATGCTTTGTCTCCAGAATATAGAACTCTAGACAGCGATTGATCATGAGATGATCAATTTGGGCGACGCGATCGCCGTATTCAATCCTCAGGTCATGAATCACCAGCCAGTTCTGGGAATCTTTGTAATGAAAATTGATAAAGTAAGCTGAATCCTGTTCACCTTTATTGCCTGATCTGAGGCGTTTGATCTCTAGTTCAACTTGGGTTAGCTTCTCCCGAGAGAGATACGGTAAACGCTTGATTTCTTCAAGTTGAGCTAGATGATCATCAAGGGGATCTTTTTGTTTCAAGATTGCGGGTGTCATTGACGCTACGGGGTGTCATTAATTAATTTGAGCAAGGGGACAGGACAGGCGGTTTTTGAATGTAGGGTGACATGACCCACAGAAACAGGGTTTAAGGAAGCGGAGACGGGGATGTTTCAGTTCAATCTTTGCGTTCTGGCAAAACCTCACTCAGCTCGATCGCGCCCCATTCCTGTCCAGCAACCATCACAGAAATTACTCCCATTTCGGCTATCGTTTCAGACTTTTGATAGTCCGATTGCCCCTCTTGAGTCATGGGCTCGGTGTAAATCGTCAGGCTGCGCTCCGGTAAATTAATCAGCCAATAACAGGGGATTTTCGCTTCAGCATAAAGCTGTTTTTTGAGCGTTTGGTCACGCTTCAAGGTTGCATCCGCAATCTCAACCACCAAGCCCAGCTCGGCCCCACTCGGATGGCGATCGCTATAGTCCCGCGGGTTGCCCTTCACAAGCATCACATCCGGTTCCGGTTCACTATTAGCGAGTGTGATTGGCTCTTGGCTATCGGTGTACCAATCCGGTGGCGTGAGAGACTCAAGCAGCGTGCGGAGCAGTTTAGTGACGAGCCGATGAGATGGTTTTTTGGGCATTTGCAGCGTGAGCAGACCGTCGAGGAGTTCCACACGATCGTCGGCCGTCAGAATTCCCGTCGCAATCATCTGGTGGTATTGCCCAACCGTCAATCGCCAAATGGGTTCGGTGGGGACTGTGGAGAGTCGTACTTGGGTAGCAGGCATGGTTTGCTCAGATATCCTGCCTTGATTTTAGCGACGCGCTTGCCGCCAGAGAATAGCCAATCACTGAAAATTGTAATCCTGAGTCTGAAAACTTTCGCAGTGGATTGTTTATCCGACAGATGTTTCCATGGGTAACGACAGCTTTTCCTGGCTCGGTTCTCGCTGTACAATCTTCCTTTGCGATCGCTGCAACAAAATATGCACCGCCGGGACGTAGTAGAGCGCCAAGAGCGTTGCCCCGCCGAGACCGCCCGCGATCGCGATCGCCAGCGGGGGCCAAAACCCCGTCGGGTCAAGCAACAGTGGAATAAAGCCGGTAATCGTCGTCACGGTGGTGGCAATGACGTGGCGAGTGGACTTAAAGACCACCTGAGCCGTGGCCCGCCAATCCCCCCGCCGTGCCTCCGGATGCTCCCGCAGCGCCGCCAACACGACGATCGAATCGTTAATCGCCAGACCGATCAGTCCCAACGTGCCTAGGATCGCCGTAAAGCCAAACAGCGCCCCAAAGAACCAGAGGGCAAATGCCGCCAGACCCACTGCTGCCAGAGCCACCGAACCAATCAGCACCGCGAGGCTAAAGGAATTAAAGGAAAGGATCAATGTCGCCGACATGATGATCGCCAGCACCCCCACCGTCGAGAAGAGGTTGGCGATCGCCGTCCCCCGCGCATCCGCTTCACCGCCATATTCCAGGCGATAACCGGGGGGGAACTCAAAGCCCTGTTCTTCCAGCCGTTGCTCAAACGCCCCCAGCACCGTGGCCGGTAGCGACCCCGCCGTGATAAAGGCTTGCACCGTATTGATCCGCTCGCCGTTGTAGCGTGAGATCGTGGCCAGATTCGGCACCAGATCCACATCGGCCAGGGCATCCAGGGGAACCGTCTCGTTCTGACCATTGACCAGATCCAGCGAGGCGACGCGATCGAGCGTGCCTCGGGTGGAGTCACCGACCCGCACCCGCACCGGAATATCCTCCGTTCCTTCAAGAATCGAGCCCCCCACTGCGCCTTCCAGCGCACTATCCAATTGCTGGGCGATCGCCCCATTGTCCAGCCCTACCCGTCGGGCCTGCACTTCATCCACATCCAGCGCCAACTTGGGCAACGCCTCTGTCAGGTCAGCACGGGTATGAATCACCTCGGGCAACGCGATCAATTCACGCCGCAGATCATTGCCCAGGCTGCGCAACTGGGCCACATCGGAACCGTAGAGTCGCAACTCGATCGGCGCATCAAAGGGCGGCCCCTGCTCAAGCTGTTTCACCAGCACCTGAGCATTGGGAAAGGCGGCATCCAGCTCAGTTTGCAAGCTCTGGATCGTGCCCCGCAAATCACGCGTATCGTTGACCTGCACAATCCCCTGCGCGTAGTCCGGCGCATTCTCGCGCCCCGCCACCACGTTATAGAAAAACTGCGGCGCACTCTCACCCAAGAACCATTGCACCTCTTGCACCTTGGGGTGGCGATCGATGATCTCCCGAGCCGCCAGCACCTGGGCTTGGGTTGCGGCGATCGCAGTCTGGGCGGGTAGCTCCAGTTCAATTTGGAATTGATTCCGGTTGGTGGGCGGGAAGAACTGCTGCTCTAGCTGGGCAAATTGGACAAAACCGAGGACGGGGAAAATGAGCGCCAGACCGATCGTGAGCCACGGGCGTCGAAACAGGCGATTGAGGGTTTTGGTGTAGAGATGTTCGAGGGTGCGATCGCTAAATCCGTCCTGCAACCAGGCAATGCGAGTGGGCAGGGGCTGCCAGGTGGACAGGCGTCCGGTCAGGGAAACAATGATCGTCAGGGAGAGAAACAGGGAACTGATCAGCGCCAGAATCACGGTGGAGCCGATCGCACCGATAAATTCCCCCGTCCCCCCCGGTGAAGTGGCGATCGGGATAAAGGCCAGCACGGTCGTTAAGGTAGAGGCAATCAGCGGCACGAGTAGATGCTTAACCGTTGCCGTCACCGCTTGACCCGGCGCACGACCCTCCCGCAGCCGAATCTGTACCTCATCCACAACCACGATCGCGTTATCAATCAACAGTCCCAGGGCGATGATAATCCCTGTCACCGACATCTGATGCAGGGGCAGCGCCAGCACGTTCATCGCTCCAAACACCATCAACGTTGCCAAAGGCAATGCCGAGCCGACAATCAGCGCCGACTTCCAGCCCAGCATCACCAGCGAGACCCCCACCACCAGCACCGAACCCAGCACCAGGTTGGACACCACCCCATCGAGGCGCTGTTTCACATATTCGCTCTGATCCAGAATCGTCACCAGGCCAATGCCATCGGAGAGTTGAGCGTCGTACTCTGTCAATGCCGCGCGTGCGTCTTGGGCCCAGAGGTCAACGCGGTAGTCGGTTTCGACCATGGCGGCGATCGCTACCGCGGCCTGACCATTGACGATCGCCAACTCATTAGCTGGATCGACGACGCCCTTTTGTACGGTGGCAATATCGCCTAGCCGCGCCGTCTGTCCCTCATCACCGAGCTGAAGGGGGATACGTCGCACCCGCTCCAGGGAGTCCAGCTCGCTATCCACTTCTAAGAGCAGTTCGGTTTCACCACTGCGAAATTGCCCAGCGGCAACCTTGGCGTCGCTGGCTTGGATCTGGCCCGCAAGATTCTGCGCCGTAATCCCTAGACGGGCCAATTCGGTGGGGCTAATCTCGACGGTGATTTCTTCTTCCGGTGCGCCAAACAGTTCTACCGTGTCGGTTCCGGGCAGAGCGCGGAGTCGGTCTTCGAGACCTTCGGCCAGCCGCTGCAAGATCGTGTAGTTGGGTTCGCTCTCTAGCTCCCAGGTCAGGGCAACAATCAGGGCATTGGCGGCTACTTGACCTTCGTCGTATTCGGGGTCGCTGGCACCGGGGGGCAGCTCGGGCGTCACATCATCGAGTTTGCTGCGCACCTTGGACCAAACGGGGTCAACGGCGTCGATGGTTTCTTTGAGTTCGACGGTGATAATTGAAATCCCGTTACTGGAGGTGGATTCGATCGTGTCTACTTCCTCAACTTCCTGGATCTCGTCTTCGATCTTTTCAGTCACCAGGGTTTCAACGCGCTCGGGTGTGGCACCGGGGAAGCGGGTGGTGATGGTGGCGACCCGTTGGACGAGTTGGGGGTCTTCCATGCGGGGCAGGGTGAAGAAGGAGGAGAGTCCCCAAACAATGATGAGAATTAGGGAGAGGAGCAGAAGTTGGCGATTGCGGTAGAAGAGCATAATGATATTTAGTTCTCTGACTCCAATTCAGAGGTTGAAAAATGACTGGATTTTCTTACAGCTTCAATTTCAGAGAATGATCTATACTCAAAACCATCAATTCCCAAAAACTGATCAGAGCAGGTATAAAGGAGGATTTTTTGAAAACGCTCCTCATAGTCAAGCAGCACCATTGATATATCGTTCAATATCCGTCTCATACCCTCGATACTGATTAGATGCTCAAATTCAGATTTCAGTTTGCTCAAGTCATCCAATCTGTGAGCATAATTATTCCTATAATCTTCTATTCTCGCTAAAGTTTTTTTATCAGTAATTTCATCCATCCACTGTTCAATATTAGATTGATTGGAAGATGTCAAGCCAAACTTATCTCTAATCTGCTTTCGATGGCTGTAAACTTCTTCCTCAAATTTTTGAATTGATTCTTGCTTGTCTTCCTGTGTCCAGTTTATTAGTTGGCATCCATCATCTTCTATATCCTCATCAAGAAATGCTTCTGCATCATTTCCATCGATAAAGATAAAGTGATCTTCACTAATCTTGCTCCTATTTACCTTGGACAGTGTTGCTCCGTTTTGAGCTATTACTTTTGAGTAAAGAGACTTTTTCTTTCGGATGGCTTTATACAAGCCAACCATATCAATACAAAGGAACATTATTTCATGCTCCAGTCTCTTGAAAGAGCCAATGAGATCTGATCGAAAATCCTTGAGATCTTCTGCGATTTCGAGATCTTTTTCGAGTTCCTTCGCACGAACCTTATATGCCTTCAGTACGTTAATTACATCCTGGATTTCTCGAAATACTTCTGTACTCATCAATATCTCCTTTTTTGTATCTCTTGATCCCTAAAGTTATAGTTGTAGGGTGCGTTAGCAGGTGAAAAATCTAATTTAGAACGGGACGGTTTGATTTTCTGCGTAACGCACCACCACTCTATTGATTGGCATTGTTCGGTGCGTTACGGCGGATTTAAAATTGTTCTCTCTTTTCAGGATTGTCGCCGCCTCTAGCGTAGCCATGCCTGAAAGGCTATACACACCCTACAAAAGCTCCTCTTGCCAGGATCAGTAGCGCCCACTACAGAGATTCCGAATCGAATCAAAATCATAATCGCCTCAATGCTTGAAGATTTTTGAGATCGAGTTCAAGATCGGCAACATCATAGGTATAGAGTGGAATATTACGCTCTCTGAGCAGTTGGCGAAAAGTATGGGTTGGTAGTTCTGCAAGCTGACTCGCGTAACCAATCGTCAGATGACCCGATTGAAAAAGATGCAAAGCAATTTCTTGGCGAAATTCGCTTGTGGTTAGTTGACTGGCTTGCAAAATTTCATCTGAGATAGTGAGACTCATGGGTTATGACTCCTGATTTTCTAATTTGTAGGTTGAGGAAGTGAGATTTTATACTTCACATCTACTCCTTAGCTCGTTCCAAACGCTCTAGTAGTCCTTGAACATGGGTCTCACCGTCTAAACTCTCCCCTCGCTCCATTTGAGCGATCGCCGAATCCACCTTCTTTCGTGTCTCTTCAATCCACTCCGCATATTCATCCTGAAGCTTGTCTAATAAATTGAGAGCAACTGTCAAAACTTCATCTGAAGACTTAAAATTACCACGCTCAATTTGAGAATTAACCAGATTTTCCTGTTTTGAACTAAGTTGAATTGCCATAACTTCAAGTCTTTATTATTTTTGATTTACTTCTGCAACCACTTTATCTTTAAGCCAGATTTTATCCATATCTTCAATAGTATATTCAAATCCTCCTGATAATCCAGAAAATACTCACACTTCGATCGCCCTCATAGCTCAAGAACCAGCCAACCAAAAATCTCATCCGTCGTTAACTGTAATTCGAGATTGTTGAGCACAGGTAATGGCGTATCACCGCGATAGATTTCCGGTTCTTGCTTAGGGCGAAAAACCATCACCGAGCGATCGCCCGGATCGATCAACCAACCCAACTCGCACCCATGGTGCAAACAATGCATGATCTTGGCAGAAACTCGATTTGGAGGTTGCTGCGGCGAAAGAATTTCAATCGTCCAATCGGGTGCAATCTCAAACAAATTCGCCACTTCTCCAGCTTCTGTGCGAGGAATATTCGTCCAGCGAATCACTGCCAAATCAGGAACAATCGATTCTCCTGCAAAAGTGCAACGTCGCTCCGGAAAGGCGTAAGCTACTTTGCTCCGTTTCCCGATTTGATTAATGGTTGTGAGTAATTCACTTTGTAAGGTTGAATGTTGACCTTGAGGCATGGGCTTTTGGATGGGGCGACCATGAAGATATTCCCAGGCAGGTGAATCTTCGATATAGGTTGCTTTAAGAAAGGTGTCTAATGTTAAGGGTTTAAGAGGGGAAATCGTCATGGCTTGACTTAAGATTCTGTTCTTTCTATGAAGTGATTCTTGAAAATTAGGTTGGATATTGTCTAAAACAAAAAATCATGTAAACCTGCTTTTGATCCATTGCTGATCCTCCTTACTCAACGGCATATTCAAATTCTCCTGATAATTCAGAAAATGGTCGTATCCCGATCGCTGATACACATCCTCTACGAGGGTTTGTAAGTCAATCACAGGTTCTTGCTCACTCGGTTTGAGCGGTAACGGGAAATTGGGAATGCGATCGCGTAACTTAAACGGATAAAGATCCGCTGAGGGCCGCTGAATAGCGCGACTGACGAGAATCCGATAATCTCCCATTGGATTGCCTTGGGCTAAAGGCATGGGCTCACCCTTTAAGAGCAAATCGATCTCGACTAAATTCGTTTGACTATTCAAAACCTTCTGCCGTTTAACCAAATACTTCTCTCGCCCTTCGCCTCGTTTATTCGTAGGCGATAAAATCTCGATCGCCGTCACCACCTTTTGCATTGCCACATCTTTCACTTCCAGATAGGCTTCCCGCACCTCCTCGTTGGTGGGCAAGGTGACTGGTATGGGTTGCGCTGCGATCGCCACGCCTGCATCAGCACGATTAGAACTCACGGGTTGTCGAGACTGCTGAACCGTGACATCTGGCCGCCCGATCAACAATGTGTTTAAGCCTGTTACTTCATAAACTCGCTTATCGATATCAACTTGATATTTAGGTAGCAATAATGGTGTGAGAAAATCCGCGATCGCCACAATCAACCGATTATGAACCGTCGGCCACCGCTCGGGTTGCTCAAGATAGGGGTTCATACCAGGGAAGGGATAGCGCATATCAACATTCTCAAAAATTCATAAGGCGAAAAGTAAAGGATTGAGTCAAACCTGTTTAAACGATCGGCAAAGCAATCAAAAATTCTGCCCCTTCCCCCGGTTCAGAGATGCACTCTAGCCGGCCCTTATGCTGCTCAACCACAATTTGATAACTGGTCGAGAGTCCTAAGCCTGAGCCCTGACCAATGGGCTTGGTGGTGAAGAATGGGTCGAAGAGTCGAGGTTGAAGATTGTGCGGAATACCGGGGCCATTGTCCGCGACACAGATAATGACTGTTTTCTGATCTTCCATATAGGTTCGAATCATGATTTTGGGTTGGATATCCGAGCCTTTTCTGTGATTTTCTCGAACCGCATCAATCGCATTATCAATCAAGCTCATGAAGACTTGATTGAGCGCATCAGGACAACAATTGATCGGGGGCAAATCGTCATAGTCCTTGATGAGTTGAATCGCATTTCTGGCATCATTAACCTTGAGGCGACTCTGTAAAATGACGATTGTGCTCTCAATCCCTTGATGAATATCAATCGTTTTTCGGCTTGAGCCACCTTGATGGGCGAAAACCTTCAAAGACGAGACAATATTAAGAATCCTTTGGGTTCCGGCTTCAATTGACTTAATCACTTCAGGAAAATCCTCAACCATAAACTCCAGCTCAATTGCTTCGTTGTGAGCTGCGATCGCCGCATCCGTTTCCGGGTAATGCTGCTGATAAAGTTCTACGGTTTTGAGGAGGTCTTCAATGTAAGTCTTGGTATGCTGCACATTCACCACAATGAAGTTCAGGGGATTATTGATTTCATGGGCAATGCCCCCGACCAATTGACCCAAGCTCGACATCTTTTCTGTATGGATGAGTTGGGCTTGGGCAAATTGCAAATCTTTTAACGCCTCCGCAAGTGCATCCGTTCGCTCCGTCACTCGCTCTTCCAAGGTTGTATTGCTATTTTCTAAAGCTTTAATGACGTGCTTTAATTTGCCCGTCATGACATTGAAGGAATTGCCGAGGTGATCCAATTCTCGCAGTTGGGTCGGGGCAATTTCTTGATCCAGATCGCCCTGGGCGATCGCTTCGGCAGCATGGGTTAATTGGTTTAAGCGTTGCTTAATCCAGTAAGAGGTCATGACGCCCAAAACTGTGGCAACTAGCAACGCCAAGATGCACAGGCCAATGGTGGTACGGGTATTGGCATTGATCTGCGCCATAAACGCCGACTCAGGTAAGATTACCCCCGTCAACCAGTCCAAACCAAACTCATCTTCAACAGGAATGAGCTGTACAAAATAGCGTTCGCCCGCGTGTTGAAACGACAGTTTCACAGGTTGCTGAATCTCATTTAGATCAGGAAACTGGGTTTGCAGCGTTTCACCCGTGAGTTGCAAAATGGGGGCTTGCGCTTGGGCGAGAGTAACACGCTCAGGTTCAGCATCTTCACGAGCCGTAGGCGCAAAAATGGTCTCAGCATGAGAACTGGCAATTAAGCGGCCATCTCGTTCCATCAGAAATGTTTGTCCGGTTTCGAGGACATTTAGCCCAGCCAAAAAGTTTTGAATTCCGGTCAAGACAAGATCGCTTGCCAGCACTCCTTGGAGGTCGCCATTGGCATCGTAAATGGGGAGGGTGGCGGAAATCCCCAGATATCCCTGGGGGAATAAACTGTAGATTTCGCTCCAGCCCATCTCTTGATCGTCGATCGCGTCTTGATACCAGTCTCGGCGTCGGGGGTCATAACCGGGATCACGACTGAGGAGTTCTTGTTTATTGCCTTGGCTATCGCTGCTATAGATCAAGAAATCGCCCGCTTCATAGTTCTCGGTTTCTTCAATCTCGGGCCATTCACTCTCGGATCTCCCCACGCCTGCATATCCACCGTGCCCCTCGTGGCCAAAATAAACGTATTCTAAAGTGGGAAACACTCGGAGTTGTTGCCAAAACTGCCGCTTTAGAGCATCGGCAGCGTTGGGATCTAAAACCCCAAGACGGATAGCCTCCGCACTCATTCGATTCACTTGCACAGCAGCCTCCAAATAACTGTCTAAATGTTGATCAATGCGATCGCCCACTTCTCGTTGCACCTGAGTGGCGAGCTCTTGCACCGCACGCTCGCCATTGCGGAGCGAAAAGAATCCGGTGAGTCCAACAGCGGCAAAAATTTCGAGCAAGAACGGAACCACCAAGACTAGATTGAGTGGAATAGAGCGACGTGCTGGAGAAGGGCTCATGTGAGAGTTAGGGTATTTAAGCAACAGGCTAACAAACCTCTCGGCTCACGTCTCTAAGATTTAATTCAATCTTGGGACTTGCTCCATCAGTCCATCACCTTGACTGTCTGACCCGTCACGATGCGATGGGTTCCACTGGTAATCACTTGGTCGCGTCCCTGAATCGTGCCGCGAACCAAGGTGCGATCGCCCTCGGTATGCAAGACCTCCACATCCCGCCGTGCTACTGCATGAGTGCGCTCGTCCGCTGAATCGGTCGCTGTATTACCCAACACGTATACCGACCAAAGACCACGATCGCCAGGAACCAAGGCCGTTGACGGAACCCAAACCCCATCGGTGGGTTCGATGTCTGCAAAGAGCAAACGGGCGGTTTGCCCCACCTGTGTTTCCACATCCGGTGCGAATTGCAAGACAACCGTTACGGTGCGGCTCGTTTCATCAACTTCTGGTAATTGGGCGATTACCGTGGCCGGAAAGGTGCGCTCGCCGATTTGGATTTTATGTTGAGTTCCAATCCGTAACTGGCTCACACGCTCTTCTGGAACGCCAATCCGGGCTTCCAAACTCCCCTGTTCCACGAGCTTTAGCACCGTTGCACCATTGCCCACGACCACGCCTTCATCCACCGGACGATCGCTCACCTTGCCCGCAAAGGGGGCAGTGATCACGCTTTTGGCGATGTCCACATCCAGCCCGCGAATCTGGGCATCAAGTTGCTGAACCCTGGCAGCTTGGGCGGCAACTTGCTCCGAGCGGGTGCCGTTTTCCAGTTCCTGGAGCGTACTCCGCGCTTGGGCGAGGCGTTGCTCCAGAATTTTGGTGTCGTAGTCCACATTGTCAAAATCCTCATAGGAAATTGCCCCTTCGTCGTAGAGGAACTGACGGCGATCGCGCTGGCGTTTCGCCCGTTCGATTTCCTGCTCCAGTTCCAATACTGCCGCCTGGGCCGCGTTGATATCTTCAACTCGTGCCCCATTTTGCAATTCTTGGAGTTGGGCTTGGGCTTGAGTGCGTTGTGCTACGAGGCTCTGACGTTGGGCTTGCAGGTTGCGGGTATCGAGTCGAGCTAAGGGCTGGCCGGGAGTGACGCGATCGCCTTCATCAGCCAGGAGTTCAACCACCAGTCCCGACCGCTCAAACCCCAGGTCACTGGTGCGCTGGGCGGTGATTTCGCCGGTATAGGTGCGTTGTACCGCATAGGTACTGACGGATTCAGCCGTAGTTACGTTGACAGGGAGGATTGTTGCGAGCGTCGCAGCCGTTGAATGGTTGACCAGGAGATGACGCGTAGTCAGAATGCCCACGGGGAGCAAGATCAGCGGCAACAGCCAAACCCAAGCGCGTTTCGGTGAGGGACTGTTGTCGAGAGAGGATGCAGAAAGCGTGAGATTAGAGGTCATCGGGACAATACTCAACTCATTGTAAACAACTTGTTTTATTCAACTTGTTGTCTATAGCTTCGTAGCTTATACTCAACTTGTTGGATATGTCAATAAACTATTTTCCATGGCCCTCGCACACACCATCCTGACCCTCTTGAATCATGGCCCTTGCAGCGGCTATGACATCAGTAAGCGCTTTGAAGAGGGGGTCGGCTGCTATTGGCAAGCGAGTCAACAGCAGATCTATCGGGAACTGGGCAAGATGGCAAAACAGGGCTGGGTGCGTCATGAGAGCATTCCCCAGGCAGGCAAGCCCGATAAGAAAATTTATGAACTCACGACCGAGGGAGAAGCCGAACTACACCGTTGGTTCACAGAACCCACTGAACCCACGCCCATTCGAGAAGATCTCTTGGTGAAGGTGTTAGCGGGCCCTTATATTGACCCTGACCTCCTGCACCATGAACTGGTGCAGCGTCGCCAACTCCATGAGCGTAAACTGGCCCACTACCGCGAGAAGGAGCAATGTTTTCTGGCGGCGACAGCGCCGCCCCCCTCGGAGCAGTTTCGCTACCTCACCCTCAAGCGCGGCATTCGCTATGAAGAGAGTTGGATTGCCTGGTGTGATGAGGTGATGGACGTTTTGGCCGAGATAGAGACAGAATCCCCATTGACCTGAGGGCGGATGATTGTACTTTCGTTAACCCTACGGAATGACCCGCCCCAGGGACGAAGGGTTAAAAAGGGTGCTCTCGTTGCTTCGTCCCTATCCATCTGCCCATCATTGCCATGAAATCGCTCGTCGCCCCCCTTGCACTCTTGCTCCTTACGCCTGCTGCGATCGCGCAGGAGCCCTTGCCCACCTGCCCTCCCATCCCTCCTATGGAGATGGATGAGCCCTTAGCAGAGGACGTATTGGGCGCAGATGAGCCTTGGGAAGAAAATGGGGAAACGTCAGAGGGGAGCATATTCGACCTGGTTAACGCTGAGTCCATAGACGGCTGGCTCCATCTCAACCTTTCCGCCGCCGCAGTCGCAGAGCGGTTAGAAGCCGAACCGATCAAGGGTGAATTCACCTACTGGGGAGCCTTAGGGGTTTATGTACAGCCCTGGCATTACCCTGACCTCGGGCTAACGGTAAACATGATGTCCTCCACCATTGGCGCTCCTCAAGAAGTGTTGAGTGTCACCTTGAACGAGCCTGCGACGATGACAACGGCTCGGGGGATTGGCATCGGTAGTACCCTCGCCGAGGTGCAAGCTGCCTACGACGATGAGCAGGAATTTGGCACTGCCGGGGCCGAGAATATCTTTGTGGCAGGCTCGATCTATGGTGGGGTGATTTTCTTTTTTGATCAGGAGAACTACGTTACTGAGATCTTCCTGGGAGCAGGCGCGGAGTAATCACGGCGCGATCGTTGCTCAGAGCACAATAGCTCAATCGGTCACAGCTTTAGAGCGTCTCAGGATCAATGCCCAGCTCTCGCAATTTAGCCAACGCCGCATCAAGCTGTTGTTGGGTTTGTTGCTCACGCTCTTGGGCGGCATCCCGTTGGGCCTGGGCGGCATCCCGCTCCGACAAACCCACTTCCGGATTGGTAAACGGTTCCCCATTGGGGTAAAACACGTGCAAGCCCGCTTCATCTTGCCGAAAGTGAATCCCCAGCAAGGGTGAAGTCCAGGGAAGATCGCTGGCGTTGATCAATGCGCAGCGATCATTAACCTGCCCTCGAACATAAGCCCAAAATTCTTGGCGTTGGGGGTCGTAGTAATAGGCTTCAAGTACGCCGTAGTCTTCATAAAACTGTTGCTTCTTCACCATCTCCTGGCGTGTGTTGCTGGGCGAGAGAATCTCAAAGATGACTTGGGGCGCAATATGTTCTTCTTCCCATTGTCGATAGCTGCCGCGATAGCCTGCCGGACGCCCAAGGGCGACCAATACATCTGGGGCTTGGCGTGGGGGCGTTTCATCTCGTTCAACTTGCACCGGATACCAAAGGAGATCACCCGCTACAAAGGCGACCTCATCTTTTAAAAGATGCTTGAGGTTCGTGACTAACCGAACAATCCATTCGTATTGCTCGGTGTTATCCGCCATCGGTTGCCCATCAGAATCGGGATAAAGGGTTTGGGGTGGTAGGGGTGTTTGAACCATAAACCCACAGAGCGGCTGAAGATTAGTTCATTATAACCAAGCTGTTCCCGCCAATCCACCTAAACCTAGTAATTATTCATGATGCCAGGTTGTCACGCCGCCCTTTTGATCGACCAGGACTATCCCCTGCGCTTTAAGTTCATCCCGGATGCGATCGCTCTCGGCAAAGTTCTTAGCTTGACGGGCTTCCGTCCGCTCGGCGATCAAAGCGTCAATCTCCGCATCGCTTAAACCGGATGTCGCCTCAGTTACCGTGGCTTGCGCTTCGAGCCCGAGAACCTGTGCCAGTTCCACCAATGTGCGCCACACCTGCTCAAGATGTTTGGGGTCTGCTTCCAACTGCCCCCCATGCACCAAAATATTGCGCTGGCTGCGCAGTTCCTTCGCCAGTTCAAAGAGCACCGCCAGGCCGCCGGGGGTGTTGAGGTCGCTGTCCATTACTTCGGTAAAGCGATCGCTCATCTCGCTCAAGCTCTCTCCCGAGTCCGCCCAACCCAATTTTTCGCCATAGTCTGCACCGAATTGAAGGGCATCATTGAGCGTGTTCCAGGCATTCTCGGCGGCGGCAATCGCCGCTTCGGTAAACTCCAGCGGCTTGCGGTAATGGCCTTGCAACACAAACAGCCGCAACACCATCGGTTCGGTGGGGCGATCGAGCAGGTCACGGATGGTTACAAAGTTACCCAGGGATTTAGACATCTTGGTATCATCAATGCGCACCATGCCGTTGTGCAGCCAATAGTTCGCTAAGGGCTTTTGGTTTGCCGCCTCCGACTGGGCAATTTCGTTTTCGTGGTGGGGGAAGATCAAGTCGCCACCGCCCCCGTGAATGTCGATCGTCTCGCCCAGAATAGCCCGTACCATCGCCGAGCATTCGATATGCCAGCCCGGCCGCCCAGGCCCCCAGGGTGAGTTCCAGGAAGGTTCACCGGGTTTAGCGGCTTTCCAGAGGGCAAAGTCAAAGGGATGTTCCTTCTGGGCTTCCGCCTCGCCAACGCGGCCGCTGGCCCCCGCTTGCAGGTCTTCGAGCTTGCGTCCTGAGAGCTTGCCATAGCCCGAGAAGCGGTTCACCTGGTAGTAGACATCCCCATTCGTGGTGTAGGCATAGCCCTGGTCAATCAGGGTTTGGATCAGTTCGCAGATATCCGCAATATGCTCGGTGACGCGGGGATAGGCATCGGCATCAAGCACATTGAGGCGGCGTAGATCGGCAAAATACTCGGCAATGTAGCGATCGCTTACCTGCTGCATGGTCACACCCTGTTCCTGGGCCCGCCGCAGAATCTTGTCGTCAATATCGGTGAAGTTTTGCACATATTGCACGTCGTAGCCACGCCAGCGCAGATAACGGCGCAACACATCCCAGGCAATGTACGATCGCGCATGACCCAAATGGCAGAGGTCATAGACCGTGACCCCACAGCAGTAGACCTTGACCTGACCGGGCTCTTGGGATTTAAAGACTTCTTCGCGGCGGGTTTGGGTGTTGTAGAGCGTCAGGGTCATGCGTCTGAAGGTTAAGTATGACAAAGGCCATTTTAACGGATTGCTGAACCCGGATCAGGGATGGGGTGTAATTGCAATGATCGTCAACTCACCCGATTGAGGCCCGTAGCACCAAAACACACGATAGGCTCCCGGTGTTCGGTTTTGAACGTAGGCTTCAAACACTTTTTTACGGGGATCGTTGGGGTTTTCAATGCGATCGTATTCATGGGTTTGCAGACTTGGGTGTCGGGGGTCTCGCTGGAGTAGACTAAGCGTTTTAGACAATTGATTGAATAACCCTTCTTGCCGAGACGCTTTCGTTTTGCCTTGTTTGTAGCGATTTTTCTTACAGGCTGTAGCTATTTGTTTCAATTCGTCGTACGTCTTTTTTGCATCTTGTGCCAGTATGACTCTAAACATGATGTCCCTGAAAAACAAAGCAAGCATCATTTTGATGCTTGCTGTCTAAGAACTAGATTACTCTAGTTCAGCTTAATCTTCTAGATCTGAATCTTCGGCATCGGCGAACTCTGCGAAATCCGCTTCAAAATCAGGTGTCTCCTCAGCAAAAATCCCTTGCTTTGCCTGCTCAATGCCCCGTAAGACAGTCGCATAGGCGTCGGGATTTTGGACGAGCCATGAATCCTCTAATGACACGACCTTGATATTGGGTTTGTTGTTGAGGCGAATACCAATATTGCCGGATAAGAAATTCCGCTGATTAAATAGCTTCATTATCGTGCTCAATATCCTCCAGAAGCTAAGTTTTCACTGTCTTCCTCACTATAACTTGCAGGGTGAGGGGCTTCAATAGTTCGGGGGTTCAGTTTCCAAACAGTCCCCTGGCTTACCGTTGGGCAAGATAGACTCACACCAGCGGGTTTGCTCAAACTGGGCGCGATCGAAGCGGGCTTCCTCTAAATTCGCGGCGCTGAAGTCCGTGAAGCGCACATTGGCTCGCTCAAGTCGAGCCGCCCGCAGATC
Organism: Spirulinaceae cyanobacterium; assembly: GCA_049601735.1. Taxonomy (GTDB): domain Bacteria; phylum Cyanobacteriota; class Cyanobacteriia; order Cyanobacteriales; family Spirulinaceae; genus SIO3F2. Next base: position 22,011 of record JBMYQW010000007.1, read on the forward strand.
AGCACCGATGAAGCTAGCCTGTACCAGGGTTGCCGATCGCAACACCGCGCCCCAGAGGTTGGCATTCTCGGCTTCTACCTCTAGTAGCACCGCCTGAGTTAAATTGGCTTCTCGTAGGTTAGCCCCACTCAAGATCGCCCGCGTCAGATCGGCGCGATAGAGATCCGCCCGTTGCAGTTGGCTCCCGGTAAAGTCCACACCGACTAGGCTCAAACCCATCAGATCTACCCCTTGGAGATCGCTCTGGGCCAGGTTTGCCCCCCGTAGCTTGACGGTGTTAAAGGTTGCGCCTGCCCATTGACTGCCCTGGAGATCAGCATTCACCAAGTCCACATCGGTAAGCTGGGCCTCACTCCAGTCACTGCCCGCGATCGCCGCCTCGGTGAGGGTAATGTTATGGAGCTGGCTTTGGGTGAAAATCGCGCCCTCCAGTTGTGCGCCTTGCCAATTGAGCGATCGCAGTTTAGCCCCCGTGAAGTCCGCCCCCGTGAAGTCTGCGCCCGTGAGCTGAATGGCAATGATATCCGACTCTGCTAGATTCACCCCCGCTAAGTTGGCGTTGCGGAGGTTCGTGCCATGGAGCGTCGCCCCACGCAAATCTGCACCGCCCAGATCCAGTCCTTCCAGGTTGGTGGATGAGAGATCCGCGCCGCTGAAGTCGGCATTGCGCAAGTTGAGCCCCTGATCGCGCCAGTCAAGACCCCGGAGGTCGCAATCGCGGCAGATTAAGGGGGCGAATGGGGCGGGAGAAATTTGGGCGGGAAAAATCTGGGCTAGGGCGACTGGACTCGCCGTTAGTAAGGCCAGCAACGGTAGTAGCAGGGTGGGAAATTGTCGGACTCTCATGCTCGGGAGGAGGGGGCTTTTAAAGTGGAAAACCGTCAATGCCTAGATTTCAAACCATTGTGATGTTGAGTTTACAACTCCTTTTTCTGTTTTTGGGGTCGGGCGCTCCATTGCTTGTCTCGTCAGGCTTCTGGCATTGTCATTGAGGGCGCACCCTAAATGTAGGCGATCGCCGCTTCCTGTGCCACAGCTTCTTTCACAATAGGGATGGTGATTATGAATTTGGTTCCCTGGCCCGGCACAGATTCACAACGCAAATCCCCCCCATGTTTTTCCACAATAATCTGATAGCTAATCGAGAGCCCCAGACCTGTACCTTTCCCCACAGGCTTCGTGGTGAAAAAAGGATCAAAGAGTTTACTTAAAGCGGATTTAGGAATGCCTGGGCCGTTGTCGGCAATGGTGATTTCGAGCCATGATTCAGTATCACAGTTGGGTTGTGTAACCGATGGAGGCTGGAGTCTGACATTCATTTGGGCTCCTGAGAGAATCCTGGTCCAGATTTCAATGTTCAGGGATTGATGCCGATCCGCATCATGAATTGGCGCTAAGTAATGCTCTTCAAGGGCATCGATCGCGTTGGCTAAAAGGTTCATGAAAACCTGATTAAGCTGACCCGGATAGCAGTAAAGGGGCTGAATTTCGCCATAATGTTTGTGAACGGTGATTTCTGGGCGATTGAACTGGGCCCGGAGCCGACTTTGTAAAATCATGAGCGTACTATCAATACCATCATGAATCTGGGCCGCTTTGCGTTCGGCTTCATCGATTCGAGAGAAGGTTCGCAACGACAGGACAATTTCGCGAATGCGATCGGCACCCAACTTCATCGAACTCAAGGTTTCTGCTAAGTCTGTCTTCAAAAAATCCAATTCTAGTTCTGTGCAAAGTTCAATGATTTCAGGGTGGGGCTGAGGATAATGTTGCTCGTAGCTACTTAAGATTTGCAGCAGTTCATCAAAGTACGTGGCAGCATGAGTGAGATTACCAAAAATAAAGCTCACGGGATTATTGATTTCATGGGCAACACCCGCGACCAATTGCCCCAAACTGGATAACTTCTCCTGCTGAATGAGCTGCCCTTGCGCTTTTTTGAGCTGGGTGAGAGCTGTCTTAAGGCGTTCATTGGTTTGACTGATTGTATTGGTGCGCTGCTCTACTTTCTGTTCTAGGGAATGGTAGAGGGCTTCGAGATGACTCGCCATGGCATTGAATTCATGGGCAAGTCCTTCAATTTCGTCCTGGGTTTTGATTTTAACTCGCTGATCCCATTGACCTGATCCGATGGCTTTTGCCTGAGATTCTAGCGTCTTAATCGATGTGGTAATAGGAGAGAAAATCATCTTGAATTGCAGCAGGACAATCAAAACAGCAATGATGATGCTACTGTAGCGTGCGATCGTCAACCTTAACAGTAATTGCTCCACTGCTGCATCATTTTGTTGATCCTGTCGAGAGAGGTCTTGGGCTAGCCGATCCAAGATGTTACCCATTTCATGTTCAGCCGCATCGATATTGCGGATGTACTGCTTGATGATCTCGAGGCTGGCATTTTCGGGGTTTAAACCATCAGCTAATGCCAGGAATTGAGTATGACGATCGCGCAGCTCAATAAACTCGTTCGAGCCTGCAAAGGTTAATTCTAGCTTTGCCAAGTCTGCTGCCACCAAGAACTTCTTGCGCTGAAAGAGGGAATGGTCTTCAGCATTGGCATCGAGTAAAACATAGTTCTTCAGAGCTGAAGATTCATCACGTACCTTAATCTGTAACGCATAGACCGTCTCTAGAGCGGCATCAGTAATGTCATCCTGGGCATCCAACTTTTCTTCTAGGTATTTACCCATAAATGTAATACCACCGAATGAAGCGACAATAGCACTAATAACCAATGTCGAGGAGAGTAGAAATTTGGTTCCTATTTTCATGACGACCTTCGTGTTTTGGGTTGGGACTCAAGCAAGAAGATGCAGCAGTGTAAACCTCAGCCAAAGCCTGGCAAACCAGTCATGATACGTCTGCCCTGAAGTACCGAATGGAGTTTAAGGGATAGTTGTGAAAATCTTGTGAAGAAGATGCCGGCGATCGCCGCTGGGCTGAAGGGGTGAGCAAGATCACCAGGGAACTTCACAGGCTTTTCACAAGCTCTGGCTAGATTGAAGACTCAAGGGAGTTTCACCCGCAGGAATATCTAGCCATGTCAGACCAGCAGATTACCGTGATTGAGCGATTCTACGAACTCTACGCCAATAGCGATCGGGTAAAAGCGATGAGTGAACAAGATTGGGAGCTAATACAGCAATTGCAAGCCTTGCCCGATCGTAATGAAGAATTGCAAGCGATGCTCTCTCGATTCTTGTATCTGGCCAGAAAACGCCAACTTCAGATCCCGGATGCGATCGCCGCTTAGTTCAAGCAACCCATTTAAACAACCTGTTCAAACAGCCAGTTCAACCAACACCCCAACGTAATGACCAGCCCCTAGCTCCGCAGTGCCTTCACCGGATCGAGCCGACTGGCTCGCACCGCGGGAGTGAGACTGGCGCAGAGCCCCACGCTCAAGGCTGCGCCCAGGGAGAGGGCGGCATTGCGGCTACTGAACTGGTAGCTGGGCAAATTAAAGTCCGGTTGTTGCGTCACCAGCCAAGTCGTGGTTTCCACCATGACGATCGCCCCCATGCCCCCGAGCACACTAATCAGCACAGATTCAAGCACAAACTGGGCCAATACATCCTGAGGTGTTGCACCGATCGCCCGCCGCAGACCAATTTCTCGGGTGCGCTCCAGCGTACTGGCTACCGTGATGTTGGCAATACCCACGCCCGCAATACCGAGGGCGATCGCCCCGACGAAAAGCAGCGATCGCGTGGCCGTGCGGAGGGTGGCTTGAGACGTCTGAATATCTTCAACATTCGTGCTCATGTGAGGCCAGTCAAACTCAGACCAAGGGGCCTGGGTGTAGATCGGGTAGCGTTGCTGAATCCAGGCTTTCAGGTCAACTTGTAAGGTTTCTAGATCAACCGGGTTGTTGGGTCGCACCAAAATCTGATCTAGATCCGGGTAGCCCGTCAGGGCCATTTGCGTACTCAAGGGCAGCACAAACTGGCCACTGGGTTCTTCGGCATCTTCGGAATATTCATCCAGCTTAGTTTCCATCACGCCCACCACCCGATAGGGCGCACCCCGCAGATAAAAGACCTGCTCTAGGGGGGACTCCTCCGCAAACAACTGTTCGGCCATGACGCCATCGATCACAACCGTATTGCGATATTGGCTAAAGTCCGCGGTCAGGAGCGGCCGCCCCTGACCGGGGAGAATGCGTCGCCCGGTGGTGGCAAAATAGCCTTGGGAAACCGCCAGACCCCGAGCGGGAACCCGGCGATCGCGCCAGACCACTTCCCTGCCCCACACCTCCTGTGTTCCGCTGACTGACTGCACCCGCTGAGGGAATTGAGCTTGGATCGCCGCTAGATCATCTAAACTACTTTTTAGCCAGACACCAGCCTGTACCTGGGGGGCTTCACGGGCAGCGAGTCGGGCTTGGATCTGGGCTGCGGTGATCCGCTGTACCTGGAGCGTGGTACTGGCGGCGGCGACACCTAAAAAGACACCACTGCCCGTTAGGAGGGTGCGGAGGCGGTTGCTCAGGAGAGCGGCGATCGCCAGTTTGCCTAGATCGAGGGGAGTCAGATTCATCCGCTTAGGCAGGACTGATACTTGCACCGATTAGCAACTCTAGCGCGATCCCCCCTAGCCCCCCTTAGTAAGGGGGGAGGCGCAGCCGGGGGGATCTCAGGTTTCAAGGTAGCGAGCAGGATTGGCATGGGGTTGATTGTATCGATTAAAATGTCCGAACCATCAAACCGTCTCCATCCAATCCAAGCAAACCTGCATCTCCTGGCGCATCTGCTCACGGCTCGCGTGGTGTCGTCGCCCGTGTCCCGGCAGCACCCATTCAAAGTCATAGGCCGCTAGCTGCTGCATCGATTCCTTAAGGCGCGGCCAAGAGTACCAGCAGGCTCGGCGAAAGGCAATCAGATGATTCAAGGACGCCGACCAGGCCAGATGATCACCACTAAAGAGAATACGGTCTTGCCAGAGCAGCACCGTATGCCCGCGGGTATGCCCCGGAACGGGGATGATCTGGCTATGGGGAATAATGTTGGCGATCGCTTCTGTGCCCTCAAGGGGGATTTCCACTGTCTCGGTTTTGGGGGTGATGTCGTCTTGGTGCAGGAGGCGATCGCAGCCAAAATGAGCCTGGAATTTAGCATGATCCGCCACATCATCCCGATGAGTGAGATAGAGCCAGCGTACGCCACCGAGGGCTTCGAGGCGCTTGACCAGGGGCGGCGTGAAGCGGGGCGAATCGACTAAAATGTTACCCTCCGGTTGCACGATCAGGTAGCTGGTAGCCCCGAAGGAGGCTTCAGCATGGTAGCCGCAATGATAGACGTTCTCAGTCACCGGAATCGGGAAGCTCTGCTGCACCGCTTTGATCTCGCGGGGCTTTTCCTGCGTACCGATCGAGGCAGTGGGGCAAGCCAGCAGGGCTTGCAGCGCCGCTTGGCGCTCGGCAGCGGAGCGGGGCTGTTGATGCACCGCCGACTGCTCATCAATACGAGAGAAAATTGCTGGCGCCATCCAGCGACAGGTGTCGCAGTCGATGCAGGAGGCATCCACATAGACATCACCGGGGACATTTTGCGATCGCCGCGCTTGGAGTTGAGCCATGGTAGATTCCGTTACGAAGAAAGAGGAGCGATCGCCCGACCGCTCCTCTTGGCGGGCATCAGGCGATCCGTTTTTTGATATTCTGAGAAGCATTCACTGCCGTGCTTCCATTATGCCCTCCCCCTTCTCGCCTGACCGCGATCCCTCGATTCCAGATAGCGTGACGCTACTGGACGAAGCCGGGCGTTCCCTGGACTGTTCCGTGGAGCATAGCTTTAAGCAAGACGGGGTGAACTACCTCCTGCTCCTTCCCGAGAATGCACCGATCACGATCATTGCTTGGGACAGCGATGAAGAAGACGCTGATGCCACCTGGATCGAAGAGAGTGAGGCGATCGAGGCAGTCTTCGCCGATGCCAAAGCGGTCTTGGCGGAACAGAATTTAAAGCTCAACTATGCTGCCTATACCCTCACCGTAACGGGAGAATTGCCCGAGGTGAATGAGGAGAATCTCTTGACCCTCGAAGTTGAGACCGAAGGCGATGGCATTGAGTCCGAGCAGTTCCAATTCATCACCCATTTCTATCACGAGAAGCAAGAGTACGAAATCTACACGCCCCTCGAACCGCTCTTACTCTTTGCCCGTCAACTGCCCAACCAACGCATTGAACTCCTCTCCGTCGATGAAGTGGAACTGATCCAGCCCCAGTTACGCGATCTGCTCATTCAAGAGTTGGAGCGCGAGGATGAGCAAAATTAAGACTCTTCACCCATGAGGTCGGTAATATACATGGTCAAGATTGCATTGCGTGAGCAACTTCCGTAAAATTTTAGAATTCTAGACAGCTAAACCTCATCCAAGTTGAGATCTGGAGTTTTCAAGATACCGTAGGGGCAATCCCCCCGTGGTTGCCCCAAACCCCGCTGGGGTAGAAGGGCACTACCCCTACAGCAATACTCCAGGTTTGAAAATAGACGGGGTTTATATTCAGGATTCTAGATTCGGTAAGTCCCGGCGTCGGTCGGACTTGATCTGCGCCAAACCCGGCAAAATCTCTCATAATAGACATCAACTGAGTTCCCCCAAACCCATGGCCCGACGCTCTTGGCTTGTAACCGTAGAATATGTCCTGATTGGTTGTTCGCTAGTCGGCACGATCGCCTCCGCCATTACCCGGCAACCCGCCTATGCAGCTGCTCCCCTGATGATCACAGTGGCGCTGAATATGGACAACCGCAACCGGATCAATCGCATTTCCCAAGATCAACAACTCACGGGCCTGACCCACTTACATCAAATTATTGACCCGATCGAATTGCGTCTCGGTGAGCTAGAGGGCTTAAGTCAAACGGCCCAGCAGCAAGCCAAGGAAGACACCGCCCAGTTCAAGACGGCGATCGCCCAGGTTCATAAGCTCCTCAACCCCCTCAAGCTCCAAGTGGAGCAGTTTAGCGGCCAAGCCGAGCAATTGGAAACCCTGACCCAGCAACAACTTCGGGAAATCAAAGAACACCAACAACAGACCAAGGAAGCGGCCTTTGAGCAGATTGATCAATATCTTGAGCGCATCCGTGAGCACCTCGCCCAGCTTGAAGAACTCGCCAATAAAACCGATCCCCAGACGTTGGCTCAACTCCAGGCGTTGGAGACAGCAGTGGCTGATCTCAACCAGCAGATGGGGCCGGTTAAAGTAAAAGTCGAGCACCTAGAGCAACGAGATGATGGCAGCGAATTGCGCACCCAGATCGCCGAACTGCGAGAACTTTTGGCAGCCCAACAGAGCCAGATTAGCCAAGAAATTGAACCCCTGAGCCATCAAGTTCAGGAACTCAAGGTGCGGGGACAAGAGAGCCCTGCAACCCTCAAAACCGCCCAGCAACTCTACGACCTCAAGGCGGCCGTTGCCCGTCTGCAAGAAACCCCGACCTATCGCCAGAGCAATGGGAACGGCAACGGCAACGGCACCGGCCATGGTAACGGCCATGGCAACGGTAACGGAGCCCGTAACCGAGCAACGGCTGTAACTCACGCCATCACGCCGACGGCGCAACTCCAGCCGGGTCAGGGGCAGCATTGGCATTGTGCCCAGACCTTGCAGGGGCATCTCGGCAGTGTGAATACGCTGGCGATCGCCCGCCACGGCCAGACCTTTGCCACGGGCAGCGATGACCAGAGCATCAAGCTCTGGCAACTGACCACAGGGCAAAACGTCCGCACCTTAGGGACCCCTGATACCTCGCGGGTAAGCCCGGTCAAAACCATTGCCCTGAGCCCCAACGGCCAGCTGCTGGCCAGCGCGGGGAATGATAAGGTGATTCAGCTCTGGCAGGTCGCCTTGGGCCAGCGCGTAGGGATTCTCGAAGGCCACAGCGGGGCGATTACGGCGCTGACCTTCAGTGCCGATGGCGAAACGCTCATTAGTGGCAGTGCGGATAAAACGGTGCGGGTTTGGCACGTAAAGACCGGCCACCTACAACAGACGCTCAATGGCCATTCGGAATGGTTTAGTGGCGTGAAAGCTGTAGCTCTGAGCCCCGATGGCAAAACCCTCGCCAGCAGCAGTGATGACAAGACCGTCAAGGTTTGGGATCTGGCCCAAGGGACGATTCGCCATACCCTCGCGGGGCATCATGATACCGTGAATGATCTGGAATTTAGCCCCGATGGTCAGCTGCTCTTTAGCGCCAGCAGTGATGGCACGATCAAGGGATGGCAGCTCGACAATGCCCGCGAAATCTGTCACTTTAACGGTCATCGCGGTCAGGTCTACGACATTGCCATCAGTCCCAATGGTCGCCTGCTGGCCAGTGGCAGTTGGGATCGCAGCATCAAGCTCTGGGATCTGCAAACCAGCCGCGAAATTGATACGCTGACGGGTCATTCCGCCGCGATTATGACGTTGGCTTTTGCTCAAGAACGCCAGGGCAATGGTTCTAGCCCTCTGGCTCTGATTAGTGGGAGTAGCGACCATACTGTCCGCGTTTGGCGCGATCGCCCCAATCTGGCTTAAGGGGTTTTGCGATGGGGGGCTCTTCCCCTACCCACCCATCGCTCAACCATCGCTACAATACGGGCTGTTATGGCTTGTTCCATCAGGTTGCGGTGGTTCAGTGATGAGCGGCCCTGAAGCTAAATATTTTTTCGCCGCATAAAAATTCAGCTCTAGACCCTATAAGAGTTATAGAAGCGGGTTTTGGTGAGCGATCGCATCCTAGCCGAGCTGTAAGCGCCAAGAGTTCTCCTGCTGTAAGGGCTGAGTTTTTCTGTCCTACGCGGGATTGAGGGTTGGCACAGACTGCTCGGATCAGCTATCCCCATCCACTGTGAGGACATTCAGACTTTTGACGCTGGTTAGCGGGCGCTCAGGGTCTAACAATAGAATTCTGACATCCGCTTGGCTGTTCTATTGCTCACAAGGATGATCCAAACCCCTGACGACTTTGTAAGCCAACAACGTTGGAGCAGGACGGTGAATTTATGTCTCTACTAATGCGTCGAATCAGCCTGATGGGTTTACTGATGGGTGGGCTCTTGAGTCATTCAGCGAGCGGAGTCTGGGCCGCGACACCAACTCAAAATTCGGTGATGGTGCGAGAGCTGCCGCCCAATCTCCAACGGTTTCTGGAGCAAATGCCGTTGACGCATAGTTGTCCCCTAGAGTTGGCAACAGCAGTCGATCATCTTCTTGTTCATTTGCCCGAGCCCTCGGGAGAAGCACCGCCGCGTTTAGCGTCTCCGGTCAAGGGACTCCGCCTGGTGGGGAACCAGATCTATAACGAGCGTCAACTCTATGAGCAGGCGATCGCCCCCCTTGGCTTTCAATCCCCCTACACCAGCGAGGAGGTGAGAGCGATCGCCGCCCGCATTGCCCAGCTTTACCAAGACAACGGCTATATTACCCCCTGGATCACGATTCCTAACGTGCTGCCCGATGATAAAAACCGTTTGACGCTGGTCATTGTCGAGAGCGGTGTCGAAGAAATTCAACTGAGCTATTCTCACTTGGACGATCGTTTGAATACCACAGCGGTCTGTGAGCAGCTCGCGGCAGTTGCTTACCCCTTACAAATCGACCATCTCGAACGGGCCTTGCAGCAGTTAGAGCGCAACCCCCTGATTGAAGCGGTGCAGGCCGAACTGGTTCCCGGCCATGGCCCTGCAGGACAGGTTCTCACGGTGGAGCTGATTGGGGCTTCAGAGGAGTGAGTCCACAACGTTCGTTAAGGCGTAGCGGTTGCGCGCTTGAATCCAGAGGCGTCCCTCACCCCGAAAACGACAGACCAACCCTTCCCCCCCCTGTCGTGTGGTTTCAAACCCCCGAAGCGAGAGCCCGCCCAGCATTTCGACCTGATAGTTGAGGCAATCTTCAAAGGCGGCGACATAGCCCGTCTCCACAATGGTGTTCCCCGTCACCGGAATATCGACCAAACCACCATAGGCATTGAACCAAACATCGCCCGTGCCGCTCAGGCGCAGCAGCATCAACGCCTCCCCATTAAAAAAATTTCGCATTCCGGGGAACTGCGGCTCCAACGCCACGCCTTCCCCCGCCGCCACGAGGCTCGCCGACTGCACCAGCAAGGTTCGTCCTGGTTCTAAAACATAATGTTGAAGTTCGCCCGGTAAATCTGGGGTCAGGTAGAGGCAACCCGCTCGCTCTTCGGCTGTGAACTGTTGGAGGGGAGGGAACTTCTCGACGATCGGCGGGGCGAGACCATCGTTCGGGGCGTCGTCGAGGGTGATGATGGACTGGTGAATGCAGGTGTCCTTGGCTTGCCAAGTGGCGGCAGCAACCCAGACAGCTTGTTCGGGTTGCAGCTCTAGGCGCAGGGTCGTAGCGGACTCAAGGCGATGGGTGAGGGCGGTCATCCTTTAGATTTCAAATCGTAGTTTAGACCAAATCCGCTTTGGCTACACCAAGAATCAAATACCCCGCAGGGCAGGGAAACCCAGCCCCTACATTCAGGCGGATTCTTCGGGTTTAACGGTCGGATTTGGGATTAGACTTCAA
>JBMYQW010000008.1:0-30555 GCA_049601735.1 Spirulinaceae cyanobacterium
AAGAACACCCGTTAATAGGCTCTAGATGGAAGTGCAGCAATGTATGAAGTCGAGGAGTACTAACAGACCGAGGGCTTGACCTCAACAACTTTTCTCTATGCAGTCTTGAGGGTTTATTTAAAAAACCTAATAGCCTTTGCTGGTGCTTACTGCGTTATGGCCCCACTCCGACTCCATCCCGAACTCGGTTGTGAAACATTTCTGCGGCGACGATACTTTGGGGGTTGCCCCATGGCACAATAGCTCAGTGCCAGCTCTGCTTTTGGAAAAAGATCTCTCGTTAGAGAGATCTTTTTCTGTTTTATCGGAGGCTTCTGGTAATAAAACTCTTGTGGCTGGAACTAAACTATGCCCAGTATTCCCATCACGTCATCCCAGTTCTTGGCTTCCTGAATCTGCTTGTACTGTTTGAGTAAGTGGTGTGGATCGTAGTTGTTTTTTAGGTGAGTTTCTAGATTTGATGGGAGTTGTTCTGGAAAGCGATCGCTGAGATTTGTTACGATTGCTTCTCTTAAGCCTTGTTGGAATTGGATTAGGCTACGATCGCGCTCTTGAATCGCCTTTAACAGTTGCAGTAGTTGCTGAGAGAGTACACCAAGATCATCTTCTCGGGTTGCTAGTTCTGCCAACTCCGTCTCTGCTTCTAGAAAGGTTTCATGTTCAACTGCTACGGCAACCGTTGTGGTCAGGGTGTAGATTTCTTCCAAGAAATCTACATTTTGGCGATGGTTTCGCTCTAAGTTGTCCATGAGTTGGTTGTAGCGCGTGGCGATATGTCCCACCTCTGTGAAAGGCTCGACGGGGACACGCAGACTCAAGTCCAAGGTTTGGGCTTGGGTATCCATCACCTGGAGTAGGTCGTAGGTTTCGGTACGGGCGCGGTGCTCGGCTATGTTTAAGCCAATGACTTCATCCGCTTCGCTCACTCGCAAGGAAACAAACTGCTGGACAATGGTCAGGATGATGCAAGTAACCCCGAAGGCCCAGAGCACACTGACGCCAATACCCAAGGACTGAATCCCCACCTGTGCCAGACGACTATGGGGGACTTCACCAAATAAACCGACGGCTAAGGTTCCCCAAGCCCCTGCCGCGCCATGTACTGCTACTGCATCCACTGCGTCATCAATCTTGAGTCGAGCCAACTGCTGGGCGGTTACGATCATGACTACTGCCCCGGTTGCACCCACGAGCACGGCGATCGGCGTTTCAAAGCCGTCACACCCAGCGGTAATGGAAACTAAACCGGCGATCGAGCCATTGATCAAAAATCCCACATCCACATGGTGATGCTGTACCCAACTCCAGATGGCGGCGGTGATCATCCCGGCTACGCCGCCGAGCATGGTATTGAGCACAATCCCTGGCACTTGGTCATTCAGTGCTAGTGTACTGCCGCCGTTAAAGCCAATCCAACCAAACCAAAGCAGCAGACACCCTAAGACTGAGAAGGGCAGATTTGAACCTTGGATCGGGTTGGCCTTGTCCATGGAGAAGCGATCGCGCCGTGCGCCCACAATTGGCAAGGCGGCGAGGCTGACCCAAGCGCCGACCCCATGGACAACGGTTGAGCCAGCAAAGTCATGAAAGCCTAGCTGGGCCAGCCAGCCGCCCTCGTTCCAAGCCCAATGGCCAAAGAGCGGGTAAATTAGCCCGGAGACCCAAGCGGCGATCGCGAGATAAGCTGTGAACTTAAGCCGTTCAGCTAATGCCCCTGAAATGATCGTGGTGGCTGTGCCGCAGAACATGGCTTGGAACAAGAAGAGGACTGCCTGCTGGGAATCATCCCGATTGGGAAAAAAATCGGCTGTTCCGAACCAGCCGAGCCAGGACGAGCCAAACATGATGCCGTAGCCCAGCGCCCAAAACAACGCCACCGAGAGGCCGAAGTCGGCGATATTTTTCACCGCTACGTTGATGCTGTTTTTGGAGCGCGTCAGCCCGGACTCCAGGCACATAAACCCGGCTTGCATCAGAAAGACTAAACCCGTGCAGAGTAATATCCAGAGGATGTTTAGCATTTAATTGTTCGCTCCTCGATAGCGAAATTTGGGCTTGAGTTCGTAGTTGCGAGCAAATTGGGGGATGTCGCTTTGGTGACCCAAAATCAATAGCGTGTCACCGGATGCCAGCATCAGGGAGGGGGCTGGATGGATGCGCAGTTCTCCACTGGCGCGACGCAGGGCCACGACAATGAACGTGCCCTTGCTCCGAATTTCGATCTCGCGGATGGTTTTGCCTGCGAGAAGGGAATCGGCGGCGATCGCCAGCTCATCCATCTGGACATCAATCTGAGCAAGCAGATCATTCAGGTGATTGCGCTCCTCCTGCTGTGCCAAAAAATCTACGGCGGTGGGGCGGGTAATCAGGTTAGCCATGCGCACCCCACTCAAGGCGGCAGGTAAAATTACATGGTCGGCCCCGGCGAGGCGGAGTTTCTTCTCGGTACTCGGTAGCTCGCCGCGCGCCAGCACCAAGAGATGGGGATTGAGTTCCTTCGCGGTGAGGGCAATGAAGACATTCATCGCATCATCAGGCAGTACGGTGGCGAGGGCTTTGGCGCGTTGAATGCCGACAGTCTGCAAGAGAGTTTCATCCGCAGCATTGCCCTGCCGTGCCAAATAGCCCCGCTCTTCGGCGGCTAACGCGCGATCGCCATTGGCATCAATAACAATCATTGCCTCTCCCGCATCGGTGAGCTGCCTCGCCAGCACCTGACCCATGCGGCCAAAGCCACAGAGCACAACATGATCACAAAGATTTTCCATATTGCGTTGTTTGATCTGAGCGGCGAAGGCCCGGTTGATTTCGCCTTCGGTGATCATCTGCACAAAGCCCCCCACAATGTACACGGCGGAGGACGTACCAGCAATAATCACTAAAATGGTGAAGATTTTTTGAGTTGGAGTCTCTAACGGGTTCACTTCGCCATAGCCGACTCCAAAAATCGTGATGACGACCATATAAATGGCTTCTAGCACGGTCCAGCCAAACCAGATATAGCCAATCACGGCGAGGAGCAATGTCAGCGCAAAGAAGATGGTGCCGACGAGAATTCGCCGGAACGCACCTTGCATCAGAGACTGGAAAATCCGTTTGGACATTGGCGCTAACTTGTCATCATCAAAGCAACCCAAGGGTGTACTGTAGCGCGATCGCCCCTGGTCAAATTGTTACCGTTGCTATTGAACGATTGATGTATCAGTGCATTCAACCGAATACAAGGCATCAAACGTATAATTGTGCCCAGAGAGGCAACTCGCTATCACAAACCCTGGGAAGCCTGATGACCCCCTTGGCAAATCTTAAACAGCTCTGGCAAGAACCGAAACAGCAGTCTGTTTCGGTTTTGCTCGCGGGCATCGGGGCAATTCCGGGTTTGCCTCTAGTGGGATTGCATAAGTTTTATTTAGGCCAGACCCGCTGGGGTGTTTTTTACCTTTTGCTGTTTTGGACGCCGATCCCCCATTTTGCCAGTGCCTGTGAGGCAGTCTGGTATTTGCTCAAGACGCGATCGCAGTTTGATGAGCAGTTTAATCCAGGACGAGAGACGTCAGCATCCAATGCCAATTCTCAGACATCTGGTCTTGACCCCAAGGAGGTGACGGCGATCGCCACTGCCCTACGAGAGCTTGAGCAACTACGTCAAGAGGGCCTACTCTCAGAATATGAATTTGAGCAAAAGCGCCGTCAGTTGGTCGATCGGTAAGGGCAATTCAAAATGATTAATTCAAAAGGCGAGACACCTACGCTACAGAGAGGTTGAACAGAAGAAAGAGATCCTGATGTGAAAATCAGGATCTCTTTTTGGAAGTTTGCCTTTTGAGTTCAGAATGCCTGACTATTCAAGCCATTCGAGTTGGGCTTCATCCTTGGTATTCGTCTGGCGTGAGGGGGTCTCCCGTTCAAAGTTCATGTGAATCGCACGGGTTTGTTCCCCATCGGCTGCGACCGCCATGATCGGATAGTCGATCTCGCCGTCTTGGAAGGACATTTGAAAGCGGAATGTGCCATCAGGATTGAGCTTGATCGGCCGGCCGCCAATCGTAACCGTCGCATCCGGCTCTGTCGCACCGTAGACAATCAGTTCAGCATCGGCCACTAGCCAGAATTTGCGGGGGCGAATCGGTGGTGCAGAAGCAGAGAAGCCCACCCCCGACATCCCAATGCCGGACATATTCATGCCGATACCAGACATCATGCCAGCACCGGACATCTGCTGCATCCCCATACCGGACATCCCGACGCCAGACATATTCATGCCCGCACCGGACATTTGACCGCCAGCACCAGACATCCCTGCTGCACCATAGGTCGACATACCCATGCCAGACATTTGACCACCCATGCCGGACATCCCTGCACCGGACATTTGACCGCCAGCACCCGACATTCCCATGCCGGAAGCCCAACGACCGATTCCTGAGGGAAAGACGTACGAGCTGAGGGTCTCTTCTGGGCCGTGAACATACATTAATGAGCCCGCTTGACGCTTGGCTGCGGCGGCGGTCTCTAGTTCACGCATCCGACGCCGCATTTCGTCTTCAAGGCTTTCTTGGTGAGAATGGGGCAATTGGTGTACCGAAGCGCCAACGAGGGGCTGATCCCAACTGACGGTGACAAATTGGTCGTCAATCCAATCGGAGGGGTAAACCGGAGGAACCCTTACGATCTCAGATTTTGCAAGCATCAGCCAGCGACCATCAGCGGTACGGTAGCCAATCTCAACGAAATAATCGCGATCGCTAATGGGAATGGGAATATACCAGTCGCGGGCGAGTTCATCGCAGGGGTATTCCTGCACATTATGAGGGTTTTGCTGGCTCAAGTTGATGTCGGTGACATCATAAATTCGGAGTGCCAGATCTTGCCCACCTTGACGCCGTACGGCTTCTTTTCGCGAGTTTGCAATATCCCAGTAGGCGTAACACCATTGGGGATCGCGTGGCATGAGGACAAGCTGGCTCTCACCGTAGCCAATGGGCAGCTCGGGCAAACCTGCATCAACCGATGCCAGGGTTTTTAGGGCAGATGTCGCACCACTCGACTCAAGTTGTCGGGTATGAGAGTTTGGAGTCTCGATGGGTTCGGCCCCAAAGTGGGTTGTTGAGGAACCGACTTCAAACTTGGCGGCTTCCACTTCGGTTTGAGTCACTGAAGAATGGGAATGAGTCACGGTCGGCGAATTGAAATGAGTTGGCTGGAGAGTCCGGATGGCACTAATGAGTTGTGACTTCCGCATCCGGCTATAGCGAGAGATATTGTAGAGACTAGCGATCCGACGCAGTTGGCGTAGGGTCATCTCTTCTAGGTTTTGCTTGTTTTGAACCATTACCGTTTTGTCACAACAGGGGGTACATCTGGATGAGCCCGCTCGTTAGCGATGAAAATCAAGGTTTCACAGTCATTCACAAGGCGCAGATTACAGATCTCAGGGATGAAGCCATCATGGCGATTGAGGAATTCGTTCTGACGGATTCGGGGCTGATGAGTTGTCGTTTGAGCTTTGAAGAATGACGGACGAACTGATTTACCGCGATTGGGGTTTCACAGCGTATTTCTTTGTTACGTTTTAGAACGACTTTCTGAGAGGGTCAAGGGTCGATGGATAGCACTTTGTCCCGCTAGAACGGAGATATGGGATCAGACCCAGTTTTCGTGTCAGGAAAGAATAACAAACTTGATCCCCGTAGGTAATGCGGATGACAAGCCCTAGGCGCAGGACAATTGCTGCTGCAAAAAGTCACTCGCTGCTGGGGCGCTGAGGGGCGGCGATAGCCAGTAGCCTTGGCCGTAGTCTACGCCCATCGCTTGTAATTGCTGGAGCTGGGCGAGGGTTTCAATTCCCTCTGCTACCACCTGGAGGGTCAATTGATGCGCGAACCCCAGAATCAGATCAACCATGGCGGGGCGGGTTGTCGTCGGGCTTGCTGGATCGCTCAAGCGTTCGACAAAGGCGCGATCGATTTTGACGGTGTCGGCTGAAATCGCGCTTGGCGAATGGCAATGTTGGCATGATGCAGGAGCACTTGAGGTTCAGGGCCAGACTCGGCAACGAGGGCAACACCCAAGCTCACTTGCCAGAAGAGCACCTGACCCGAGGCCAAGCGGTAGGGTGCTTGCAGCACCTGAGTTAACTTGCTGAGAAACTCGGCGCAACCTGTGGGAGAGAGTGGGGTGATGAGCAGGGCAAATTCGTCTCGATCGAGATGGCCGATCGCTCGAACCTGAGGCTGATTCTGACTGAAGCGATGCAGACGTTGGGCCACTTCTTGTAAGACCTGATTCCCCACTCCGTATTTCTGGTGCAAGTTAATGGCATGGAAGCGGCCGATGCAGCTGCGATCGCAGCCGTGATTTTGGATGGGTCTTAGACTTCATGACCGGAGGTGTTGTGACAGGAGAGTTTATGGCCGGAGAGTTGGTGTCTGGAGGCTTTATCACCAGAGAGCTGGCGACCAAAAGATTCAGGGCTTGGGACAGGGGCGCATTGAGTTCGACGCATCCTCTGCAACAGGGATCGTCTGACCGGGCATCGATATCAAGAGAAAAAAGCGATCGGTTGGCGACCTGATCGTGCAAAACAGATAAAGTGTCAACAGAGATGTCAAGAACAGCAGTAGCAGATGTGCGTGATAAAGATCACCTACCGCCAAATTGTAAAGCCTCCCCTCGCGCTTGGGCATGAATTTTGCCTTTTTGATCGACGCGTTGACCCCCTTGAACGCTCATGGGAGTTGAGTCCTCCCCATTTCAGGCCGTCAAGGCGATCCAGCCCGATGCTAAGGCCACTGTTCCCGTTGCACAGGACGCTTCCGACAGAACACAGACATTTGCCGATATCATAGGGAAGAATTTCTGCACTGTTGTCCGGTCGCTCCGGTTCCATGGTTATTGCCCAATACCTTATTGCCCAATAACCACTACGCAATAGCCCCTGTCCCAGGGCTACCCTCGGCAATGTTCTATCGTTCTGTGCGCTACGTCGATGTCCCAATCTCCCAGCACTTTCATTGAAGCCTTCAAAACCGTTAGTCTCAGTGCCGTTCTGGCCTTGGGCATTCGCCAATTTGTCGCCGAAGCCCGTTATATTCCCTCGGAGTCGATGCTGCCGACCCTAGAGATCAACGATCGCTTAATGATCGAAAAGATTAGCTATCGCTTCCGTCCCCCAGAGCGGGGCGATATTGTGGTATTCAACCCCACCACCAAACTGGAAGAACAGGATTTTCATGATGCCTTCATCAAGCGGGTGATTGGTTTACCGGGTGAGGAGGTCGCGGTGGAAGCGGGTGAGGTCTATATCGATGGTCAGCCCCTAAATGAAGACTATATTGAACCGGAAGGCTTAACGGAGGTTGGACCTTGCATAGTGCAACATGAAGAGCCCTTTTTAGTCGAACCGGTGGTGATTCCGGACAATGCCTACCTGGTGCTTGGTGACAACCGCCCGAATAGCTACGATAGCCGATGTTGGGGAATTGTCCCGGAGTCAAAGATCATTGGTCGAGCCGCTGTTCGTTTCTGGCCCCTGGGCCGCATTGGTGGGGTGGAGCGCCCCGATGCAGAATAGATGACGTCGTGGATAACACCTCAAGTTTGGGGTCTGTTGATTGGCGGTCTCTTGCCCGCTCTGTTTTATGGTGTCTCGGGAATGCTAGCCAAGACGAGTACGAACGCCGGAATGTCTGTGGGCGGGCATCTGATTTGCATTGGTGTAGCAGTCAGCGCAGTGGGTGTGGTGCTCCAGGGTTGGCTACCGGGGCCGCTGCCGAGCCTGGAGGCGATCGCCGCCTCCACAGGCTATGGTTTGCTCTGGGGGTTGGGCACGGGCTGTGTGGCGATCGCCTTGCTTAAATACCAAACGCCCCTCGCCAAACTCGTACCCCTCTACAATTTGAATACGCTGATTGCCGTGCTCTTGGCGCTGGTGGTATTTGCGGAATGGCAAACGGTGAATTTTCCGAGGCTGGCGATCGGGGCGTTGCTTGTGGTCATAGGTGGGATTTTGGTGTCGATCGCCTAGAGGCTCTAATGATGCTCGTTACTCCAGAGATTGCTCATTGGGCTCAAAAGTCATTGGCGTAGGCTCTAGCCAAATCCGCATCGATCGCCTCATTATTGAGTCCCGTCGCGTTACCTGAACCGATCACGCCCGCAAACTGCATCAATTCCTGACGTTCAGCCGTTCGGGTTGCTGTGGTGGCGGGTTTAGACTGTGCCGCTTGGCTTAGGCGCTGGCTGACAAACTGTAACACCCATGCTTCCGGCGAGACTTGCTCCGCTTGGGCTTGGGCTAAGATTTGTCGCTCTAGCTCATCCGGCAATTCGATCGTCAATGTTCTCGTCATAATGTGTTCCTGGTACATCAACATCCACCATTATCCAAGATTTAATCAATATTCCCTGAAACTGAAGACCTTGTAGCCCATGAACTTTAATCCTGGGGATGTTGTCACCGTTGATTTTCCGGGGGTGAATTGACCTGAATCACTTCTGCCCCCGCACCGTCTTGGCTAATTTTTGAATAAACTCCGGTGCCAGTTTTTTAAAGGCCTTCGCACCGGGAGACTGGGGCATATTGAGCACCACGGGCTTGAAGTCATCCACGGCGCGGGCGACCTCCACGTTATAGGGAATCTCGGTGGCGAAAATATTTGGTGAGCCGAACTCCGTTTCCAGGCGCTGCTTGACGCGTAGCTCCATATTGCTGCTCTGGCCACGGCTGGTGTAGACCAAACCCACGAGCTTGGCCCGGGCGCGATCGCTCTCCCGAAGCTGCTTCAAGCGACTTTCTAAAAGACCCACGCCCACCACCGCCAAAGGTTCCGCCCGCACTGGAATCATGTAGAGATGGCTGGCCAGCAGGGCACTGCGGGTAATGATGTTGTCTCCTGGGGGAAAGTCAATCAAAATTACATCGTATTGGCGCAGAATCGGCCGCAGCACCATACCCATGAGGTGATTCTCGACCCGGTTCCAGGTCTTCTCGTAGGACTGCTGGCGCGATCGCGCCTTGGTGCTAATCAGCTCCGAGAGCACATAGTCGTCGTAGAGTTCCACATCTCCTGCCAAGATGTCCAGTCCTTCCACCCCACAGAGGTTGCGATACACGGCATCCTGCACCGGAACTGGCTCATCGAGTTCTGCATTAATGGTTTGATTAACCAGGGTCTTTAAAGTGCGGCGCTCTTGTTTTAGCTTGGCAAAGTCGAGGGGCGACATCATGCTTAGAGTGGCATTGACCTGGGTATCTAAGTCCACAATCAGCACCCGCTTGTTGTAGTTCTGCGCCAAGCAGGTGGCTAAGTTGACCGTGATTGTGGTCTTGCCCACACCACCCTTCATATTCACGATTGAAACCACGTATCCCATTTTTTCTTGGCGCTTGTTCTTGGCACAGTTTGGCGTCAACTAGGGGCTGTCATCATTTAGACTTCAAACCATTGCTATGTCTAGCTTACAGTCCTTAGATCATTTTATTGGATCGGGCGTGTAATCGCTTCTCCCGTAAGGCATCTGAGGTTAATTGATGACACGCCCTAGAGCGTTTTCCCCCTTATCCCCCAATAGAATACGTCATCCATCGTGTTCGTGTGATCGTGATCTCGCTCTCACGTGTGTGAATCTAGAGAAGTAAATGCAGATATAAAAATATCCCACCGCTCCCCACGACCCTGAACAAAATCTTCTAAACTAACCAAGATGCAATGATCCCGATGGATCTCGAACAAAGGTATTGCTAACGACGGTATGAGTGACCCGCAGAATTCTCCTTCCTCCTCCTCTTCACCACAATTTTCCAGACGAACGGTTCTGAAAGCGGCCGGGTTCGGAGCGATCGCCGCCGGAACGGGTTATTCCCGCTTTGTCAAACCCGAACCGACCGTTCATCAACCGGATACCCTCGACCTGCCCCAGCAACTCACGACGCCGAAAACGGTCTGTGTGGTGGGGGCGGGATTGGCGGGTCTGGCTTGCGCCTACGAACTGAGCCGTCGCGGCTTTGCGGTGACGCTCTTGGAGAAAGCTCCGACCCTCGGCGGCAAAATCGCCAGTTGGGAGATCGCTGTCGGCGAGGAGACCTTCCGTATGGAGCATGGCTTCCATGGTTTTTTCCCGCAATATTACAACCTCAAAAGCATTGTGGAAGAACTCAGCATCCAAGACCATTTCCAGTCCCTGGAGTTCTATTCGGTGCTCTTTAAAGATGAGGCCTACGACCCAGAGGTCTTTCGCCCGAGCCATTCGGCGTTCCCCTGGAATATTGTCGATCTGGCGATCGCCTCCCCCAACCGCTTCCGCTGGGGCATTAATCTGACGCATCTCAAGCATTTACAGGTCTTTCGGGCAATTACCGGCTTCCGGATTCCCCAAACCTTCCAAGACTTTGACGCGATCACCGTCGCAGAATGGGTCGCTAACGACTTCCCCCAAGGGCTCTACGACCTCTACTTTTTGCCCTTTGCCAAGTCCAGCCTCAACGCGCCCGATACCCTGAGTGCGGGGGAACTCTTGCAGTTCTTCCATTTCTACTTCTTTGGCAACCCGGAAGGGCTGGCCTTCAATGGCACGGTGGACGACATGGGCACGAGTCTGGTGCAGCCGATCGTGGACTACATTGAGCGCCAGGGTGGCCAAGTGATTCCCGAAGCAACGGTCGATCGACTGGTTGCCCAAGACGGTCAGATTCAATCCCTGGACTATTATCAAGGTGGCCAGGTGGCGGCCACACCCTTCTGGGTCGAGAAAAATAAGCGATTAAACGAACGGCTTGCTGAGGGGGACTTTTACGGCGCGGGCGATCGCGTTTACCTGGCCCAAACGGAAACTGAAGCCCTCTCGCTCACCTGTACTCATCAGGGCTGTACCGTCCAGCCCCAGGCCGATGGTTCATTTCTCTGCCCCTGTCATGGTGCCATGTATGATGCCCAAGGCAAGGTGCTCCGTGGCCCAGCGAAGCGGGATCTAGAGCCGTTTACGATTCAGGCTCAAGACCCAGCGCAGGAACGGATTCAACTGGTGGCAACCACACCCCAAACCCAACCCCCGACCCCCCTCCAAGCCGACTATTTCGTGATTGCTGCTGATGTACCGGGTACGCGTCATTTGTTTAACTTGGTCGAGGGTGATCTCGATCCTGAGCTGTATGGGCAGATTCAAAACCTCGCCATTTCCGACCCCTTCGCGGTCGGGCGCTTCTGGCTCGATCGGGACTTTGACTGGGAGCAGAGCAACTTCGCCTCCCTCTCGGGCTATGCCCTCACCGATAGCATCACGCTCTACCACCGCATCCAGAGGCAGTTCATTGAATGGGCCCAGCGCACGGGCAACAGCGTCGTTGAACTCCATGCCTATTGCTACAAAGAGGCGGAGTTCCCGACTCAGACCGACCTGCTCAACACGTTTGAGGCGGAACTCTACGAGATTGTCCCAGCCCTGCGCGGGGCAACCGTGTTGCACCGGGAACTGGTCAACCAGAAGAATTTCTCGGGTTATCCGCCCCATAGCTATAAAGATCGACCCACCACCGAAACCTCAGTCTCTAACCTCATGCTGGCGGGGGATTGGGTTAAGATGCCGTTTCCTTGTGGCTTGATGGAGCGGGCAATTTCCAGTGGCTTGCTGGCGGCCAATGGGATTTTGCACCAAGAGGGGTTGAAGCGGCGATCGCTCCTCTCGGTCAATCCCGAGGGGATCTTCCGGATCTAACATTTGTGGTCACTGGGGATCAAGGCGATCGCCGAAAGAACTGCTCTGTTTGAGCATTCATCGGATAAAACGTTTCAATGCGCAATTCATCCGCCGTGATGTCTTGGGGTGTACCAAAACTCGAAATCACGGAAAACAGACTCAGCTCTAGACCGTGGAAGTTGAGCGCCAGCGGTAAGACGGGTAAAAGTCCTGGTGTGCTTAAAGGCGTCTCCTCGATCGGCTCTGCCAGGGCAATATATTCGCTAAAGCGTTGCTGAAGCGTTGGGTCATGGGAGACGAGGGCTTCATTTCTAAGCCGGCGCACCAAGGACGGGGCGATTTGTTCCCAATTCGTGATGTAGGGTCGCAGACCCTGGGGGTGCAGGGTCAGGAGGGCGAGATTAAATTCACCATTTGCGCCAATGGTGTCGAGCAGGGCCTGGGGATCGCCCCCCAAACTAAACAGCAATTCGGCGGCTCGGTTGGCTTTCTTGAGAGTCCAGACCCGATCCACTACGACTGCGGGCAAGGGTTCATGATTCTGGAGCACCTGGTTTAACACCTCTAGGATGGGGGCCATCATCGGCTCCTCTAAGGCGGTTTCAAAGTAAGTTGCCGCATACCCTGCCGCCTGCAACAAGACGTTGCGATCGCGCAACGGAATTTCCATCGCCTCCGACAACCGCACGATCATGGCTCGGCTCGGCTGACTGCGGCCGGTTTCTAGCCAGCTCACGTGCCGTTGGGAGACCCCCGCCACTAAGGCGAGATCGAGTTGTGAGAACTTCCGCAGTTTACGCCATTGGCGACAGAGGGTCGGGAAGGTGGGGGGAAGAGGGGGCATCATGACGAATTTCCGAGGTCTAGAACCATTCTGCCCTGAGCGATCGCCCCGATTCAATAACCTCACAGGTCATTGCTGCCATTCACCCGAGCAGACAAGATGGCAATCAATCCCAATTCCTACCCGGAGTTTTGTTATGAACACCCAACGTGCGATCGCTATTGTCCTGCTCATTCCCTTTAGCGTGCTCTCGGTCTATGCCGTAACGCAAGTGGGCTATTTCGGCATTCTCGACTATCACCGCTATAGTCCAGCGGGTTGGCAAGTCTTCAGCGATCTGGTGATTTCGTTGGTGCTGCTCTTGACCTGGTTGATTCCCGAAGCTAAAAAAGCAGGGCGTAACCCCTGGCTCTGGGCTTTGTTGACCGTACTGCTCGGCTCGATTGGCCCCTTGCTCTACCTGGCAACGTCCAAACCGGCTCAAGAGGTGTCGTAAGGTGGCGTGATCGCTCATCTTGTAGGACGACGACATGGCTAAAAAGATGGATTAACAAAATCTCGTGCAGGGTGGACAATGCCCACCCTAAGAATTCTTGTTGAGGAACGCATGAATATGCTACCTACGCAGAGACGATAGGCTTTGACCAAGCATAGGGTTGAAACGGCTTATCTAAAGGTGTTTTGGCAATGTGGTTGGTGTAGTTATGAATGATCTTCACCGCAATCCCCAAAATCACCTCTAACACTTGCTGCTGGGTATAGCCTGCTGCCAAAAACGCTTCGATTTCTGCATCCCTTACCCAGCCCCGCTCTGCAATCATCTGCTGAGTAAAATGTCGTAGGGCTTGCAGCTTCGTCTTTTTCAAGGCCTGACCATTACGGAGGGATTCAATTTCTTCTGGTTCCATCCCAACCATTTTTGCTAATCCAGAATGGGCAGCAACACAGTATTCGCAGCCATGCTCATAATTGGCGGTAAGGTAAATAACCTGCTGCTCGATGGGGGTAAAGCTGGTGGCTTCAAAAAAATCCCATAGCGCCATGCCGCTCTTTAGCGTTGCCGGTGATTCCGCTAAAATCCCTTCCAAGTTCGGGATAAATTTGAACGTTTCTTTCGCATGGCGCAGTGCTTCCTGGGATTCCTTCGGTGCTGTCTCAAGGGTGTGAATTGTAAATTCCATAACTTTTTCTGAGCGGTTTTATCAATTGTTAACTTGCAAGGGAGACAGGTCTGTCTCCCCTCATTGAGTGGTATCATAGCCCCACGGAGACAAGTTTGTCTACTTTTGCAAACAATGAACTCTGAACCGAACGACACCCAGCAAAAAATATTAGATACGGCGTCTGAGCTGTTCTATCAGAAGGGCATTCAGTATGTAGGTATTAACGAGGTTGTTGCGGCTTCTGGCGTAGCGAAACGAACTCTCTATCGTTGGTTTGCCTCGAAGGATCAGTTGATTGAAGCAGTAATGAAGCATCGCGCCCAACAGTGGCTACATTGGTTCGAAGCGTCCGTAGCAGATCGGGGTAATACGCCGAAGGAACGACTTCTGTCTACCTTTGATGTTCTGCAAGAGTGGTATGCAGACCCCAACTTTCGTGGATGCCCGTTCATTAACGCTGTGTTAGAGCTTGCGGATGCGTCCCATCCCGCCCATAAGGTCTCGATGAGCGTCAGGGAATCCATTCGGCAGTATGTAATGCGGCTAGCCACAGACGCAGGGGTTAAAGAGCCAGAATCCTTTTCCCAGCAGTACCTGCTACTCATTGGAGGAGCTAGCTTAATGGCGACGATTGAAGGAAGGGCAAATGGAGCAGAATTTGCTCGGAATACTCTTTCCGTACTGATTGAAGCGGGTTAAGTATTTTCAATACGAAATTTCTGAGCGGCGGCTTCCTGTGCCAAACGACAGGGTTTAAACGAGAGCCGATGCAGGGTCGTTGGCCCCAATTCAAACAGGGCGGCTCTATGTTTTTCGGTACCGTAGCCCTTGTTGCTGGCGAGATCATAGCCCGGATAACGGTGGGCTAGACGAACGATCAGGGCATCGCGCCAGACTTTGGCCACAATGCTTGCCGCTGCGATCGCCACCGACTGCTGATCGCCCTTAACGATTGTCTCCTGGGTGCAGCTTAAACCTGGTACAAGCTGATTGCCATCGACTAAGCAATGCTCCGGTTCCGGGCGCAAACGGTTCACCGCCTGACCCATCGCCTGGAGCGTGGCCTGCAAAATATTCAGGCGATCGATCACGCGGGGTGTAGCATAGCCCAGTTGGATCGAAGTGGCGATCGCTCGAATCTGCTGCGCTAAAAACTCGCGACGCTGGGCCGAGAGCTGCTTGCTATCCCGGACGCCCAGCGCCGTTAGTTGTTGTTCTTGAGTTGGGTTCAACAGTACCGCTGCGGCCACAACGGGGCCAAACCAAGCCCCGCGACCCACTTCATCGACCCCTGCGATCGCCACCGCAGCTTGCGACTAGCTACTCAAAGACGAGGAGCGTCGCCGCCGCCGCCGCGATACAGGCTGCTGACTCGGCGGTAGTTCATCCGGGTCAAGGGGCGAGGTGGCAATCGGCATCGTCACGGCAGCGCGGACTTCCCGAGGTGGTTCGGGAGGCGCTTCAGAAACGGGCATCGGGGTTTCAGAGAGGGGCGGTAGATTTTCCTCCAGAGTGGGCGGGCGCGTCACCGCACGACGAGGCACGGGTTCACTCACCGCGGCGGGCGCACGGGAAGCAGGTTGGGCTGCTTCGCCCGGTATTGTCACCCCCGGTGTCACCACCGAAACCATCACTGACTTGGGGTCTTTAAATTCCCGCTCGACCTTGATCAAGGGCGAGATCCCCATCAGAGCATAAACATTCTGCTCCAGCGGTGTCATTTCCACCTCCACCGTTTCCATGGGCTGGGGCTCGCGGCGGGGGCTGCGGCCACTGCTGTAGCGGTTGCTCGGGCTAGACTCCCCAGATGTAGGGGCAGGAACGGTCTCGCTCGCCGAGGCCTCAGGTAACGGAGCATCATGACGTTGACCGTTAGCCGCTGCGCGGGGTTTGGTTTTGGCAATGGCGCTGGGTGCAGTGCTGACGTTGGCGAGCCCATCGGTTTCATTTCGACGGCGGCGGCGACGACGGTTGCCATTACTGGCGGCCGGGTCTTGGTAGCTGGGATGGTTTACGAGATCCAAGTTCCGCGTTGGCTCGGGCGCTTTATTCTCAAAGGGCGTGCGGAACGAAGAACTGCGTTTGCCTGGGAATTTAGAGGGCGTGGTGGGCGCGGCAATGGAATTCTTGTCCAAAATTTCCGGTGCCGATTCACCCGGCAAAAGACAGACGTGACCCAAACCAGCACAACTGGGACATTCTTGGGCGAACAACTCATAGATGTTTTGACCCTGGCGCTTGCGGGTTAGTTCGACCAAGCCGAGTTCCGAGAGCTGGGCAATTTGCGGCCGTGACTTGTCTCCCCGGAGAGACTGATTAAAGTGATCCAGCAGGGCAATCTTGTCACGGCGGGAATCCATGTCAATGAAGTCCACCACGATCACGCCGCCGATGTTGCGCAGCCGCAGTTGCCGTGCGATTTCGGTGGCGGCTTCATAGTTCGTCCAGAGCACCGTTTCGCGGGAGCTAGAGGAGCGCGTGAAGGAGCCCGAGTTCACATCCACCACGGTCAGGGCCTCTGTGGTTTCGATGATGATGTAGCCGCCCGAGGGCAAGTCTACGCGGGGTTTGAGAGCGTCGCGAATAGCGGCATTGACCCGGAAATGCTCCAGGATCGATTGACGCTCGCGATGATGATCAATCAAGACGCCATCGGGGGTATTGCGGCCGCCATTCCAGGTGCGAAGGCGGTCTTTGATGCGTTTGGCCCCGGCGCTAGAATCGACCACAATGCGATTCACATCGGCGCTGTAGATATCCCGTAGCACCCGCTGAATAAAGTCATCGTCCCGATTGAGCAGACAGGGGGGTTTGGCGGTGCTGACCTGTTGCTGAATCGATTCCCACTGCTTCTTGAGGTCTTCCAAATCTTCGATGATTGAATCCTCGGCTTGGTCTTCTGCTTCGGTGCGCACCAGCAGTCCCATACCCGCTGGCTTGACCAAGATCGCCAGAGCCCGGAGCCGCGATCGTTCGGTTTCGTTCATAATCCGGCGCGAGAGGTTGACGCCCCGACCGGAAGGCATCAGCACCAGGTAGCGTCCGGGTAAGCTGATGTTGCCTGTGAGGCGCGGCCCCTTGTTCCCTGTCGGCTCCTTCATCACTTGGACGAGCACCTTTTGTTTGGGGGCCAGAAGTTCCGTAATCGAAGAGGAATTCCGCCGCAGTCTTAGGGGCCCGAGATCGCTGACATGGATAAAGCCATTGCGCTCGGCATCGCCGATATTGACAAAGGCGGCATCAATGCCGGGAATAACATTCTCAACCGTGCCAACGTAGATATCGCTGACCTGTTGAGTGCCCGTCGAAACGACGATTTCTTGAATTTGTTCTTCGCTAAAAACAGCGGCAATCTGGTGTTGTTCTGCAATGATAATTTGCTTAGGCATGCAAGTTCCTCAAATACTCAAGTCGCGTTGACCGCTCACCTGGGGAAATGTCGCTGGGGTTGAAGATTTGTCAACCCCTCGGGACAGATAAAGTAGGGATGCGGTGACGCATCAATTCGCGGAGTAGGGCAGCGGAGCGTAAACAGCGCCCCTGCTCAAGTCATCATTCAATCAATGGTTATGCTGCACCAACGCTGACCGATCGCCTGCTAGCAGCATCAGAAGACCGATTTCGCTAAGACGGTTGGGACAGTCTGAAAGGGGGGCGTCTCAAGGAGAGACGTGGTTTGCCATTTGCTTTGGCAAGCTATTAGCGGGTTACGCAATTTAGTCCGCTCCTTCACTCAGCCCATCCCTCGTAAGGCAGATCGGCTGAGTGATGGTCGCTGGGGCAATCGCTCAAGCAGAGCGGAAGCGGCAACTTAGTCCGTTAACCCAACATTGCCCCCAATTCCCAGCACCCCCAATTCTTAGCTCAACAATGGCGGCATGATCCGGGTGATTGAGACAATATGGATGAAATGAGTTCCCTCATGAAATCTAGCTCGGTCTCATCCGGTGGGATGGAGAACCGCAAAAACGTACGGATTGCAACTCTAGAACCACAGGATTAATAATCTGGAAATAATGCGAGGATTCTGTTGAGTGTGCAGGCGCTACACAGCACCTCTGCCATTGGCTATGGCTCGGGTCTCAAAACAATAGCGGCTCAAGATTTAGCGAAGGGTGCGTAGCCTCCCCCAATACCCAGCTTCAAGAAGATTGAGACCCAGAATGCTCCAGAATCGAAGCCCCTAAACCTGTCTAGCTTTGCGGTCTAGTTTCAGCTTAGAGTGAATTAGAGGATGGGGGGAAGGAGATTTAACTGCACTCCATTATAGGCGAAAGGGCCGAATTTGATGATCGGGGGAAGATCTCATTATTATAGGCGGTTCTGAGTCGGGTTGAAAGGGGCTGTTACCCCGTTGGGGACGAAGTGCTGACGCAACCATCGTGCTGACGCAGCGATCGCACCGCTGCCACTATTACTGCCGCCACTTGATCCACCTCGGCTGCTGTAGTCTGCCGCCCCAAGCCCAAGCGCAGGGAGGCTTTGGCTTCTGACTCACTGCGCCCCAAGGCTTGCAACACATGGGAGGGGCGGTTTTGACTACAGGCCGAGCCAGAAGAGAGGGCGACGGTTCCCTGGAGTGCCAGCAGGAGCGCCGCTCCATCTAGTCCCCGGATCGTCACATTGAGGTTGCCCGGTAGCCGCTGGCTGGGGTGGCCGTTGAGCCAGACATCGCCTAGGGTTTGCAGTTGGGCGAGTAAGCGATCGCGCAGCTGCCCCAGGCGAGTGGTCTCGGACGCCATTTCCTGAAGGCTCAAGCCAACCGCCGCGCCAAAGCCAACAATTTGCGGCGTGTAGAGCGTCCCCGCCCGCAACTCTCGCTCCTGACCGCCACCCTGAAGCTGGGCGGCAAGCTGCACCCGAGGCTGGCGGCGTCGCACATAGAGCGCCCCGACTCCTTTGGGGCCGTAGAGTTTATGGGCGGTCAGAGACATCAGATCAATTGACATCGCCTCCACATCCAGGGGGATTTTACCCAAGGCCTGGGCCGCATCGGTATGGAAGAGCACCTGGCGCGATCGGCAGAGCGCACCAATTTCTGCCAAGGGTTGAAGTACGCCGATCTCGTTATTGGCCGCCATCACCGAGACCAATACCGTATCGGGACGGATTGCCGCCGCCAACTGGTCAAGATCCAGGCGACCATCACTTTCAACAGGCAAATAAGTCACCTCAAAGCCCAATGATTCGAGATAGGCACAGGGCTCTAGCACCGCGCGATGCTCGGTTGCCACGGTAATCAGGTGACGACCCTGGTGAAAATAGGCTTCCGCCACGCCCTTGATCGCCAGATTATTCGCCTCCGTGG
This sequence comes from Spirulinaceae cyanobacterium, assembly GCA_049601735.1. Classification (GTDB taxonomy): domain Bacteria; phylum Cyanobacteriota; class Cyanobacteriia; order Cyanobacteriales; family Spirulinaceae; genus SIO3F2. Next base: position 18,950 of record JBMYQW010000008.1, read on the forward strand.
CCCCACTGGTAAAAATAAGCTCCTCGGGGCTGGCATGAATGGCTGCTGCGATCGCCTCCCGCGCTCCGTCGATCGCCGCTTGGGCCTCCCAGCCATAGGCATGGCCCAAGCTCGATGCATTGCCAAAGGCCTCAGTGAAGTAGGGCAGCATCGCTGCTAAAACCTCGGGTGCGACGGGCGTCGTCGCATGATGATCGAGATAAATCGGGCGTTGCATCGATTCTGGGGAGGGCGATCGTCAAGGTCAGGGCTCCAGTTCTATGCTTAAATGCTTCTGTTGAGCAGATTGCCCCGTCTCTACCCATTATGGCTTCCAAACGCATCTTTATTACTGGCGGTAGCGGTTGCATCGGTCATTATCTGGCGGAGCTGCTCATTGAGCAAACGCAGCATGAGCTGTTTTTTTTGGTGCGGAATCGAGCCAAAGTGCGGTTTGATGTGGAAGCCCGGCCGGGGATTCATCTGCTTGAAGGGGATATGCGCCAGATCGAGCAGCATCAGCCTCTGCTCAAAACCATTGATATTGCCATCCTCACGGCCAATGCCTGGGGCGGCAGCCAGGAAGTCTTTGATGTCAACGTCATTAAAACCATTCGCCTGCTCAAGCTCCTAGATGCCGAGCGGTGTGAACAGGTTTTCTACTTCTCGACCGCCAGTATTTTGGGTCGGGATAACAAGCCCTTGCCTGAGGCCAAGCAACTGGGAACCGAATACATTCGCTCAAAGTATGACTGTTTGTCTCAGCTGCATCGTCTCGAACTCGCGCCCAAAATCACGGTCGTATTCCCCACTTTGGTCTTTGGCGGCAGCGAAACCAAGCCCTATTCCCACCTCTCGGGGGGACTCCCGGATGTGGTGCGCTGGGTCGGGCTGATTCGTCTCTTCAAGGCCGATGCGAGCTTTCACTTTCTGCACGCGCGGGATATTGCCCAGGTGATTACCTATCTGGTGGATCACCCCCTGCCCTACCAGGTGGTGAATGAATTGGATGATATTTATGTCAAACAGATTGTCCTAGGCAATCCGGCCTTGCACGTCAACAACGCCGTCCGTGAAATTTGTGCTTACTTTGGCAAGCGCATTTGGTTTCAGATTGATGTTTCCAAATGGTTGGCGAATGCGCTGATTCGCCTCTTCCGAATTCAGGTGGGAGCCTGGGATCGCTTTTGTATGGACTATCGCCATTTCACTTATCACAATCCGGTGAATCCAGAAACGTTTGGACTGACCACGTTTTGCCCCACCTTGAGTGATATTTTCTTGGCAACGGGGATTCGGGGCAAGGCAATGCCGCCCCTCTCCCGTGAGCCCATGACGAAGATTCCAGCCCCAGATTTTGCCGCAACCGAGTCGGGCAGTCCAGGAGCAGAGGCTTTGGCTGATGGCGTGATTGGCGATCGCCCAACGACAGAAATGACAGGGATGGCCGACCCATCACCCGATACTCCACCGCTGGAGCAAGGCGAAGCAGAGCCAGAGCCCCCGACAACAACTTCCCCCCCAACAGATTCTCCCCTGGCACAACAGGAGCAACCGCCCCGGCCCACCGATTAAGCGGCGGCGTCGCGTCCCGCAGATAGCCCCACTGATGTAACAGCATCTAAACATTCCCCGGCGAGTGATGAAGGGGATTCGGTTTCTCGATAAAATAGAAAGCTGGATCGATCGCAAAGCCTAAGCGATCGTCCATATACATGAATTTTTAAATCTACGGTAATCTGCGCAGGTTGGCTTGAGTTCCTCCTTTCCCTTATCCTCTACTGTTCACGCTCGGCACAATGCTGCTGAGGTGCTAGAGCATGATGCTCGTTTTGCGATTCAAACGGCGCAGCTTCGGGATGCCCAGGGTCTGGCCGGTTTGCTCGCGGATAGTTTTCATCCCCCCCACAGTTGGCTGTTCTGGCTCTACCCCCTCCTGCGGCTCGGCATCTACGAAGACTTGCGCAACCGCTTCAAGCATCCCCCCTCTCAGCAGTATGAATGTCTCACGGCGGTGCGGGAGCCGCGAGTGAAGGTGATTGGCACGGTAGAGCTGGCTGTGCGTCCGGTACATGATGGCCATTGTGTGTTTGAAGCGCCTTACCTGTCTAACGTGGCGGTTCATCCCCGATATCGTCGGCGGGGAATTGCCACCCAGTTGTTGTTGCGGGCAGAACAGCAAGCGATCGCCTGGGGATTTCGGGATATTTATCTCCATGCCCTCGAACAAAATCAACCGGCTCAGGCGTTGTATCAAGGCTTGGGCTATCAGCTCATCTCGACCGAATTTACTTACATCAATTGGCTCTTACAGCAACCCCGTCAAGTGCTGTTGCACAAGCGCCTAGAGCTGCCCTAACGTGGTTTTCTCCCGATTGACGATCACGCTAGAAAGCATGGCAGTATCCGCCATCCAGGTTTAAACTTTCAGAGTAGAGAAAAGAAAGGCGGGGCTCAATGCTCAATCCGGCAGGATTGTACCGATTGAGCGCAGCGTCCATTTTGCTTGAGTAACCATGCCTGCTACTGATGACGCGATCGCTCAAGTTTTGCGAGACTTGCAGCGCCAAAAACTCCGGATTGTGAATAGTCGCCGTAAGAATGGCTTGATCATCTACAAGCGTCATCATGCGGAATTTGCTGGGCCAGGGGCGGCGGTGGGCGGCATTTTTGATCAAGACACCACCGCCATTTATCCGGTGGGGAATTGGTCGCTGCTCGACCCCAAAGATGCCAACGAACAGGAGCGCGCTTATCGGATGCGGCGACAATGGATTAAGTTATTTCATCAGATGACGCAGAACCCGCTGCCCCAGGAGCGGGTACAACTGCTGGTGGATCATCTCGAAACCTGGTTTGACGCGGCGACGATCGCCCAGATTCCCGATGAAGCGATCGCTCGCCTGGTGGGTGTGCTGCCCGAAACCGTCACCCAACTCCGGCTGGTTCGTGACTGGTAAGTTTAGGGTTCAGGGTTTAGGGTGCAGAGTTCAGGGCGCTATGGCCGGCCGGAAGTAATGCAAAAGCTGAAATCGCCAAAACGTCTGGAGTCACTGGGTTACACTCCACTAATCTACTCTAGAAAAAGGCTTCTTTTCGGTGCTGTCATCGCCTTCCTGGCTGGCGGCGTAATGGCGTTGGCCACGGCTCCTCTCAGTTGGTATGGCTGGGCTTGGCTGGCCTTTGCGCCGCTCTGGGGATTGTGTCGCAAGGCAACCTGGCGATCGCGCCTCCTCTACGGGGCGCTGTGGGGGTTTGGCTATTATGGCGGCGCCCTGTTTTGGATTACGGGCATCCATCCCATGACTTGGATGGGGGTTCCTTGGCTGGCTAGCCTTGGCATTGCCCTAGTCTGCTGGCTGTTGATTACCCTCTGGGGGACGGCGATCGCCGCACTGTGGGCGTTGCTTTGGCCCCTGGTTTCACCCCCCTTCCTCCTAGGGCGCTGGTGTGCGGGCGTCACGCTCTGGTGTGCCTTAGAATCCCTCTGGCAGTTGGGGCCGCTCTGGTGGTCGTCCTTGGCCTATACCCAAAGCCCCGATAATCTCTGGATTTTGCATTGGGGACGGCTCTCGGGGCCAACGGTTGTGACGGCGTTGATTGTGGGCGTGAATGGTCTGATCGCAGAGGCGGTTTTGGCCTTGCGCTCGACCGAATCGGCCCCATCTTCACCCCCCGCACCATCGCGTAGGGGCGGGTTTCAAACCCACCCCTACCCGGTTGCGGAGAATTTTAGACAATCCATTGATAAGGCCGCGCTTGCCTCAACGAAACCCCAAACGATCGCAAAAACTGACGATTGGTGGGCAATGCCCACCCTACGTGATGTCCGAATTGAATTCTTAACTGCTATCAAAGCGTTGAGCACCATCCTGATGTCCCTGCGCCCGACCTCCTCGTTCTGGCGACTGGTGATTAGCGGGATGGGTCTTCTCGGTATCACCATCGGGGGCGGCTACGCGCTGATGCAATGGCCCGAGGCGGCCCATACCTATCCGACCTTTCGGGTGGGTATCATCCAGGGCAATATTCCCAACGAGATTAAACTCTACCCCGAAGGTTGGCGACGGGCGATCGCAGGCTATACCGAGGGCTACAACGAGCTAGCCGCACAGGGGGTTGACGTGGTTGCCACCCCCGAGACTGCCTTGCCGTTTGTTTGGTCAATATTGGTGGAAAAACAGCATCCCTTTTACCACGCCGTTCAACGTCAGCAAGTGCCTGTGTGGGTGGGGGCGTTTGGGCAGGAGGGAGCGGCGCTCACCAATAGCCTGTTTAGTATCACGGCAACCGGGAAAACCCTGAGCCGATACGATAAAGTGAAACTCGTGCCGCTGGGGGAATATATTCCCTTTGCCGCCTTATTGGGACAGGTGATTCGTCGCCTTTCTCCCCTTGATGCGCAACTGGCGGCGGGTACGGTGCATCAGACCTTGGCAACGCCCTTTGGCCCGGCGATCGTTGGTATCTGCTACGAATCCGCATTCCCCGAACATTTTCGTCGTCAAGCGGCCCAAGGCGGTGAATTTATCGTCACGGCCTCAAACAATGCCCATTACAGCGCCGTGATGCCTGCCCAGCACCATGCTCTGGATGTAATGCGGGCGATCGAAACGGATCGCTGGGCCATTCGGGCAACCAACACGGGCTATTCGGCCATTGTGAATCCCCACGGCCAGAGCCAATGGCGCTCTGAAATGGATGTTTACGCATTGCACAGCGCCACAGTGGAGCGTCGCAGGCGAAAAACGCTCTACGTGCGCTGGGGCGATTGGTTGATCTGGGTATTGGTGATTGGCAGCGGTTTAATGTATTCGTGGCCACGCTGGATAGCAAAGTGAATCAATTAAAGTTGATGGAAATCTTTTTCATCTTTCTGCCTGCTCCGCACGAGCAAAGCTCTACTTCCCTCTGCCTTCCCATGCGCCTAACCCCCCGCCAACAACTCTGGTTCGTCATCGCCTGCCTGGTGATCGGCTCGGTGCTGCGACTGGTTTGGGCGGCCGATATGGAATGGAAAAGTGAAGAGCAATGGATGTTTACCGAGGCCCGTCAACTCGCCCAAAACCCTTGGCCGCTGCCGCCGGGGGGGATCATGAGTTCGATCGGCATTCCTAACCCTGGGTTGGGGCTCTGGTGTTTTGCCCTAATTGCTAAGTTTGCCGCCACTCCGGTGGCGATGGTGCGGGGCGTGATGCTGCTCAACGTGGCGGTGCTCTGGCTGTTTTTCGGCTTTGTGCTCTGGCAGGTGTCCCAAAAGGAATGGCTCACCTGGCTCTGGGGGCTAGCGATCGCCAGCGTCAACCCCCTGGCCCTAGTCTTTGCTCGCAAAATCTGGATTCCCGACTTGCTGGCCCCCTTTTGCTTGCTCTGCTTTGTGGGGCATTGGTGGCGCGATCGCTTCTGGGGCGCATTCCTCTGGGGAGCCGCCAGCCTTTGTGCTGGACAGGTGCATTTGGGCGGGTTATTTTTCACGCTGGGTCTCTGGCTCTGGACGGTTTGGCAGGATGCCCGGCGGCAGACCCTGCGGGAAATCGCTTGGTTGGGCTGGCTGCTCGGTTCCTTGGTGGCAAGCATCCCCCTCGTCTATTGGCTTTGGGCGGCATTGCCCCAATGGCAGCGTAGTTCGTCCTCAATTGTGGGGCTGCTGGTGCCCAAGTTTTATGCCCAATGGCTCACAACAGCACTGGGCGTGAATCTGAGCTATCCGCTGGAGCAGGTGTTTTGGTCGCAATTTTTGCAGGAGCCCCGTCTCGGCAATATTCCCACGTATCTGATGATTCCGGCCCATGGCTTGCTGGTGGGGATGGGGCTCTGGGCGATGGTTCGATGGTTCCAAGATCGACGCCAACGGCTGCTGCCTTGGCGTGCCACCCATTCACAACTCGATCCCTATCTCAATGCCCTGGGGCTCGGCGTTGGTGGTGTGTTTACGCTCACGGCCACGAATGTTGTGCCCTACTACATTCCGATCGTCTTTCCCTTTCCCTTTCTCTGGTTAGCGCGAACGTACTGTGAACGCACCCGCTGGCTGGTCGTGATTGTTCTGGCGCAACTCCTGATTAGCCTCACCTTTCTGAACTTTATCCATGTCAATGGCGGTTGTACCGATTGTGACTATGGGCGAACCTATCGTGTTCAGCAGGAGGGGTCAGGGTTTAGGGTTCAGGGTTCAGAACAGCCCACACCTTCTAAGAAACAAATCCGGGGTTAGTTCAAAAATATTCTGAACCCACCCCGGTCATCGCTACGCGAGACCGCCCCTCCCGAGAGAGGATTTCTTGATCTCCTCTTGGGAGGAGTACCCGCAGGGGGAGGTGGGTCGGCCCACTCCGCTTCTTGGAGAAAGTTTCTTCCGCTTTTCTGTCCGCTTTAGCGGACTCATACGCTTTGAATTCTGAATTCCGCCTTGCGGTATTAACGTCCGGCGTAGCGTTCTTGCGCCCAAGGCTCACCCCGACGGTGGTAGCCATTTTTCTCCCAAAACCCCAGTTCCTCGTGGTCAAGGAATTCTAAGCCCGAGATCCACTTGGCGCTCTTCCAGGCATAGAGGTGGGGGACGACCGTGCGGACGGGGCCACCATGGTCAGCGGGGAGAGGCTCGCCATCGAGGGTATGGGCGAAAAAGTTCTCGGCCCGTGCAAAGTCCGCCAGTTCCAGGTTAGTGGTGTAGCCGCCGATGCAATGTTGCAACACATGGGTCATCCGAGTCGGCAACTCCAACCTTGCCAGCAGGTCAACCACCCGCACACCGCGCCATTGCACATCCAGCTTTGACCAGCGCGTGACGCAGTGAAAGTCGGCGGTGAAGTCTTGCTGGGGAAGCGCCATGAGGTCGTCCCAGGTGAAGGTGAGCGGGGCGTCTAAGCCCCGGATCTCCAGTTGCCAGTTTTCGGGCTGGAGCTGGGGCGTCTCACCGTAGCTGAGAACGGGGAACCCTTTGGCTAAATGTTGCCCCGGCGGAACGCGATCGCCCTGGTCAGGGGTCGGCTTGTGGAAAAATTTACCCGACATATTTACCTGACATATTGACCCAACATAATTTATGGGGAGGGGATGTGACGTATGAGCTTACTCATCATCATCGTCATCATCTTCGTCGCTCGGGTAGTAGAAGGTAGAGTTGCCCGTCAAAACCGACTTGCCCTGGGACAAGGCTCTCTGGGCAGCGAGGGCGGCTTTGCGATTCCAATGGGCACGGCGCTGATCGCGCTTGGCATTTGAGGTTTTCTTCTTGGGAACAGCCATGGTAATGCGTTGGGGAAAGAATAGTCACAATCTATAACTTTACCGTGGAATTGGAGCTTAAACCCATCTCGATTATTCTCTGCCCAGGGAAATATAGATATTTACCCCGGCGGCCAACCGCTCTGGAAAGCCTGTTGTATAATTGGCTCAACGTCTAGGGGAAGGGACTTTAGGCCTTATTCTCCCTAGAGTTAACCTCACTCGGGGTCAGCGCAAAATCAGGGGCAGCAAATCAATTGAGGTCAACAGACTGAGGTCAACAGAGGGGGGCAACTGAAATTTGTCGATGCATTGCCAATACCAACAGAGTCCACTCACCTGCTCAAGCGCCCTTGACGGTTTCGTTCAGAACACGATCGGCCAATGATTGAAATGATTGTTGCGGGCATTGCCCTAGACGCTTACACCCGGAGTCCTATCGTCTTACTCAAAGATGGCGGTAATCGGCGGGCACTCCCTATCTATATTGGCCAAGAGCAGGCAAAGGCGATCGTCGGTGCGCTCGAAGACCAAGATCCACCCCCGCGCCCGCTGACCCATGACCTGATTGGGAATCTCATCGACGTGTGGGAGATGGATCTGACGAAGATCATCATCCATGCCCTGCGCGATAGCACGTTCTTTGCGGTGCTCTGCATGGAAAAAGACGGCGAAGCCCGCGAGCTAGACTGTCGCCCCAGTGATGCGATCGCTGTCGCCCTGCGCACCCAAACCCCCATCTGGGTAGTGGAAGAGGTGGTGGCCGAAGCCTCAATTCCCGTCGATCGGGATGCGGATGAGGAAGAACGCCAAGCCTTCCGCAGCTTCATTTCCAACCTCCGCCCCGAAGACTTTGCGGCGCTCAAGCCCGCCCCGGAGCAAAACGAACCCGAAACCGAACCTTGAGCCTGATCAGAACCTCTTAGGCATGACCGACCAGAGCTGGGTTTGCTGGACGCCAAGGTGCAAGCTATTCACTGTCCACCGCTTCAGGGTTGTACTGGTGTTGCTCGTCTGGCTGGGCCTGGTTAGCTGCACTGCCGCGACGCTGCCCCATCATCTGGATTTGGCTGGGGGCTATGAGTTTGATACGCCCCTGGGCTGGGCAGAAGTTACGGTGCAGGAGGCGTCGCCGGGGGTGGTGGAAGTATGGCGCGATGGCAGCGATTTGACGGCTAACTTGAGCCTGATCATCAATCCAGTGCCGGAGGATGCGATTCAGAACATTACTGAGTTGGGCACAGCCACCGAGGTGGGCTATCGCTTTTTTCAAGAACGACAGGCGCAGTTACAAGCCAGCCAGCCGGAGGTTGTTCTCGAATTTCTCGGAGCAACAGGGTTTGGCGACCTATTACACGCTGGAATATAGTCTGCGGCGACCCGACGCACCGACTCGCCACAATCTGGCGCGGGCGGTGATCCGCAAGCAGCAACTCTTTACCTTTAGCCTTTCGCTGCCAGAGCGACGCTGGCAACAGATGCCGGAGCAATGGCGGGCGATCGTAGCATCTTTTGAGGTTTTTTAACCCCTATCTGTATACGCGGTTCTTCTCGGGTTAGCGTTAGCGTGAGCGGTAGGAGTGATCACAGTTCAGCCCAAAATTCTCCCACCCTCTCCACAAAAGCGTCCGTGGACTCGTAGGGCAACACATTGCGCCCCGGAATGATGCCGCCTTGACCCTGGGACAGATGCTTGAGATAGGCCGCTAAACGCTCCTCGGCGGTTTCCACGTAGCCCTTGGTCACGCTGGAGGCCCCTTCACCAAAGATGACCAGGGTTGGACAAGGAAGCGTTGCGATCGCCGCTCCATAATCCTGCCGCCAAAACCCCGACAGAAACGAAAACACCGCATGACGGCTAGCCTGCTGCTTTGCACCCGCCTGCAACGCATCCAGCCATTGGGCATCAACATCTTCCGCACGGCCAAACAGCTGCCGCTCTGAGAACGAGGCGAGAAACCCGCGACTGCGGGCATAGGCGTAGAACGCGATCCCGAGCGGGGTATCAAAGAGGTTCCAGGCAATTCGCTGGGCGCGATCGCTGGTGGGCGTAGTCATCAAGCGCCAGGCCGGTGGCCCTGAGAGGGCAATACCTTTAATTTGCTCAGGAAATAACTCGGCACAGGCGATCGCCACCGGAAACAGCGCCCCCTGGGCCACAATCACCACGGGCTCTTGAATTCGCTCTTGCACCAGGCATTGCAACTGGCGGGCCCAATCTTCAGGATGGTAAGCAACGCGGGGCAGATCGCTATCACCACAGCCGAGCAAGTCGGGGTTGTAAATCCGGTTGCGGTAGCCTGCGGTGTACCAAGCGCCCATGAAGCGATGCCAAAACCAACGCCCCAAGCCAACGCCGATCGGATGGATCAGCAGCAGGGGCGGGCCGCTGGGTTCGCCCGTGGGGGGATCATGCTGATCGTAGGCACAGCAATAGGTTTGCCATTTGTAGAGCTTCATGGTGCGTTCTTTCAACCTGTTCCTGGCAACTCTACACCACAACCGGATGCCACATTAGGCGATCGCCAAAAACCGTTGCACCGCCTGCCAAATCTCCGGCAGTTTGTCATTAAGGCTGTGATCACTATCGAGTTCGATTAGCTCTACCGATGGATGGTCTGCTGCATAATTGCGGGATTGTTCAATGGCAACCACCTCATCGTGAATGCCATGCAGAATCTGGGTGGGTAGGTCACGGGTTGCCTGGGCCAGATCGTATTGCTGGGCATCTAAGAAAAAGTCGTAATGCAGGCGTTGCTCTTGGCGATTGCCGTAGTGATAAACCGACAAATATTGGTCTTGCTGCCATTGCGCGAGTTGTGCCTGGCCCAGGCGATCGACCCAGGTTTGGGGAAAGCCAAAGGCCGGCGCCAGGAGCACCAGTTGCTGCACTTGGGGCTGCGCTTGGGCGACCCAAACGGCGGTCAATGCCCCAAAGCTAGAACCGATCAGGGTGACAGGGGTTGGCGCAGCTTGAAAATGGGCGATCGTTTGTTGGATTTGGCGACTGAGGGTGAGGTGGGTGAAATCGCCTTGGTTGAGATCAAGGATTTCGAGAGGGCGATCGCGCTCTTGGCAGCGATCGCGTAGATATTGGGCCTTGGTGGACTGGGGGCTCGAAGCAAAACCGTGGAGGTAGAGGTATTGCATATCAAGATAGTAGAAACTCTGCTTGCGCGGCGATGCTGCGATCGACAAGACCAGGGATGTGGTTTTGAGGTGTTTGGCGAATCGAATAGCGGGCGCGTTCACTCAGGCGACAAGCAAGCTGACATGGGGGTACATCTCGAGGATGCGACTCAACGGAGCAATCGCTGCTCCATCCGCTCCCGGAGCCAGAGCTTGATCAGACTGCGCACGAGCAGGAGCAGCCAAAAGCCCGACCCACACCAGAGGGCGATCGCCCCCCCAATATAGCCAGCGATCAGCAGCCCGACGCCTGCCAAAAGCAAAAAGCCAAACAGCCCAGTGTAGACCAGGCATTTCAGAGCCAGGTTAATGCGGCGGAGGAGGCGATCGCTGCGCTCAGAGCGGGTCGGAAATTCAAAATCGCCCTGCTCTAGGCGCGTTTCCAAGCCAGAAATGGCGGTTTGCGCGGGATGGGGCTGGTTGACGCGGGCTTTGACAAAGGCGGTCGTCTGCTGGGCGACTTTGGCGATCAGGCTGCGCTTATCGGCGCTCTCGGTGAAACGTTTGATGAAGGGTTGGCTGGCCGCCAGCAAGTTGTAGTTGGGGTTGAGGGCGCGGGCAATACCATCAAGCGTGGTGATCGCCTTGACCACAAACATCATCTCCGAGGGCAATCGAAAGGGCTCCTGCTCAAAGAGCGTATAGACCTCATCGCCCATTTCTTGAAAGGCCCGCAGGTCGATGGGTTTTTCTCGAAAGCGATCGAGCACAAACTTGACCATGCGTCGCAGGGGCACAATGTTATCGCCATCGGCTTCAAGCAACCCCATATTAATCAGGCTCTGGAGTAGGCTTTCGGCATCGCGGCGAATCACAGCAAACAGCGTCGCAATCATTTCATCTTGCTTGAGCCCATTGATCTCGGACATCGTGCCGAAATCATAAAAAATCATCTGGCCATCCTGGCGATCGACCGCCATGTTACCCGGATGAGGATCAGATTGGAAAAAGCCATCTTCTAAAATCTGTTTGAGATAGCAAGAGACGCCCGCCTGAATCAGTTCATTGGGGTCAAGATCGCAGGCTTTGAGCGTTTCCACATCATCAATTTTGATGTCCGGCAGATATTCCAGCGTCAGGACCTTGGTAGAGGTGTAGCGCCAATAGACCTTGGGCACACGAATGTGGGGAAAATCTTGAAAATTGGTCTTAAACCGCTCGGCATTTTTGCCTTCATGGATATAGTCAATTTCAAAAAAGAGCAGCCGAAA